>NZ_JBJQKY010000002.1:0-311361 GCF_046486595.1 Escherichia sp. WS3063
GCTTGAAGCAGAGCTGAAGCGTCTTGAGAAGCAGATAAAAGACCTGACAGACGATGATCCGGATATGAAACACCGCAGGAAACTGCTGGAAAGTATCCCGGGTATCGGAGAAAAAACATCTGCGGTATTGCTGGCTTACATTGGTCTGAAGGACCGTTTCGCCCATGCCAGACAGTTCGCCGCTTTTGCGGGTCTGACACCACGGCGTTATGAATCAGGCAGTAGTGTGAGAGGGGCAAGCCGGTTGAGTAAAGCCGGACATGTGTCGCTTCGCAGGGCGTTGTATATGCCGGCAATGGTAGCCACCAGTAAGACTGAGTGGGGACGGATGTTCCGTGACCGTCTGGCGGCTAATGGCAAGAAAGGAAAAGTGATTCTCGGCGCGATGATGCGCAAGCTGGCACAGGTGGCGTATGGAGTGCTGAAGTCAGGCGTGCCGTTCGATGCGTCACGGCATAATCCGGTAGCGGCGTAAAAATCGCGGAAGGGATGAAACAACAGCGCCTGACGGCGCTGTGTCTGGCATGCCTGCAATCCGGGAAACCGGACCAGGAAAAAACTTGCAGGCCATAACAGTATCTACACGTTGAAACTTATTTAAACCCTTTCTGCTGTTTTATCAGCTCATAGGCCTGCTGAATTTCCTGCGCTTTCTGCTTCGCCATCTCCATCATCTCTGGCGGTAAACCTTTCGCCACCAACTTATCGGGATGGTGTTCACTCATCAGCTTACGGTAGGCACGTTTGATGGTGGTCGCATCATCCGTCGGCTTCACGCCCAGCACATTACAGGCATCTTCCAGCGTCGGGCCACGCTGGGTTTGTTGCCAGTTACCACCGCCAGATTGCTGCTGATAACCGCCGCCAAACTGCGCCCCGCCCTGCATCATGCGCAAAAACTGGTCAAACTGGGCGCGGGAGATGCCTAACTCTTCGGCAATGACATACAGCACCGCCCGTTCATTCGGGTGCAGTGAACCATCAGCAAACGCCGCCTGAATCTGGATCTCCAGAAACATACGAATTAAGTCAAAACGACCAAAGCAAACACTGCGAAACTGGCGCATCTTTTCGCGCAGCGGGTAATTGTCTGATTTTCCCACCCGGAACGCGTTTTGCGCCGCAGTACGGGAAGCGCCATGCAGGTTCATTCGGTCCATCAACTGGCTGGCGATATGAATATCAGCCTCCGTGACGCGACCTTTGGATTTGGTTAAATGCCCCATCACTTCAAAAGTGGTGGCAAAAAACAGCGCCTGACGCTCACGCTGGTTGGCGAACCACGCCATTTTACGGCTACGGGCTTTATCAAACATATGGCCAATTAACAGGCCTAACACTACGCCCCAAAAGCCGCCGCCCATCAGTAAGGCCACGGCCACGCCAATGATTTTTCCCCAATACTGCATATATTCCCCAAATCGACACACGGATATCAGGGCTATCTCCCACAATATAAAGGTGCTTTTACCGTTTTCCGGCTGCGGTCAATTGTGGGACATCGCCTATAATTTGCATTATCATACCTGTCATTCAATGCCGTGCCTAACACCACTGACGCTATTCGGACAGGATTAACACTAGCGTAGAGATGACGAGTACGTTAGTCTCTGACCGTTTGTCACGCGCAACGTTACCGATGATGGAACAATAAAATCAACGTATGAAAAAACGTATCCCCACTCTCCTGGCCACCATGATTGCCACCGCCCTTTATAGTCAACAGGGACTGGCAGCCGACCTCGCCTCACAGTGCATGTTGGGCGTGCCAAGCTATGACCGTCCTCTGGTACAGGGCGATACCAATGACTTACCCGTGACTATCAATGCTGACCACGCGAAAGGGGACTACCCGGATGACGCCGTGTTTACTGGCAGCGTGGATATCATGCAGGGTAACAGCCGTCTGCAGGCCGACGAAGTGCAGCTCCATCAAAAAGAGGCACCAGGACAACCGGAGCCGGTACGTACCGTTGATGCGCTCGGTAATGTCCATTACGACGATAACCAGGTGATCCTCAAAGGGCCGAAAGGCTGGGCGAATCTGAACACCAAAGATACCAACGTCTGGGAGGGTGATTACCAGATGGTGGGTCGCCAGGGTCGCGGTAAAGCGGACCTGATGAAACAACGTGGCGAAAACCGCTATACCATTCTGGATAACGGTAGCTTTACCTCCTGTCTGCCGGGTTCTGACACCTGGAGCGTGGTAGGTAGCGAAATTATTCATGACCGCGAAGAACAAGTTGCGGAGATCTGGAACGCCCGCTTTAAGGTGGGTCCGGTACCGATCTTTTATAGCCCCTATTTGCAGTTGCCGGTGGGTGACAAACGTCGCTCTGGTTTCTTGATCCCGAACGCCAAGTACACCACCACCAACTACTTTGAGTTCTACCTGCCGTATTACTGGAACATCGCGCCAAATATGGATGCCACCATCACGCCGCATTATATGCATCGTCGTGGCAACATTATGTGGGAAAACGAATTCCGTTATCTCACCCAGGCGGGCGCAGGCTTGATGGAACTGGACTATCTGCCTTCGGATAAAGTCTATGAAGATGAACATCCAGAAGATAGCAATTCACGCCGTTGGTTGTTCTACTGGCAACACTCCGGAGTGATGGATCAGGTTTGGCGCTTTAACATCGACTACACCAAAGTCAGCGACCCGACCTATTTCAATGATTTTGATAATAAATATGGTTCCAGTACCGATGGCTACGCCACGCAAAAATTCAGCGTGGGCTATGCGGTGCAGAACTTTGACGCCACGCTTTCGACTAAACAATTCCAGGTTTTTGATGATACCAGTGGCAACAGCTATGCCGCTGAACCGCAGTTAGACGTCAACTACTACCATAACGATCTCGGCCCGTTTGATACCCGTGTTTATGGTCAGGCAGTGCATTTTGTTAATACAAACAGCAATATGCCGGAGGCTACTCGCGTTCATCTGGAGCCGACGATCAACCTGCCGTTATCTAACACCTGGGGCAGTATCAATACCGAAGCGAAGCTGCTGGCGACCCATTATCAGCAGACCAATCTCGACTGGTATAACAGCAACCCACAAAACAATAAGCTGGCTGATTCTGTTAACCGCGTAATGCCGCAATTTAAAGTTGACGGCAAAATGGTCTTCGAACGTGATATGGAAATGCTGGCGCCGGGTTATACCCAAACGCTGGAGCCGCGCGCGCAATACCTGTATGTACCGTATCGCGATCAGAGCGACATCTATAACTACGACTCCTCCTTGCTGCAATCCGATTACTCGGGCCTGTTCCGGGACCGGACTTATGGCGGTCTTGACCGTATAGCTTCCGCGAACCAGGTCACGACCGGTATCACAACTCGCGTATATGATGATGCAGCCGTTGAACGTTTTAATATTTCCGTTGGTCAAATCTACTATTTCACGGAGTCTCGCACTGGCGATGACAACATAACATGGGAGAATGACGACAAAACGGGCTCGCTGGTGTGGGCAGGCGATACTTACTGGCGTATCTCCGAGCGTTGGGGATTGCGTGGCGGGATTCAGTACGATACACGTCTGGATAACGTAGCGACCAGTAACTCCAGCATTGAATACCGTCGGGATGAAGACCGTCTGGTACAGCTGAATTACCGTTACGCCAGCCCGGAATATATTCAGGCTACGCTGCCTAAGTACTATTCCACAGCTGAGCAATATAAGAATGGTATTTCACAGGTAGGTGCCGTCGCCAGCTGGCCAATTGCCGATCGTTGGTCAATTGTTGGGGCCTACTATTACGACACCAATGCGAACAAGCAAGCCGACTCTATGTTAGGTGTGCAATACAGCTCCTGCTGCTATGCAATTCGCGTCGGTTACGAGCGGAAGCTGAACGGTTGGGATAACGATAAACAACATGCGGTATATGACAACGCAATCGGCTTTAACATCGAACTTCGCGGCCTGAGCTCCAACTACGGTCTGGGTACGCAAGAGATGCTGCGTTCGAACATTCTGCCGTATCAAAACACTTTGTGATTTGTTGATTTACCACGTAATCCGCAGTGCGGTTAATTGAAATGGAAAAAGTATGAAGAACTGGAAAACGCTGCTTCTCGGTATCGCCATGATCGCGAATACCAGTTTCGCTGCCCCCCAGGTAGTCGATAAAGTCGCAGCCGTCGTCAATAACGGCGTCGTGCTGGAAAGCGACGTTGATGGATTAATGCAGTCGGTAAAACTGAACGCTGCTCAGGCAAGGCAGCAACTTCCTGATGACGCGACGCTGCGCCACCAAATCATGGAACGTTTGATCATGGATCAAATCATCCTGCAGATGGGGCAGAAAATGGGAGTGAAAATCTCCGATGAGCAGCTGGATCAGGCGATTGCTAACATCGCGAAACAGAACAACATGACGCTGGATCAGATGCGCAGCCGTCTGGCTTACGATGGTCTGAACTACAACACCTATCGTAACCAGATCCGCAAAGAGATGATTATCTCTGAAGTGCGTAACAACGAGGTGCGTCGTCGCATCACCATCCTGCCGCAGGAAGTCGAATCCCTGGCGCAGCAGGTGGGTAACCAAAACGACGCCAGCACTGAGCTGAACCTGAGCCACATCCTGATCCCGCTGCCGGAAAACCCGACCTCTGATCAAGTGAACGAAGCGGAAAGCCAGGCGCGTGCCATTGTCGATCAGGCGCGTAACGGCGCTGATTTCGGTAAGCTGGCGATTGCTCATTCTGCCGACCAGCAGGCGCTGAACGGCGGCCAGATGGGCTGGGGCCGTATTCAGGAGTTGCCGGGGATCTTCGCCCAGGCATTAAGCACCGCGAAGAAAGGCGACATTGTTGGCCCGATTCGTTCCGGCGTTGGCTTCCATATTCTGAAAGTTAACGACCTGCGCGGCGAAAGCAAAAATATCTCGGTGACCGAAGTTCATGCTCGCCATATTCTGCTGAAACCGTCGCCGATCATGACTGACGAACAGGCCCGCGTGAAACTGGAACAGATTGCTGCCGATATCAAGAGTGGTAAAACGACTTTTGCTGCCGCAGCGAAAGAGTTCTCTCAGGATCCAGGCTCTGCTAACCAGGGCGGTGATCTCGGTTGGGCTACACCAGATATTTTCGATCCGGCCTTCCGTGACGCCCTGACCCGCCTGAACAAAGGTCAAATGAGTGCACCGGTTCACTCTTCATTCGGCTGGCATTTAATCGAACTACTGGATACCCGTAATGTCGATAAAACCGACGCGGCGCAGAAAGATCGTGCGTACCGCATGCTGATGAACCGTAAGTTCTCGGAAGAAGCAGCAAGCTGGATGCAAGAACAACGTGCCAGCGCCTACGTTAAAATCCTGAGCAACTAATGGTTAAAACCCAACGTGTTGTGATCACTCCCGGCGAGCCCGCCGGGATTGGCCCGGACTTAATTGTCCAGCTTGCACAGCGTGAGTGGCCGGTCGAACTGGTTGTTTGTGCCGATGCCACTCTCCTTACCGACCGGGCAGCGATGCTCGGTTTGCCGCTCACCCTCCGCCCTTATTCCCCCAACTCCCCTGCACAACCGCAAACTGCGGGCACATTAACGCTACTTCCTGTCGCGCTACGTGAATCTGTCACTGCGGGGCAGTTAGCGGTTGAAAATGGGCATTATGTGGTGGAAACGCTGGCGCGAGCGTGTGATGGCTGTCTGAACGGTGAATTTGCTGCGCTGATCACAGGCCCCGTGCATAAAGGCGTCATTAACGACGCAGGCATTCCGTTTACCGGTCATACCGAGTTTTTCGAAGAGCGTTCGCAGGCGAAAAAAGTGGTGATGATGCTGGCAACCGAAGAACTTCGCGTGGCGCTGGCAACGACGCATTTACCGCTGCGCGATATCGCAGATGCTATCACCCCTGCGCTTTTGCACGAAGTGATTGCTATTTTGCATCACGATTTGCGGACCAAATTTGGTATTGCCGAACCGCGCATTCTGGTCTGCGGGCTGAATCCGCACGCGGGCGAAGGCGGTCATATGGGTACGGAAGAGATAGACACCATTATTCCGGTGCTCGACGAGCTGCGGGCGCAGGGGATGAAACTCAACGGGCCGCTGCCTGCCGATACCCTGTTTCAGCCGAAATATCTCGATAACGCCGACGCCGTGCTGGCGATGTACCACGATCAGGGTCTTCCCGTGCTAAAATACCAGGGCTTCGGGCGCGGTGTGAACATTACGCTGGGCCTGCCCTTTATTCGCACATCAGTGGACCACGGCACCGCGCTTGAACTGGCGGGACGTGGCAAAGCCGATGTCGGCAGTTTTATTACGGCGCTTAATCTCGCCATCAAAATGATTGTTAACACCCAATGAATAATCGAGTCCACCAGGGCCACTTAGCCCGTAAACGCTTCGGGCAAAACTTTCTCAACGATCAGTTCGTGATCGACAGCATTGTTTCTGCCATTAACCCGCAGAAGGGCCAGGCGATGGTCGAAATCGGCCCCGGTCTGGCGGCATTGACCGAACCGGTCGGCGAACGTCTGGACCAGCTGACGGTCATCGAACTTGACCGCGATCTGGCGGCACGTCTACAAACGCATCCATTCTTAGGCCCGAAACTGACGATTTATCAGCAGGATGCGATGACCTTTAACTTTGGCGAACTGGCCGAGAAAATGGGTCAGCCGCTGCGTGTTTTCGGCAACCTGCCTTATAACATCTCCACGCCGTTGATGTTCCATCTGTTTAGCTATACTGATGCCATTGCCGACATGCACTTTATGTTGCAAAAAGAGGTGGTGAATCGTCTGGTTGCAGGACCGAACAGCAAAGCGTATGGTCGATTAAGCGTCATGGCGCAATACTATTGCAACGTGATCCCGGTGCTGGAAGTTCCGCCGTCAGCCTTTACACCACCACCCAAAGTGGATTCCGCCGTCGTGCGCCTGGTCCCTCATGCAACGATGCCTCACCCGGTTAAAGATGTTCGCGTGTTGAGCCGCATCACCACCGAAGCCTTTAACCAGCGTCGTAAAACCATTCGTAACAGCCTCGGCAACCTGTTTAGCGTCGAGGTGTTAACCGGAATGGGGATCGACCCGGCGATGCGAGCGGAAAATATCTCTGTCGCGCAATATTGCCAGATGGCGAACTATCTGGCGGAGAACGCGCCTTTGCAGGAGAGTTAACGATGATCAATTCGCCCCGAGTGTGTATTCAGGTTCAAAGCGTCTACATTGAGGCCCAATCTTCACCTGATAATGAACGTTACGTTTTTGCTTATACCGTAACCATACGCAATCTGGGGCGAGCGCCAGTGCAGTTGTTGGGGCGTTACTGGCTGATCACCAATGGCAATGGCCGTGAAACCGAAGTCCAGGGCGAAGGAGTGGTTGGCGTCCAGCCACTTATCGCGCCTGGCGAAGAGTACCAGTACACCAGCGGTGCAATCATTGAAACCCCGCTGGGCACCATGCAGGGTCACTACGAAATGATCGATGAAAATGGCGTCCCTTTCAGCATCGACATTCCCGTATTCCGACTCGCCGTTCCCACACTCATTCATTAAAAGAATATGGCGACATACCTTATTGGCGACGTTCATGGTTGTTACGATGAACTGATCGCATTGCTGCATAAAGTAGAATTTACCCCTGGGAAAGATACCCTCTGGCTGACGGGCGATCTGGTCGCGCGCGGCCCGGGTTCGCTGGATGTTCTGCGCTATGTGAAATCCTTAGGCGACAGCGTACGTCTGGTGCTGGGCAATCACGATCTGCATCTGCTGGCGGTATTTGCCGGGATCAGCCGCAATAAACCGAAAGATCGCCTGACACCGCTGCTGGAAGCGCCGGATGCCGACGAGCTGCTTAACTGGCTGCGTCGCCAGCCTTTGCTGCAAATCGACGAAGAGAAAAAGCTGGTGATGGCCCACGCCGGGATCACGCCGCAGTGGGATCTGCAGACCGCCAAAGAGTGCGCGCGCGATGTAGAAGCGGTGCTGTCGAGTGACTCCTATCCCTTCTTCCTTGATGCCATGTACGGCGATATGCCAAATAACTGGTCACCGGAATTGCGGGGGCTGGGAAGACTGCGTTTTATCACCAACGCCTTTACCCGTATGCGTTTTTGCTTCCCGAACGGTCAACTGGATATGTACAGCAAAGAATCGCCGGAAGAGGCCCCTGCCCCACTGAAACCGTGGTTTGCGATTCCTGGCCCCGTCGCTGAAGAGTACAGCATCGCCTTTGGTCACTGGGCATCGCTGGAGGGCAAAGGTACGCCGGAAGGTATTTACGCGCTGGATACCGGCTGCTGTTGGGGCGGGACATTAACCTGCCTGCGCTGGGAAGATAAACAGTATTTTGTCCAGCCGTCGAATCGGCATAAAGATATGGGTGAGGGAGAGGCGGCCGCGTCTTAACGCTTTACCATTCAGGGAGGAATAATGGCTGACTATTTTGAAATACGTGCTGATTACAATCAGCACACCATCACGGTTTATCAGGCTTACAATGATGCAATCGCTGACGTCGCCGTACGTGACGGGCGATTTGGCGCACCTTTTTCATTCAACCGCATGACCTGGATTAAACCCTCTTTTATGTGGATGATGGAGCGTAGCAACTGGGGACTGAAAAAAGATCAACAACGCATTCTCGCAATCCGAATCAAACGCACCTTCTTTGATACATTGCTGGAACAAGCGGTGCTAACCACGCCGGAAGCCCATGTCTATCCACATGCAGGAGTTTGGGAAACGTTATTTGCGCAAGCAAATGTATATGTTCAGTGGGACCCAGAACGCAGCATAAATGGCAAAAAACTGGAGCACCGATCATTACAGCTTGGTATTTCTCGTAACTTGATCAGTCAATTTAACGAAGACGCCATTGTTGCCATTGATGATCTGACGCCGCTGGTGCGAAAGTGTCATAACCTTTTGATAAACGGTAAAACAACACAGGCGAAATCCTTCCTGCCGCCAGAAAAAATTTATCCTGTTAGTGCAACTGCAAGAAAGGCTTGGGGAATGAAAAATTCCTGAGACAAATACGCGCCTATTAAGCGGAAAATATCTAAGTGCGACAAATCAACGCCGGGCTTAATACCAGAGAAATTATTCTGGAAATGATTGACGAAGCAGATGACCCCCCGTTTGCTGAGCAGCGAACCTGGCATCGCAGGCGAATCGCTTTTCTTTGTGAGTGCATCAGCGTTGCTGTCGACTACGGCTTCTTCTGTTCTGTCTCTCAGCAGTCAATAATGAACATAACCAGGATGGCTGAAGATGTATGGATAACAGAAAGTAAAACGACCCAACTCATTGATATCTGGCAGCAACTTAAGCAGCTTTATCCGCCAGAAACTATTCCCTATACCCAGCAGTTACCCGCTAAAGAATTGCTTGAACTGCTACTTTCCAGTCCTGACGATCTTCGAATAATTGAAATCCCTGACATCATCGGCGATGTTTTTGATGACCAAACCTGGATTCGATTATTCAAAAAACACTTTGCTGATGTTATCTAACTACGATGTGATGTGTAACAATCTAAAATACATCGCCAGACGACAGACCAAAAAGAAAGTATTTAGCAGATACTCAACATTCTGACTTCTGTACAGAAATAGCAGAGTTTAAAAACTTAAAATTTCCGGTACTCATCAGAGAAACATCCTGTTTCTTCTGCAAGTTCATTTAATGCCGAGATGGCATCCTCGTTTACTTCAGTCCACTGTAGAGTGGCTTGAGGGTTTAGACCTACGCAATGAGTGCGACTCACAAAATCGCGCTCACTGGTAAAATCAGACGTCTTATCGTTCAATTTGTAGTCATAGCAAAAACTTACCGCCGCTCCAGAATCTCAAAGCAATAGCTGTGAGAGTTCTGCGCATCAGCGTCGTGGAATTCGCTGAATACCGATTCCCAGTCATCCGGCTCGTAATCCGGGAAATGGGTGTCGCCTTCCACTTCTGCGTCGATATGCGTCAGATACAGTTTTTGCGCTTTGGGCAGGAACTGCTCATAAACGCGACCACCGCCAATCACCATGATTTCTGGTACGTCACCACACGCCGCGATGGCTTCATCCACCGACTTCACCCACGTTACGCGATCGTCCGTACCCGGTTGACTGCTGAGGATAATATTTTTGCGTCCTGGCAGCGGACGACCGATGGATTCCCAGGTATGGCGGCCCATAATCACGGGTTTATTTAAGGTGTTGCGTTTAAACCAGGCGAGATCGGCAGGCAGGTTCCACGGCATGGCGTTTTCCATGCCGATAACGCGATCTACCGCTAACGCCGCAATCAGACTGATCATTGAGATTTCCCGATAAAAAAAATTGTCGCCACTATACGTAAAGCGTAAACCGTCGTCGACTGGTGCGAGGATGATGTTGAGGAAAATTTTATATTCTGCTGGCGAGTCCACGCTCTCTCCCTGGACTCGCCGCATTACAATGAAATAAAAACAATTAGTTAGCTGTAAAGTGTGATTTACGTCACTCTTTATTAGGATGAGGGTTTCGTTTCCGGTTCATCCGCCATGTTGCCGGTATGTTTCCCTTCTTCGGTTCCCTGCCAGCCATGTCGTTGAATTAATGACAGATGTTCGCGGTCTTCGGTAATGATCTCACTTAACATCGCGCTGGTGCGTTTATAGACCGCCGCGCGGGCTTTGGTGTCGTTCTCAACCATTGCCATCTCTTCCACCATCTGAATATTAAAGCGGCGGAACACATCGGCACGTTCTCGCGCTTCATACGGCCCCAGACCTAAACTTTCCAGTGCCAGACGCCCGGTTTTGAGCGCACCTTCGAAGGTTTCACGCTCCGGCTTTTCAACGCCTGCCTGACGCAAACGAATGTAGTGGTCGACATCGCGGGCGCGGGCAATAATCTGCAAATGCGGGAAATGTTCTTTCACCATCTCTGTCAGTTGCAGGTTGGTTTGCGGATCGTCGATGGCGTTAATCAGCACTTCCGCTTTCGCCGCTCCGGCAGATTCCAGTAAATCCATCCGCGTGGCATCGCCATAAAACACTTTCATACCAAATTTACGCAAGGTTTCGATATGGTCCGGATCGTGATCGAGCACCACCATTTTCACCCCGCTGGAGAGCAGTAAACGTCCGGTGATCTGCCCAAAACGACCGAATCCGGCAATGATTACCCGCGGCTGTTCTTCGTCGATCTCATCGGCTTCACGCGCCTCTTCAGTAGAAGATTGCTCAAGGCGATTGAGGATCACCAGCAGAATCGGCGTTGCCGCCATCGACAGTGCCACCGCCAGGGTCAGCGATTTCGCCCACTCCGGCTCCAGCACATTCGCCATCTGCGCCGCACCAAATACCACAAAGGCAAACTCACTACCCTGCCCTAACAACACCGCAAACCAGCGACGCTGTTTATTTGGCACCTGCAACGGTCGGGCAATCAGCCACAACATGGCGATTTTGATGATGAGGAAACCGAGCAGCAAAATGACAATGCGCAATGGATTTTCAAGCAGCGTGCCAAAGTCTATCGACATGCCAACGCCAATGAAAAACAGCCCCAGCAGCAAACCTTTAAAGGGTTCGATATCGCTTTCCAGCGCATGACGATATTCCGAGCTTGCCAGCAGTACGCCCGCCAGAAACGCGCCCATCGCCATCGACAAGCCGACCTCTTCCAGCAGCAAACCAAAGCCAAACACGAGGAATAACGCCACGGCACTAAACACTTCCCGCAAGCCAGAGCGGGCAACAAAACGCAGTGCCGGACGCGTGACATAGCGCCCCAGCAATACCACCAGCGCCAGCGCGCCCGCCACTTTTAACGCCGAGAGAGCAAATGCGCCCATCGTCGTCGAGGCACTGCTCGCCGCCAGTAGCGGGATCATCGCCACCAGCGGGATCGCCGCGATATCCTGGAACAGCAGCACCGCAAAGGCACTGCGGCCCATTTGCGTCACCATCAGATTGCGTTCATTCATCGCCTGCATGGCAATTGCCGTAGAGGAGAGCGCCAGCGTCATGCCGATCAATTCCGCGACCTGCCAGCGCAGCCCAAGTAACATACAGAACAGCCCCAGCAGGCCGCCGCAAATCACCATCTGCAATGCGCCACCGCCGAACACTGCCGCACGCAGCTTCCACAGCCTTTGTGGATCGAGTTCGAGGCCGATAATAAACAGCATCAGCACCACGCCAATCTCGGCAAAGTGCAGGATAGATTCGGCATCGGTCACCAGTCGCAGCCCCCACGGGCCAATAATACAACCCGCGATCAGGTAGCCAAGTACCGATCCCAGACCAAGACGTACCGCAATGGGGACAATCAGCGCCGCCGAACCGAGATAAATCAGCGCCTGAATCAGCGTATGGCTATCCATGATGTGCCTCCTGCCATTCCAGCAGACGTTGCTTATAGTGCCGCGCCTGCCCTTCGAGGGTTTCGTCGTCACAAATAAAGGTGCAGTGCATGGCAAACGGTGGCAGCCAGTTCAGCCCGCAGTAGATTGCCGTCGCCTGTAGCGGCTGTGACAGCACATCAAAGCCCGGATGCGCACCAATCTCAAAATGGCTTTCCCCGCCGCCGGTCGTCACCGCCCACAGCAAATGTTTGCCATGCAGCGCCGTACCGCCGTGACCGTAAGCCCAGCCGTGCGAGAAAACTTTATCGATCCAAAGTTTGAGGAGCGGTGGAATGCTGTACCACTGCATCGGGTGCTGCCAGACGATCAGATCGGCGCGAGACAGCGCCTCCTGCTCGGCGGCAATATCGATATTGAAGTCAGGATAGAGTTGATAAAGAGAGCGAATTTCGACGCCTTCCAGCGTCCTTGCCTGTTCAAGCATCCGTTTATTCGCATGGGAATGATGCGGATACGGATGCGCATAAATTATAAGAATCATAGGTAGCCCGCGTGATTACGCCTTTGTTTTCCCACAAAGTGTAGTCATATATTCACGCGGCTTATAGTCAATAATATTGATTCAGAAAAGAGAGAAATCTGAACAAATTACCCCATTCTCTGCCCGCGGATCGTCATATTGCTGGTCTGCGCCAGTGACATCCCTCGAGTCTCCGGGGCAAACGCTACGGAAATCAACAAGCCAAACAGCGAGATACCCGCCCCCATCAGCATGGTGCTACTGATGCCGTAATTATTGATAAAGATTGGCAGTGCCCAGGTCGAAACAATGGTGCCAATACGGCTTAAGGACATAATCACGCCCACGGCAGAGGCGCGGATATCCGTCGGGAAGAGTTCATTAGGATAGAGCCACTGCAAATTACCCGGCCCACCGGAGAAAAAGGCATACACCGCAAATGCCATCACTACCAGCCAGATCCCCATATCCGGGATCAGCCCCAAAACCGCCAGCGCCAGCGTCATCATGGCAAAACTGCCAATCAACAATGGACGCCGTCCGGCAGTGTTTAGCCACAGCATCGGCGGAATACAGCCGAGCATAAAGAACAGGCTAATCACCACATTCCCCAGCGCCGCATTTTTGCCAACCCCCAATCCCAACAAACCAACGATTTGCGGGCCAAAGGTGTAAATGGCGAACATTGGGATCACCTGGCAGGTCCAGATGGCGGCAACAAACAGAACAAAAGGAAAATGGCGGCGATTAAACAGATCGCGAAAACGGGTTTGCTGCGGCTGCTCTTCCTCGAAAGCCACCGGTTCGCCAAACAGTTTGATCATCATCTCTTCGCACTCTTTTACTCGCCCTTTGCGTAACAACCAGCGGGGAGATTCAGGCAGTTCGAATCGACCAATCAAAATCAACAAACAGGGGATCGCTGCGCTACCCAGCATCCAGCGCCAGCCGCCTTCCACATCATAAAGCCAGTAACCGACCAGATCGGCGCAGGTCGCGCCGACATACCACATCGCGGCAATAAAGCTGATGGAAAACGCCCGCTGACGGGTACTGGAGAACTCGGTGATCATTGAGGTGGCGATGGGATAATCTGCACCGATGACAATGCCGATGAGTACCCGCATCACTAACAGTTCGACGGGGGATGAGACAAACATCGTCGCCACCGATATCACGCCGATGGCGATGATATCGATGAGGAACATTTTGCGCCGTCCGACTTTATCGGAGATATAGCCAAACAGCGATGTGCCAACGAACAGCCCGGCGAGCGTTCCCGCGCCCAGCAAGCCAATCCAGTCAGCGTCCAGTTTCAGCGCCGGAGTCAGTTGCTCCAGCGCCACGCCAATCATTACCAGTACATAACCATCCAGAAACGGACCACCGCTTCCCCACAGCAAAATGCGGCGGTGAATAGAGGAGAATTTGAGATCGTCAAAGTTTCTGGACGGTTGCATGGGTTATTCCTGTTTTTTGCAATGAGAGTCAGTGCGGCGTTACGTATCAAACCAACATCAGCCGTAACGGAACTCCACACCAAAGGTGCCGCGCGGGTATTCCCACTGTTCCAGCGCCGACCCCAGCCCCAGAATGCGACAGGTGCCGCACTCCAGACATCCGGCGTAATCGAAGCGCACACTGCCGTCATCCTGCTTCTTGTACAGACCTGCGGGGCACGCTTTCACCAGCAGCTCCAGCGCCTGTTTATCGGCATCGGCCTTCACAACAATGTGCGGATGCTCTTCATCGACATTGAATTTATTGACGCCCAGTTTGACGTCCACATTGACGGGAGAAGTCATAAAACGGTCACTCCTTTCATGCCATCCTTGATCAGATTGATGAAGCCCACTTTCTTGCCGTGGCGGAGGATTTTCTTGCGCATCAGTTCCGGCGCACTGCCGTCAATGGTGAACAGGTCACGCGCCACGCCCACCGCCAGTTCCGGGTAGCCGTTAAACATGCGTGGGTTATCAAGGAACGCCGGTAGTTTCTGGTACATACGCATATCGCGCAGCGGGCCACTCTCAAGATGCTGACGATATTCCGCGAGTTTTTGCTTACTGAAATCGTCGCTTTTCATCGCTGAAAGCACGGTTTTTGCTGCGGCTTCCCCGGCGGCAATCGCCAGATCCATACCGCGAATGGTAAAACCGAGGTTCATACACATTCCGGCGGCATCACCGGCAATCAGTACGCCGTCACCGACCAGCTCCGGCAGCATGTTGATGCCTGCTTCCGGCACTACGTGAGCGGAATATTCCACCAGCTTGCCGCCTGCGATCAGCGGTGCAACGGCCGGATGTTGTTTGAAATCTTCCAGCATTTGCGGCACCGATTTTTTCGCGTCATGCAGATGATGCAGACCACAAACCAACCCCAGCGACAGAGTGTTTTCATTGGTATAAAGAAAGCCGCCGCCCATCAGGCCATCGGTGGGTGATCCCGCAAACAGGCAAGCCGCGCCCTGATTACCCTGCAACTGAAAACGGTCTTCGATAACCGACTTCGGTAACTCGATCAGTTCCTTCACGCCAACCGCCACATCCGTCGGTTTAACGCGTTTTGCCATCCCCAGCTTTTCGGCAAGGATGGAATTCACCCCATCAGCAAGGATCACCGTTTTCGCTTCAATCACATCGCCATCGGCTTCTACGCCAACAACTTTGCCATCGCGCTGTACGAGGTTATCGACGCGGATCCCGGTAATTAACTGCGCGCCCGCTTCCTCGGCCTGCTCCATCAGCCAGGCATCAAATTTACTACGCAAAACGGAGTAAGAACGCTGGGATGGCGAGGTTTCGTCGCCATTGCAGTAGTCCATAGTCATCGCTGACTTTTCCGTCATAAACGCGAGTTTTTCATGGGTGATCAGGCGTTCTACGGGGGCGGAGTCAGCGAAACCAGGAATAATGTGTTCCAGACTGTGGGCATAGAGACGCCCGCCGGTGACGTTCTTGGCACCTGCGGAATTGCCTCGCTCGATAACTAACACTTGCGCACCTTCGCGGGCGAGCACCAGTGCGGCAACCGAACCGGCAAGCCCTGCACCGACGATGATGGCGTCAAAGATATCTTCGGACATAAGAGCTCCCTGTCAGCAGCAGGGCCAAAATGCAGCCCTGCCAGAGTGGATCAACGCGCTAAAGCTGCGGTCAGTGCCGGAAGGATCTTCACGGCGTCGCCAACAATGCCGTAATCCGCGTACTGGAAGATCGGCGCATTTTTATCTTTGTTGATGGCGAAAATGGTTTGCGACGCATTAGCGCCAACCATGTGCTGGATCTGCCCGGAGATCCCCACCGCCAGGTACAGTTCAGGTTTCAGCATCAGGTTGGAGATACCGACATAGCGTTCGTGCTCCATCCATTTTTCGTTTTCCGCCACCGGACGAGAACAGGCCAACTCCGCACCTATCGCCTTGCAAAGCTGTTCTGCCAGCGCAATGTTCTCTTTGCTGCCAATGCCGCGACCGACGCTGACCACCAGACGGGCTTTGTCGAGATCGACGCTGTTGCTCTGGCGCGCCTGGGTTGCCGTGCGGGTAATCGCCACAGCCGGAGCCTGCCACTCCACGGTGTGCGTTTCGCCAGTGCGTGACGCGTCTGGCTGAGCCACATCGAACGTGCCGCTGCTGATGGTCAGTACCGCATACGGCGTGGCAATGCGTTCTTCGCCAATCGCCAGACCGCCGTAAACCATGTGTTTCACTGTCGCTTTACCGTCCTGTACGCTGACGGTGCTGGCATCGTTAGACACCGCCGCTTTAAGGCGATAACCCAGTTTTGCTGCCAGTAATTTGCCGCGACGGGTGTTTGGCAACAGCACCAGACCGTCTGCGCCGTGCTGGCGAATAGTGTCAGCCATGACACCGGCGTAATCTTCGATCATCCGCTCGTCCGGTTTGCCGCTTAATTTCCAGACATGATTAGCGCCGAGCTGGATTGCCTGTGCGCCGTCGGCATCATTGAGGACGAACGTGTTGATTTGATTAGCTAAAGCCTGCGCACCGTTCATCAGTTCCGGCAGACGAGAAGGGGTATCGCTGAATACCCAGACTTGAGAAAACGTGTTCATAGCATCCCCTGTAATTAAATGACTTTGCGAAGATTTTCAGCAAATGCGGCGATCTGTTCTTCGCCGTCGCCTTCAATCACGATGCGCTGACGCTCGCGCTGTTTCGGCGCGGCAACCTGTTGTTCTGACCAGGCTGCCTCTGCGTTAAAACCGATATCCGCCGCCGACCATACCTGGACTGGCTTTTTCGCCGCGCCGAGAATGGCTTTCATCGAAGGAATTTGTGGGGAGTTGATATCAGTGGAAACAGCAACAACCGCAGGCAGCGGAATGCTTAAGGTTTCGGTTTCATCTTCCAGTTCGCGCTCAACGGTGAGGGTATCTGCCGTCAGGGAGATAATTTTGCTGACGCCGTTAACTGCCGGAATATTGAGGATTTCGCCTACCAGCAAACCAACCTGCTGGGCATAAAGGTCGGAAGAACCATCGCCACAGAGGATCAAATCAAAGCCTGCTTTCTGGGCGGCTGCAGCCAGTGCGCTCGCCGTTTGTTGCGGCAGTGCCTGCTCGAACTGGTCATCAATCACCACAATCAGTTCATCCGGACCGCGCGATAGCACATCTTTACGCCCTTTGGCGTTGGTCAGGGCTTTACCGCCCACACTTAAGGCCGTCACCTGCCCCTCTGCTGCCTGTTGCTTTAGCTGGCAAGCCGCTTCAATAGCGTTGAGATCGTATTGGCTTATTTTGGCATCGGCTTTACTGAAGTCTAACGAACCATCAGCATTATTGACCGCAATATCCTGTTCATCAGGCACGCACTTATAGCAAGTAATAATCTTCATTGCATCTCCAGAAATCATGAAGGAAACGTCGTTCATATCGGTGGTGTTAATTACAGATATCACGCCCTTTAATTTGGAAATAAAACTTTAATCACCAATATTGAAAATGTCACACGCAGATAAATCCAACTTTCAATATTGTTAAGCTCCTCACCAATATTGAAAACATGGCGTAGCAAAAAGAAATTTTCAATATTGTTTTATGGATCACCAATATTGAAAGTCAGATGCTATTTTTTTACTCACAATCAAACTCATCACATTGATAAACAATGAATATTTACACAAAAACGCCCTGTTTTTACCCGATAAAAAACTGTGACTAACATCACAGAACGCAGCCAATTGAATACCCATTATGAGTTAGCCATTAACGCGTCCACGAGGTTAATAATAATTATATTAAATGTTAACAAAAATAAAACAAACGGGAACGCAAAATAAATATTCGTTTTCACAGTGGAATTAACTCATGAAGAATGAAAAGAGAAAAACGGGAATAGAACCGAAGGTTTTCTTTCCGCCGTTAATTATCGTCGGCATACTTTGTTGGCTTACAGTCAGAGATCTGGATGCAGCGAATGTCGTTATTAATGCTGTATTCAGTTACGTCACCAATGTATGGGGATGGGCATTTGAATGGTATATGGTAGTGATGCTTTTCGGTTGGTTCTGGCTGGTGTTTGGCCCGTATGCCAAAAAGCGTTTAGGTAACGAACCGCCAGAATTTAGCACCGCCAGTTGGATCTTTATGATGTTCGCCTCCTGTACGTCTGCTGCCGTACTGTTCTGGGGATCGATTGAGATCTACTACTACATCTCCACCCCGCCGTTTGGCTTAGAACCGAACTCGACAGGGGCGAAAGAGTTGGGGCTGGCTTACAGCTTGTTCCACTGGGGACCTCTGCCGTGGGCCACTTACAGCTTCCTTTCTGTCGCCTTCGCTTACTTCTTCTTTGTCCGCAAAATGGAAGTGATTCGCCCCAGCTCGACACTGGTGCCGCTGGTGGGTGAAAAACATGCCAAAGGGTTGTTCGGTACCATCGTCGACAACTTCTATCTCGTCGCCTTGATCTTCGCGATGGGTACCAGTCTGGGCCTTGCCACGCCGCTGGTGACCGAGTGTATGCAATGGTTGTTTGGCATTCCGCATACCCTGCAACTGGACGCTATCATCATTACCTGCTGGATTATCCTCAACGCCATTTGCGTCGCCTGCGGTCTGCAAAAAGGGGTACGTATCGCCAGTGACGTGCGTAGTTACCTGAGCTTCCTGATGCTGGGTTGGGTGTTCATTGTCAGCGGTGCCAGCTTCATCATGAACTACTTCACCGATTCGGTGGGGATGTTGCTGATGTATCTGCCGCGAATGTTGTTCTATACCGATCCCATCGCTAAAGGCGGCTTCCCGCAGGGCTGGACCGTGTTCTACTGGGCATGGTGGGTGATTTACGCTATCCAGATGAGTATCTTCCTCGCCCGCATCTCCCGTGGTCGTACCGTGCGTGAACTGTGCTTCGGCATGGTGCTGGGGCTGACAGCGTCAACCTGGATCCTGTGGACTGTACTCGGTAGTAACACTCTGCTGTTGATGGATAAAAACATCATCAACATTCCAAATCTGATCGAACAGTACGGTGTGGCGCGCGCCATCATCGAAACCTGGGCCGCTCTGCCACTCAGCACCGCCACCATGTGGGGCTTCTTCATCCTCTGCTTTATTGCCACCGTTACGCTGGTTAACGCCTGCTCTTATACCCTGGCGATGTCCACTTGCCGCGAAGTACGCGATGGTGAAGAGCCACCGCTGCTGGTGCGTATCGGCTGGTCAATTCTGGTTGGCATTATCGGTATTGTTCTGCTGGCGCTCGGCGGCCTGAAACCGATTCAAACTGCCATTATCGCCGGAGGATGCCCGCTGTTCTTCGTCAACATTATGGTGACGCTCTCCTTTATTAAAGACGCGAAACAGAACTGGAAAGATTAATTAACCCCCAAAATATCAAGAGGTTGAAAGATGGATTTTAATTTAAATGATGAGCAGGAACTGTTTGTCGCCGGTATCCGCGAACTTATGGCCAGCGAAAACTGGGAGGCCTATTTTGCCGAGTGCGACCGTGACAGCGTCTACCCGGAACGTTTTGTCAAAGCACTGGCGGATATGGGGATCGACAGTCTGCTGATCCCTGAAGAGCACGGTGGTCTGGACGCGGGGTTTGTGACTCTCGCCGCCGTGTGGATGGAGCTGGGACGTCTGGGGGCACCAACCTATGTACTGTACCAGTTGCCGGGCGGGTTCAACACCTTCCTGCGCGAAGGCACACAAGAGCAGATCGACAAAATTATGGCTTTCCGCGGCACCGGTAAGCAGATGTGGAACTCAGCGATTACCGAACCGGGCGCGGGCTCCGACGTGGGTAGCCTGAAAACGACTTATACCCGTAGAAATGGTAAGATTTATCTTAATGGTAGTAAGTGTTTTATTACCAGTAGCGCCTACACCCCGTACATCGTGGTGATGGCGCGCGACGGGGCTTCTCCGGACAAACCTGTCTACACCGAATGGTTTGTTGATATGAGCAAACCGGGCATCAAAGTGACCAAACTTGAAAAGCTCGGTCTGCGTATGGATAGCTGCTGTGAAATCACTTTTGACGACGTGGAACTGGACGAGAAAGACATGTTCGGTCGGGAAGGTAACGGCTTTAACCGCGTCAAAGAAGAGTTCGACCATGAACGTTTCCTGGTAGCCCTGACCAACTACGGTACGGCGATGTGCGCCTTTGAAGATGCGGCGCGCTACGCCAACCAGCGTGTGCAGTTTGGCGAGGCTATTGGTCGTTTCCAGTTGATTCAGGAAAAATTCGCCCACATGGCGATCAAATTAAACTCCATGAAAAACATGCTGTATGAAGCAGCGTGGAAAGCAGACAACGGCACCATCACCTCTGGCGATGCAGCGATGTGCAAATACTTCTGCGCCAATGCGGCATTTGAAGTGGTGGATAGCGCAATGCAGGTGCTGGGCGGTGTCGGGATTGCGGGCAACCACCGCATCAGCCGCTTCTGGCGTGACCTGCGTGTAGACCGCGTTTCCGGAGGATCTGACGAAATGCAGATCCTGACGCTGGGTCGCGCGGTGCTGAAGCAATACCGCTAAGTCCGTGCGCTGCCTGATGCGACGCTGACGCGTCTTATCAGACCTACGGGAGCACGAATGTAGGCCGGATAAAGCGTTTACGCCGCATCCGGCAGTCATGCGCTACATAAATTTTTCAGGAGCTAATAATGGATCATCTACCCATGCCGAAATTCGGGCCGTTGGCCGGATTGCGCGTTGTCTTCTCCGGTATCGAAATCGCCGGACCGTTTGCCGGGCAAATGTTCGCAGAATGGGGTGCGGAAGTTATCTGGATCGAGAACGTCGCCTGGGCCGACACCATTCGCGTTCAACCGAACTACCCGCAGCTCTCCCGCCGCAATTTGCACGCGCTGTCGTTAAATATTTTCAAAGATGAAGGCCGCGAAGCGTTTCTGAAATTAATGGAAACCACCGATATCTTCATCGAAGCCAGTAAAGGTCCGGCCTTTGCCCGTCGTGGCATTACCGATGAAGTACTGTGGCAGCACAACCCGAAACTGGTTATCGCTCACCTGTCCGGTTTTGGTCAGTACGGCACCGAGGAGTACACCAATCTTCCGGCCTATAACACTATCGCCCAGGCCTTTAGTGGTTACCTGATTCAGAACGGTGATGTTGACCAGCCAATGCCTGCCTTCCCGTATACCGCCGATTACTTTTCTGGCCTGACTGCCACCACGGCGGCGCTGGCAGCACTGCATAAAGTGCGTGAAACCGGCAAAGGCGAAAGCATCGACATCGCCATGTATGAAGTGATGTTGCGCATGGGCCAGTACTTCATGATGGATTACTTCAACGGCGGCGAAATGTGCCCGCGCATGACCAAAGGTAAAGATCCCTACTACGCCGGTTGCGGTCTGTATAAATGCGCCGACGGCTACATCGTGATGGAACTGGTGGGCATTACTCAAATTGCAGAGTGCTTTAAAGATATTGGCCTCGCGCATCTGCTCGGCACGCCAGAAATTCCGGAAGGCACTCAACTTATACACCGTATCGAATGCCCTTACGGCCCACTGGTAGAAGAGAAACTCGATGCCTGGCTGGCGGCACATACCATCGCAGAAGTTAAAGAACGCTTTGCCGAACTGAATATCGCCTGTGCCAAAGTACTGACCGTACCGGAACTGGAAAGCAATCCACAGTATATGGCTCGCGAATCAATCACTCAGTGGCAAACGATGGATGGTCGCACCTGCAAAGGGCCGAACATCATGCCGAAATTCAAAAATAACCCCGGACAAATCTGGCGCGGAATGCCCTCACATGGCATGGACACGGCTGCCATTTTGAAAAATATCGGCTACAGCGAAAACGACATTCAGGAGTTGGTCAGCAAAGGTCTGGCCAAAGTTGAGGACTAAACGCGTGGCGTCAGTCAGCTTGCCTGACTAGCGCCCGCCCAATAACAAACGAACAAAAATGGATAGAGGTGCAATGGATATCATTGGCGGACAACATCTACGTCAAATGTGGGACGATCTGGCGGACGTTTACGGTCATAAAACGGCGCTGATTTGTGAATCCAGCGGCGGAGTCGTTAACCGGTATAGTTATCTTGAGTTAAATCAGGAGATTAACCGCACGGCAAACCTGTTTTATACGCTGGGGATTCGCAAAGGCGACAAGGTTGCTCTACATCTCGACAACTGCCCGGAATTTATCTTTTGCTGGTTCGGGCTGGCAAAAATTGGCGCGATTATGGTGCCGATTAACGCCCGCCTGTTACGCGAGGAAAGCGCGTGGATCCTGCAAAATAGCCAGGCGTGCCTGCTGGTGACCAGTGCGCAATTCTATCCCATGTATCAACAGATTCAGCAGGAAGATGCCACGCAGTTGCGGCACATTTGCCTGACAGATGTGGCACTTCCCGCTGATGATGGCGTGAGTTCGTTTACTCAACTGAAAAATCAACAACCTGCCACCTTGTGCTATGCACCGCCGCTATCGACTGACGATACGGCGGAAATTCTCTTCACCTCCGGCACTACCTCCCGACCGAAAGGTGTGGTGATTACCCATTACAACCTGCGCTTCGCTGGATATTACTCCGCCTGGCAGTGTGCACTGCGTGACGATGACGTCTACCTGACGGTAATGCCTGCGTTTCATATCGATTGCCAGTGTACTGCGGCGATGGCGGCGTTTTCTGCCGGGGCCACCTTTGTGCTGGTCGAGAAATACAGCGCCCGCGCCTTCTGGGGACAGGTGCAGAAGTACCGCGCCACCATTACCGAATGTATTCCGATGATGATCCGTACCTTGATGGTGCAACCGCCTTCTGCGAACGATCAGCAACACCGCCTGCGGGAAGTGATGTTTTATCTCAACTTGTCGGCGCAGGAAAAAGACGCATTTTGTGAACGCTTCGGCGTTCGCTTGCTGACGTCTTATGGGATGACGGAAACCATTGTGGGCATTATCGGCGATCGCCCTGGCGATAAACGGCGCTGGCCGTCGATTGGTCGGGCGGGCTTTTGCTACGAAGCGGAGATCCGCGACGATCACAATCGCCCGCTCCCGGCAGGTGAGATCGGTGAAATCTGTATTAAAGGCGTACCAGGGAAAACCATCTTCAAAGAGTATTTTCTCAACCCGAAAGCCACTGCGAAAGTGCTGGAAGCCGACGGCTGGCTACATACCGGCGATACCGGATACCGCGACGAAGAGGGCTTTTTTTATTTCGTCGATCGCCGCTGCAATATGATCAAACGCGGTGGCGAGAATGTCTCCTGCGTGGAGCTCGAAAATATCATCGCCACCCATCCAAAAATTCAGGATATCGTGGTTGTGGGAATTAAAGATTCGATACGCGATGAAGCCATCAAAGCATTTGTGGTGCTGAATGAAGGTGAAACATTGAGCGAAGAGGAATTTTTCCGCTTCTGCGAACAAAATATGGCGAAATTTAAAGTGCCCTCTTATCTGGAGATCAGAAAAGATCTGCCACGTAATTGCTCGGGGAAAATAATTAGAAAGAATCTGAAATAAATGAAACGGCAGGGAACTACCCTGCCAGCTAATAATCACGCTCTAAAACAATATGCATTTTTTGCAGGGATGTTGTCGTCCCTGAAAAAGCAAAAATGGAGAAAAGGAATGAGTGAATCATTACATCTGACCCGCAATGGATCAATTCTGGAAATTACCCTTGATCGTCCAAAAGCGAATGCTATTGATGCAAAAACCAGCTTTGAAATGGGCGAAGTATTTCTAAATTTCCGTGACGATCCGCAATTACGTGTCGCCATTATTACCGGTGCCGGAGAGAAATTCTTTTCCGCGGGCTGGGATTTAAAAGCGGCAGCAGAAGGCGAAGCACCGGATGCTGACTTTGGCCCGGGAGGTTTTGCGGGATTAACCGAAATTTTCAATCTCGACAAACCGGTCATCGCAGCTGTGAACGGCTATGCCTTTGGCGGCGGCTTTGAACTGGCGCTGGCGGCAGATTTTATTGTTTGTGCCGATAACGCCAGCTTCGCCCTACCGGAAGCCAAACTGGGCATCGTTCCTGACAGCGGCGGCGTGCTGCGTCTGCCGAAGATCCTGCCGCCTGCCATCGTCAATGAAATGGTGATGACCGGCAGACGAATGGGCGCAGAAGAGGCGCTGCGTTGGGGGGTAGTCAACCGCGTGGTTAGCCAGGCGGAACTGATGGATAACGCCCGCGAACTGGCGCAGCAGCTGGTTAACAGCGCTCCGCTGGCGATTGCGGCGCTGAAAGAGATCTACCGCACCACCAGCGAAATGCCGGTAGAAGAAGCGTATCGCTATATTCGCAGCGGCGTGTTGAAAAACTATCCATCGGTTCTGCATTCGGAGGATGCCATTGAAGGGCCGCTGGCGTTTGCCGAGAAGCGCGATCCAGTGTGGAAAGGACGTTAACAACCGTGAGCTATTACGCCTTTGAGGGGTTAATTCCGGTGGTTCACCCGACGGCGTTTGTCCATCCCAGTGCAGTCTTGATTGGCGATGTGATTGTGGGAGCCGGTGTCTACATCGGTCCACTCGCCTCACTGCGTGGTGACTACGGGCGGTTGCTCGTGCAAGCGGGAGCCAATATTCAGGATGGCTGCATTATGCATGGCTACTGCGACACTGACACCATCGTTGGGGAAAACGGCCATATCGGGCACGGAGCGATCCTGCATGGTTGTGTGATTGGTCGCGATGCACTGGTCGGGATGAACAGCGTGATTATGGATGGCGCGGTCATTGGCGAAGAGAGCATTGTTGCCGCTATGAGCTTTGTCAAAGCGGGCTTTCGCGGCGAGAAACGCCAGTTGTTGATGGGTACGCCAGCCCGCGCTGTACGCAGCGTGAGTGACGACGAGTTACACTGGAAACGGTTGAATACTAAAGAGTATCAGGATCTTGTCGGGCGCTGTCATGCATCGTTACATGAAACGCAACCACTGAGGCAAATGGAGGGAAATCGCCCCCGTTTGCAGGGGACGACGGATGTTGCGCCGAAACGGTAACATCGTCGGATGCGGCATAAACGCCTTATCCGACCTGGCTGGAGAGCAACCGTAGGCCGGATAAGATGCGCCAGCAT
Organism: Escherichia sp. WS3063; assembly: GCF_046486595.1. Lineage (NCBI taxonomy): Bacteria > Pseudomonadati > Pseudomonadota > Gammaproteobacteria > Enterobacterales > Enterobacteriaceae > Escherichia > Escherichia sp. WS3063. The sequence continues at coordinate 25,429 of NZ_JBJQKY010000002.1, forward strand.
CGCATCCGGCGACCAGGTCGCACGGTATCATCGAAATGACATTAACGACGCATACTCTTTGACAACATCATCTGCCACTTCTGCTCGCGGTTAAGTTCCGTGAGCGGAACGGCAGGAATACGCGGCGTCTTTCTTACGCCGACTAATTTTTCCCGACTGTTATTGCGCAGGCGCGCGTAAATTTGCTCATCGATATCGACCACTTTAACCAGTCGCTGACACTGGCATCCCCGCCCTTCCAGCTTATTAGGGATCATCTTAACTTCGCAGCTTATTTCTGTGACTTCCGACAGAATATAAGTCAGGGTATTAACCGCCTTGCTGTGTTCAATATCGAAATGAATAGAGATCTCTCTTGCTATCACCCACCGATTTTCAGCCATCATCCATTCGGCGATTAACAAGTAGAGTGGTTTTTCAACATATCCTTCACACATACGAACTCCAGTTTCACAAATTAAAAGTCTGGCTATGACTCGTTTTGAAGCAATTAAACAAGGCCATATTAAAATTGTGGATATATCGATAGTATGCAACTTCACCGTCGATAAGTGTGAGCTAAATCCTGCTTATGTCATCAAAAATATCGATTCCCCAAAAGATTTACTTAATGGGCAAAAAAAACGGTCCTCATCAGAGAACCGTATTAGTTATTCGATCAAATTAGCGGATGAAAAATATCCGCCATGACACGCTATTATTTGATCTGCGCGTGCATTTCCTGCACCGAAATTACTTTTTCAGTCGCATCGGCATTCAGCGCCATCGCGGTAGCGAAACCACCGTTCAGGGTGGTGTCATAATGCACTTTATATTGCAGCGCACTGCGACGGATCACGCGGGAGTCTTCAATCGCACGACGGCCTGAGGTGGTGTTGATGATGTAGGTATATTCGCCATTCTTGATGCGGTCCTGAATGTGCGGACGGCCCTCATGCACCTTGTTTACCAGACGCGGATTGATACCCGCTTCGCCCAGCACAATCGCCGTGCCGTGGGTCGCATCCAGCTCGAAGCCCTGTTTCAGCAGTTTTGCCGCCAGGTCCACCACGCGTTCTTTGTCGCCTTCGCGCACGGAAAGCAGCGCACGACCGTGTTTCTTCATGGTGGAGTTGCTGCCCAGCTGCGCTTTGGCAAACGCTTCAGCGAAAGTGCGGCCCACGCCCATGACTTCCCCGGTAGAGCGCATTTCTGGCCCTAACAGCGGGTCAACGCCCGGGAATTTATTGAACGGCAGCACCACTTCTTTCACCGAGTAGTACGGCGGGATAACTTCTTTGGTTACGCCCTGCTCGGCCAGCGTTTTGCCTGCCATCACGCGCGCCGCCACTTTCGCCAGCGGTACGCCGGTGGCTTTGGAGACGAACGGAACGGTACGCGCCGCACGCGGGTTAACTTCAATCAGGTAGACTTCGTTGTTTTTCACCGCAAACTGCACGTTCATCAGGCCGCGCACCTGCAATTCGAAGGCCAGTTTCTGCACCTGCTGGCGCATCACATCCTGAATTTCCTGACTTAAGGTGTAGGCTGGCAGAGAACATGCGGAGTCACCGGAGTGCACGCCCGCCTGCTCAATATGCTCCATGATGCCGCCAATCAGCACCATTTCGCCGTCGCAGATGGCATCCACGTCAACTTCTACTGCGTCATCAAGGAAGTGGTCCAGCAACACTGGCGCATCGTTAGATACGCTGACCGCTGTCTGGAAGTAGCGACGCAGGTCAGCTTCGTCATAGACGATTTCCATCGCCCGACCGCCGAGAACGTAAGACGGACGCACCACCAGCGGGTAGCCAATCTCTTTCGCTTTCTCAACCGCCATTTCGATGGTGGTAACGGTGGCGTTCGCCGGTTGTTTCAGTTTCAGACGCTCAACCGCATGCTGGAAGCGTTCACGGTCTTCCGCACGGTCGATGGCATCCGGGCTGGTACCGATAACCGGTACGCCAGCCGCTTCCAGCGCGCGCGCCAGTTTCAGCGGGGTCTGACCGCCGTACTGGACGATAACGCCTTTCGGCTTCTCAATACGCACAATTTCCAGCACGTCTTCCAGAGTTACCGGCTCGAAGTAGAGGCGATCGGAAGTGTCGTAGTCGGTAGAGACGGTTTCCGGGTTACAGTTAACCATAATGGTTTCGTAACCGTCTTCGCGCAGCGCCAGCGAGGCGTGTACGCAGCAGTAGTCGAATTCGATACCCTGACCGATACGGTTCGGGCCGCCGCCGAGCACCATGATTTTTTCACGGTCGGTAGACGGATTCGCTTCGCACTCTTCTTCATAAGTGGAGTACATGTAAGCGGTGTCGGTGGCGAACTCTGCCGCACAGGTATCCACGCGCTTATAAACCGGGTGCAGGTCATACTGGTCGCGCAGCTTGCGGATTTCTGCTTCACGCACGCCCGCGAGTTTTGCCAGACGCGCGTCGGCAAAGCCTTTGCGTTTCAGCTGGCGCAGGAAGTCAGCGTTCAGGCCAGTGATGCCCACTTCTGCGACTTTCTCTTCCAGACGCACCAGCTCTTCAATCTGTACCAGGAACCAGCGATCAATGTTGGTCAAATTAAACACACCGTCTACAGACAGGCCCGCGCGGAAGGCATCAGCGATATACCAGATACGCTCTGCGCCTGCATCTTTCAGTTCGCGGCGAATTTTGGTCAGCGCTTCCGGATCATCGAGGCTGACTTTCGGGTCGAAGCCAGTTGCGCCCACTTCCAGGCCGCGCAGCGCTTTTTGCAGGGATTCCTGCTGCGTGCGCCCAATCGCCATCACTTCGCCAACCGATTTCATCTGAGTGGTCAGACGGTCGTTCGCCCCGGCGAATTTCTCGAAGTTGAAGCGAGGAATTTTGGTGACCACGTAGTCGATGGACGGCTCGAAGGAGGCCGGAGTACGCCCGCCGGTGATGTCGTTCATCAGTTCGTCGAGGGTGTAACCCACCGCCAGTTTCGCCGCCACTTTAGCAATCGGGAAACCGGTCGCTTTCGACGCCAGCGCCGAAGAACGCGACACGCGCGGGTTCATTTCGATAACAATCAGGCGACCGTTTTTCGGGTTCACCGCAAACTGGACGTTGGAACCGCCGGTTTCAACGCCGATTTCACGCAGCACCGCCATCGAGGCATTACGCATGATTTGATATTCTTTGTCGGTCAGCGTTTGGGCTGGCGCGACAGTGATGGAGTCACCGGTGTGGATGCCCATCGCATCAAAGTTTTCGATAGAGCAGACGATGATGCAGTTGTCGTTTTTATCACGCACCACTTCCATCTCGTACTCTTTCCAGCCGATCAGCGACTCGTCAATCAGCAACTCTTTGGTCGGAGAGAGATCCAGACCGCGGGCGCAAATTTCTTCAAACTCTTCGCGGTTATAAGCGATACCGCCACCGCTACCACCCATGGTAAAGGATGGGCGAATAATGCACGGGAAGCCCACGTCAGCGGCAACCGCCAGCGCTTCTTCCATGGTGTGCGCGATACCGGAACGCGCGGTTTCGAGGCCGATTTTCTTCATCGCTACGTCGAAACGGCGGCGGTCTTCTGCTTTATCAATCGCATCGGCAGTGGCACCAATCATGGTGACGCCGAACTCTTCCAGCACGCCCTGACGTTCCAGCTCCAGCGCGCAGTTCAGCGCCGTCTGACCGCCCATGGTTGGCAGCACCGCGTCCGGGCGCTCTTTTTCAATAATCTTGCGTACCACTTCCCAGTGAATCGGCTCGATGTAGGTTGCATCAGCCATTTCCGGGTCGGTCATGATGGTCGCAGGGTTAGAGTTCACCAGAATGACGCGGTAACCTTCTTCACGCAGGGCTTTACATGCTTGCGCGCCAGAGTAGTCAAACTCACACGCCTGACCGATAACAATCGGGCCCGCACCCAGAATCAGGATACTTTTTATATCTGTACGTTTTGGCATGGCTCTTTTACTCCTGATTACTTAGCGGTTTTACGGTACTGCTCAATTAACGCGATAAAGTGGTCGAACAACGGCGCGGCGTCGTGTGGACCAGGGCTGGCTTCCGGGTGACCCTGGAAGCTGAACGCCGGTTTATCGGTGCGATGAATCCCCTGTAACGTACCGTCGAACAGGGATTTATGTGTGACACGCAGGTTTGCAGGTAATGTTGCTTCGTCCACCGCAAAACCGTGGTTCTGGGCGGTGATCATCACCACGTTTTTCTCAACATCTTTAACCGGATGGTTGCCGCCGTGGTGACCAAATTTCATTTTGATGGTCTTCGCACCGCTCGCCAGCGCCAGCAGCTGATGACCGAGACAGATGCCGAATACCGGAATATCGGTTTCGAGGAATTTCTGGATGGCGGTAATGGCGTAATCGCACGGGGCCGGGTCGCCAGGACCGTTGGAGAGGAAGATGCCGTCCGGATTCATTTTCAGCACATCTTCCGCAGAAGTTTGTGCCGGAACGATGGTCAGTCGACAACCTCTATCCACCAGCATACGTAGGATGTTGCGCTTGGCACCAAAATCATAAGCCACGACGTGGAACGGCAGCTCGTCTTCTTTCTTCGCTTCTGGCAGGCCGCCGGTCAGCGTCCAGCTCCCTTGTGTCCAGCTATACGTTTCTGCGGTGGTCACTTCTTTTGCCAGATCCATGCCGTTCAGACCTGGGAACGCGCGGGCTTTTTCTAACGCCAGCGCCGCATCCGGGTTATCGCCCGCGATAATGCAGCCATTCTGTGCGCCTTTCTCGCGCAGTAAACGCGTCAGCTTACGAGTATCGATATCAGCAATCGCCACGATGTTATGGCGCTTCAGGTAAGAAGAGAGGTCTTCGGTATTACGGAAGTTGCTGGCAATCAGCGGCAGGTCGCGAATCACCAGACCTTGTGCATGTACCTGAGAAGATTCTTCATCGGCGTCATTAGTGCCGACATTGCCAATATGGGGATAAGTAAGAGTAACGATTTGACGAGAATAGGAAGGATCAGTGAGGATTTCTTGATAACCGGTCATTGAAGTATTGAAAACGACTTCCCCAACCGCCGAACCTGTTGCCCCTATGGCCCGACCGTGAAACTGGGTTCCGTCTTCCAGAACCAATAGCGCTGACTTAATCAAAACACCCTCCAGAGAATATTCACTCACTTTATTTGCATATTAATTCACAATGATGACGTAAATCAATGCAAATCTGCTTACCGACGAATTTCTGGCAAACGGCGGCATTCTGGAGATATGGGCGCTAAAAGTCAACTTAATGGCGGGATTTTTTATATTATTTTGTGGCTCATGCATGTTTTACAGGCATTAAGCGACAAAAAGATCATATAACATGTTCTGGAAAACGCTTGCGCAGCAAGAAGATTGCATGAAATCAAAATGAGCAGAAAAAAGTGGACCAAATGGTCAAAATTTACATTAAAACAACAAAAACAGAATGCAAAACATGTAATTTTCGGCATTTGCATTAAATTTAAAAGCATAACACTAAAAATAAAAGGGCCAAAAATTAAAGCCCTTTATATTCAATGAATTAAATGTGTTATTTTTGCATCACTATACATATTTTGTGGTTACAGATTATTGAGATCAAGCACATCTCGCATATCAAAAAGACCACTTTCCTTACCACTCAACCACAAAGCCGATCTTACCGCACCGTTAGCAAATGTCATGCGGCTGGATGCCTTATGGGTGATCTCCAGACGCTCGCCAATATCGGCAAACATCGCGGTATGTTCGCCAACGATGTCACCTGCACGCACGGTGGCAAAACCAATGGTGCCAGGCACACGTTCACCGGTATGGCCTTCACGACTGTAGACCGCGCAATCTTTCAGATCTTTATCCAGGGCGTGGGCGATCGCCTCTCCCATTGCCAGTGCGGTGCCTGACGGCGCATCAACTTTATGTCTATGATGTGCTTCAATAATTTCGATATCGGTGTAGTCCCCCATCACTTTGGCTGCTTTCTCCAGCAGTTTAAGCATGACGTTAACGCCAACGCTAAAATTGGCGGCAAAGACAATCGCAATATCGGCGGCGGCGTCACGAATCGCCTGTTTACCGGCTTCGTCAAACCCCGTAGTGCCGATCACCATACCTTTGCCATGCTGGCGACAAAAAGCGAGATGGTTCAGCGTACCTTCCGGACGGGTAAAATCGATAAACACATCAAAATCATCTTTTATCGCATCAAGGCTGCTTTGCACAGTAACGCCTGTTTTTCCTGCACCCGCCAGCTCACCGGCGTCGCTGCCCAGTAAAGAAGATCCTTCGCGCTCCAGCGCCGCGCCCAGCTGCACGCCTTCTAATGCCAGCGCCGCCTGAATCAACTGGCGGCCCATACGCCCCCCGGCTCCCGCGATGGCAACGCGGATGTTTGCATCATGCATAGCTATTCTCTTTTGTTAATTTGCATAGACCGTTTTCAGAGTAACCAGCGCATCGCTACGCCGCCAGCCAAAAACGCTGATAATTAGAAATTAATGATAAACAGGGAGGGATATCAGTGAAAGGCATGAGTCGATGAATGACTGCATGCCGATAACATGTGACAGGTTACGACGCCAGAGCCAGCACCTCAGCCACCCACTGCTGGAAACCTTTCACATCCAGATCCAGCGCCACCTGCACGTTTGCAGGTTTACTCAGGCAACCATCAATATCAACAACCGTAGTACCTGAGGTAAATTCACCCTGAGTTTCCACCGCCACAAAACACGGTTTGAGAGTGAACAAGTCTGGGCGCACCAGCCAGGCGATAGCGCAGAGATCGTGCATACGCAGACCGCTTTGCATACTGCCGCTACGGTAGTGGCTAAACAGGGCGTGCAACATTTTCCCGGTACGATTCAACTCCGGCAAAGTAGCGAGATAGTCAGGAGTTAATATTGCCTGATTGGTGACATCCAGACCGCACATAACGATTTCGATGCCGCTACGGAAGACACAGGCTGCCGCTTCTGGATCGGCAGCGATATTAAACTCGGCGTTTGGTGTACAGTTGCCGCGACCAGCAGAACCGCCCATGATCACCAGACGACGAATATACTGTTTACATTCCGGGCATTGTGAAAGTAACAGCGCAATATTGGTTAACGGGCCGATGGCCACCAGGGTAACAGGCTCTGGTGCACGCATCAGGGCATCACGAATCGCCAGAAATGCGGGTTTGTCCAGTGGGCTTCTGTTGTGCTCGACAAAGTCGTAGCCAGCCATTCCCGATTCACCGTGCACAGATGCTGCATTACGCGGTGCGCGTACCAGCGGCACAGCGGCTCCCTGGGCAAGCGGAATATCCACATTCCAGAAATGCAGCAGTTGCAGGGCGTTGCGGGTCGTTTTCTCTACCGAAACATTACCCGCGACAGTGGTCATCAGTTGCAGATCGAGTTCGGGGGCAAAAATCGCGGCGGCAATGGCAACAGCATCGTCAATGCCGGGGTCTGTATCGAGGAAGATAGGTAAACGCATGTTTTCTCCATAAAAAATGCCGGTAACAAGACCGGCATTTTCGCATAACTTAGGCTGCTAATGACTTAATCGACTTCACGAATATCGACACGCAGCTCTTTCGGCACTTCGAAAACAATGTTTTCTTCACGGCCTTCCAGCGGAATGGCTTCACCACCGCCCAGCTGCTGCAAACGTGCCACCACATTCTGCACCAGAATATCCGGAGCCGATGCGCCCGCAGTCACGCCGACGCATTTAACCTCTTTCACCCACTCTTCCTGGATATCTTTCGCATCGTCAATCAAAAACGCGCGTTTGCCCATACGCTGGGCCAGCTCCGCCAGACGGTTGGAGTTGGAGGAGTTTTTCGAACCGACCACCAGCACCACTTCCGCCTGTTCTGCCAGGGCGCGTACTGCTTCCTGACGGTTAGTCGTGGCGTAGCAGATGTCATCTTTGCGCGGACCGACAATTTTCGGGAAACGTTTACGCAGCGCGTCGATCACATCAGACGTGTCATCCACCGACAGCGTGGTTTGGGTCATAAAGGAGAGCTTCTCTTCGTTTTTGACCGTCAGTTTCCACACATCGTCTGGCGATTCGACCAGATACATTCCCCCTTCCGGGTTACTGTACTGGCCCATCGTACCTTCCACTTCCGGGTGCCCGGCGTGGCCGATGAGAATAGATTCTTCGCCACGGCGACTGGCGCGGGCGACTTCCATATGCACTTTGGTCACCAGCGGGCAGGTGGCGTCGAATACCGTTAAATCACGGCTTTTCGCTTCGTTACGTACCGCCTGAGAAACACCGTGTGCGGAGAAAATCAGGATCGCGCCGTCCGGTACTTCGCTAATCTGCTCAATAAAGATAGCCCCACGCTCGCGCAGGCTATCGACCACGTAGCGGTTATGCACCACTTCGTGACGGACATATATCGGTGCGCCGTAAATGGCCAGCGCGTTTTCAACAATGCTGATAGCGCGGTCTACCCCGGCACAAAAACCACGCGGGTTGGCCAACAGGATCTGCATGTTACGCCTCCAGTGCCGGATCGATTTCCAGCACTTCAATATCAAAATGAACGGTCTGCCCGGCCAGCGGATGGTTGAAATCAACGGTAATAGAGTCGCCGTTAATTTCGCGGATCACGCCAGGCATCTCACTGCCATCCATTGCGGTAAAAAGCATGATTGCGCCAATTTCTGGCTCGCCTGCATCCATAAATTCACGGCGGGAGAAGTACTGAATCAGGTCCGGTGACGGCACGCCAAACGCCGCATCGGGCTCCAGCGTGAAAGTGGTTTTATCGCCCACTTTCAGCCCCAGCAGGTGTTGCTCCAGCCCTTCAGAAAGAGAAGCATCGCCCAGGCGGAACAGTGCCGGTTTACCGTTGTTGCGGGTAGACTCGGCGGTGGTGCCATCGTCGAGTTTTAGCGTGAAGTGCACCAGGACGGCGCTATTGCTCTGTACAGATTCAGACATGCAGGTTTGCTCTTATTTTTGAGGATTTTTGCCGGATGCGGCCTACGATTTCGCAGCAATCTGTAGGCTGCATCCGGCAGGGTTTATTATTGTTTTTTCGCTTTAGAAGGTAAAAAACCTTCCAGCACAATCAGTGCCGCACCGACACAAATGGCAGTATCGGCAAGGTTGAAGGTGGCGAAGTGCCAGTCGCCGACGTAGAAGTCGATCATATCGACAACGAAGCCGTGCCACAGGCGGTCGAACAGGTTGCCCAGTGCGCCGCCAATAATCAGCGCGTAAGCGATATTGTTTAGCTTCTGCGTGGCCTTCGAGCGATACATCATCACTGCCAGGATCACGCTAATACCAATCGCAATACCGGCAAAGAACCAACGCTGCCAGCCGCCGCTATCGGCAAGGAAACTAAACGCCGCGCCATAGTTACGCGCATAATGCAGATTAAGCGACGGGAACAGCGGGACCGTATCCCCCAGAGCAAAGTTCTGGAGGATCAGGTATTTGCTGCCCAGATCGATAATCAGCACGACTACCACCAGCCACAGCCAGCGTAGCCCTGTTGAACAGATCGATTGACTCATCAGGCAAACTTACGTTTTTCACCGTCACCGGCGACGTTGCTGACACAGCGGCCGCAGATTTCTGCGTGTTCCGCCACCTTGCCGACATCCTGGGTGTAGTGCCAGCAGCGTGGGCACTTCTCACCTTCGGCTTTACTCAACGCGACTTTCAGCCCTTTGAGTACTTCGCTCTGCTGAGCATCAGCAGGTGCATCGTTATAGTCTGCAACGGTAGCGCCGGAGGTCAACAGGACAAATCGTAATTCATCGCCCAGCGCGGTCAGTTTCGCCGCCAGTTCCGGTTCTGCATACAAGGTTACTGCCGCTTCCAGCGAGCCACCCACTTTCTTGTCGGCACGCGCTTGCTCAATGACTTTGTTCACTTCGCCACGCACTTTCAACAGCTCGTCCCAGAACGCATCGTTCATTGCTTCACTGTCTGCCAGACCAAACAGGCCTTCGTACCACTCACCGGTGAAGACGTATTTTTCACGTTCGCCCGGCAGGTAGCCCCACACTTCATCAGCGGTGAAGGAGAGGATTGGTGCCATCCAGCGCACCAGCGCTTCTGCGATGTGATACAGCGCAGTCTGGCAGCTACGACGCGCCACACTGTCCGCTTTGGCGGTGTACTGACGGTCTTTGATGATGTCGAGGTAGAAGGAACCCATTTCAACGGAGCAGAAGCGCATCAGACGCTGTACCACTTCGTGGAAATCGTATGCTTCGTACGCCTTGAGGATGTCTTCCTGTGCCGCTTTTGCACAACCTACGGCCCAGCGATCCAGTACCACCATCTCTTCCGGTTTCACCATATCTTTTGCCGGATCAAAACCGTTCAGGTTTGCCAGCAGGAAGCGCGCGGTGTTACGGATACGACGATAGCTGTCGGCAGCACGTTTCAGGATCTCGTCAGAAACGGCCATTTCACCGGTGTAGTCAGTTGATGCCACCCACAGACGCAGAATATCCGCGCCGAGTTTGTTCATCACGTCCTGCGGCGAAACGGTGTTGCCGATAGATTTAGACATCTTGCGACCCTGACCATCTACGGTAAAGCCGTGGGTCAGTACCTGACGATACGGCGCTTTGCCTTTCATCGCGGTGGAGATCATCAGGGAAGACATGAACCAACCACGGTGTTGGTCAGAACCTTCCAGATACATGTCCGCTGCGTGACCAGCAAATTCCGGACGCACGTCAACAACAGAAGAGTGGGTAGATCCGGAGTCAAACCATACGTCGAGAGTATCCGGCACTTTCACGTACTGATCAGCTTCATCTCCGAGGATCTCTTTCGCATCGAGATCCCACCACGCCTGGATGCCATCAACTTCAACGCGTTTTGCCACTTCTTCCATCAGTTCGAGGGTACGCGGATGCAGCTCTTCCGTGTCTTTATGCACGAACAGTGACATCGGTACGCCCCAGGTGCGCTGACGGGAGATACACCAGTCAGGACGGTTAGCAACCATCGACTCGATACGCGCCTGGCCCCAGTCCGGGATCCACTGCACGCCTTTGATCTCTTTCAGTGACTGCGCACGCAGACCTTTCTGATCCATGCTGACGAACCACTGCGGCGTCGCGCGGAAGATGATCGGCGTTTTGTGACGCCAGCAGCACGGATAGCTGTGCTGCATTTTCTCAACGTGCAACAGCGCGCCTTTTTCCTGCAGCAGCGCAACAACGATATCGTTCGCTTTGAAAACGTTCACGCCATCCAGCGTCGGGTAAGTACCCGGCAGATAAGTGCCGTCCGGGCCAACCGGGTTAGCGGTTTCCAGGCCGTATTTCTGACCGATCACATAGTCGTCCGGGCCGTGGCCAGGCGCGGTGTGAACGGCACCGGTACCGGCATCCAGGGTAACGTGATCGCCGAGGATTGCCGGAACGTCGAAGCCCATAAACGGATGGGTAAAGCGCAGCAGCTCAAGCTCCGCACCTTTTACCGTGCCGAGAATGGTGTAATCGGTCACGCCGATACGCTGCATTACGCTTTCAACCAGATCTTTCGCCAGAATCACGGCCTGACCGTCGATCTGCACCAGCGCATAGTCGAAATCAGGTGCAATAGAGATTGCGCGGTTGGCAGGCAGAGTCCACGGCGTAGTGGTCCAGATCACCAGCGAGATTGGGCCGTTAACGTTGCTTACGGCAAATTTTGCTTTCAGTGCATCCTGATCGACCGCCTGGAAAGCGACGTCGATGGACGGAGAAGTTTTGTCGTAATACTCAACTTCCGCTTCTGCCAGTGCAGAACGGCAGTCAACGCACCAGTGCACCGGCTTCGCGCCTTTGTGCAGGTGACCGTTGCCGATGATTTTGCCCAGCGCGCGGATGATGTTGGCTTCAGTTTTGAAGTCCATGGTCAGGTACGGGTGCGACCAGTCGCCCAGCACGCCCAGACGGATAAAGTCTTTGCGCTGACCGTCAACCTGGGTCGCAGCGTATTCGCGGCACTTGGCGCGGAACTCAGCGGCGGTGAATTTCTCCCCCGGCTTACCGTATTCTTGCTCTACTTTCAGCTCGATCGGCAGACCATGGCAGTCCCAGCCAGGCACATACGGCGAGTCATAACCGGAAAGCCCTTTGGACTTCACGATAATGTCTTTCAGAATCTTGTTAACCGAGTGACCAATATGAATGCTGCCATTCGCATAAGGAGGGCCATCATGCAGAATGAAGGTTTTTTTGCCTTTTTTAGCCGCACGGATGATGCCGTACAGATCATCATCAGTCCAACGCGCCAGCATTCCCGGTTCGCGCTTGGCGAGATCGCCACGCATCGGGAACCCTGTTTCCGGCAAATTCAGGGTTGATTTATAGTCACTCATCAGATTCTCGGTTCCGTGTTTCGGTTTGATTACATAACAGGCTTAAGCCGGTTTTGTTAGCCCAAAAAATTCGCGGGCGGTTAATTCATCACGCGCAATCTGCGCTTTCAGTTCGTCCAGCGACGCAAATCGCTGCTCATTGCGTATTTTTTTACGCAGCACTACTTGTATATGGCGACCGTAAAGGTCCATTGCAACATCTAACAAATGCACTTCCAGCTGCTGGCGAATACCGGCAACCGTTGGGCGTGTTCCGATGTTTGCCACGCCGGGTAACGGCTTTTCACCGAGGCCCAGCACTTCTACCGCATAAACCCCTTTCACCGGGGAAACCTGACGGCGTAGCGGTACATTCGCCGTCGGGAAACCTATAGTGCGCCCTAATTCATCACCGTGGACTACACGCCCGGAGATGGCAAACGGGTGCCCCAGTAAACTTTCTGCCAGAGCCAGATTGTCATCCGCCAGCGCCTGACGCACGGCGGTGCTGCTGATACGCACGCCACCTTCGCAAAAAGTTTGCGTACTGGTGATATCGAAGCCGTATTCCATGCCCGCTTTCTGTAATAACAAGAAATCGCCTTCACGACCAGCGCCAAAGCGGAAATCGTCACCTACGGCAAGAAATTTTACCCGCAAGTGCCTCACCAGAAGATCACTGATGAAGTTTTGCGCGGTTAACGCCGCAAAACGCCTGTCAAAACGCACGCACAGCACGTAATCAACGCCACACTCTGCAAGGTAACGCAGTTTTTCCCGCAGCCGGGTCAGCCGTGCCGGGGCTTTATCAGTAGCAAACAGTTCCAGTGGTTGAGGTTCAAAAAGCATCACCATCACCGGTAAGTTGCGCTTGCGCCCTTCTTCCTGCAAGCCCTGTAACAGCGCGCGATGACCGCGATGCACGCCGTCGAAATTACCAATAGTCAGCACACACCCTTCTTGCGGGGCCTGGCTGAGATTATGTATGCCGCGTATCAGCTTCATGTCTGGCTCAAAACAGTGAAAATCGTCCGAGTATACCTTGTACAGCGGTCAAGGTTAACCGGCGATTGAGTACCGAAATCAGAAAGAAGTGGCTTTTCATTGCCATGGCGCAAATCACGGGAAGAAACTGACCGCCTGCTGCAATTTTTATCGCGGAAAAGCTGTATTCACACCCCGCAAGCTGGTAGAATCCTGCGCCATCACTACGTAACGAGTGCCGGCACATTAACGGCGCTTATTTGCACAAATCCATTGACAAAAGAAGGCTAAAAGGGCATATTCCTCGGCCTTTGAATTGTCCATATAGAACACATTTGGGAGTTGGACCTTGGCTAATATCAAATCAGCTAAGAAGCGCGCCATTCAGTCTGAAAAGGCTCGTAAGCACAACGCAAGCCGTCGCTCTATGATGCGTACTTTCATCAAGAAAGTATACGCAGCTATCGAAGCTGGCGACAAAGCTGCTGCACAGAAAGCATTTAACGAAATGCAACCAATCGTGGACCGTCAGGCTGCTAAAGGTCTGATCCACAAAAACAAAGCTGCACGTCATAAGGCTAACCTGACTGCACAGATCAACAAACTGGCTTAATTGCCAATTTGCTGAAGCTTTGTGAAAAAGCCCGCGCAAGCGGGTTTTTTTATGCCTGCACGCCTGGAAATTTCAAATGAAAGGCATATCTCTTTTACTTATTTCTGCCGCCATATATTTCCCCAAGTATAAAACATTTAACATTTCATCATAAAAGTTAAAATGTTTTATTCTCTGATAAAACGTGAACTGCATAACAAAATACAGAGAAACAAAGCCAAAAACGAATTAACGCAAACTTAAAACGAAAAATTATAATTGTCGCCATCACTCTCCTTAACTAACCTCATTCCCACAACGTTGTTTAAATCATTAATAAATATGCATTAAGGAAAGTCAGTATGTATTTGCTTAGAAAATAAAAGCTTTTTTTCTGAGACAGGCATTCTTGTTCTGGAGAGAATATAATGAGTTCCGTCATTGAAACTACTCAATCAACTTCATCCGATTCCTTACCTTTAATACAGCGGATTAGCTACGGCTCACTGGATGTTGCCGGTAATCTGCTCTACTGTTTTGGCTCTACCTACATTCTTTATTTCTACACCGACGTAGCAGGGATTAGTCTGGCGGTTGCAGGCATAATCCTACTGCTGGCGCGCATTGTAGACGGTATTGATGCGCCAGTGTGGGGAATCATTATCGATAAAACCCATTCGCGTTATGGAAAATGCCGTCCATGGTTTTTATGGTTACCATTACCTTTTGCTGTATTTAGTGCGCTTTCTTTCTGGTCACCCGATATCAGCATGACAGGGAAAGCTGTTTATGCAGCAATATCGTACATGTTAGCCAGCATTCTGTTCACTGGGTTGAATACACCATTAAGCGCTATATTACCGCTGATGACGCTGTCACCAAAGGAACGCCTGGTATTAAACTCATATCGCATGACTGGTGGGCAAATTGGCGTACTATTAATGAATGCGACAGCATTGCCATTGGTCGCTTTCCTTGGTAATGGTAACGATAAAGCAGGCTTTATATATACTGCCATAGTCTTTGCCGTAATATCCTGTGCCTTAACGTTGTTTGCCTTTAAAAATATTCGCGAACTGGATACCGATAAAATACAGCAAGAACCACGACTGCCGATGAAAAAGAGTTTTTCGGCAATGAAAGGGAACTGGCCGTGGCTCCTGATGGTAGTGGCGAACCTTATCTTCTGGATTGCCCTACAGCAGCGCAACACTACTATTGTTTACTATTTAACCTACAATCTGGATCGCAAAGATCTGGTCCCGCTGGTTAACAGCCTCGCCACCATTCAGATCCTGTTTATCATTGCCATTCCGTTCTTCAGTCGCTATCTCACCAAAACCTGGATTTGGATTACCGGGCTGCTGGTTGCGATGTTAGGCGGGGGCCTCATGTGGCTGGCTGCCGACAGCATCCCTTTGATGATCGCCGCCTGGGTACTCGCCAATATCGGCAGCGGTATCGCCTGTTCTATGCCTTTCGCGATGCTCGGTTTCGCCGTTGACTTTGGTCGCTGGAAAACCGGCATTAAAGCTACCGGCATTCTGATCGCCTTCGGCAGCACCTTCTGCATCAAGATGGGCAGTGGTATCGGTACAGCTTTCGCTGCCTTTATTATGGACAGCTTTGGTTATATCCCCAACCAACAACAGACGGCTGCGGGGTTGGAAGGTATCAGCCTGGCATTTATCTGGGTCCCTGCGCTGCTCTTTGCTCTCGCGGCTGTACCACTGCTCTTCTTTCGCCAGTATGAAGCGATGGAAGGTCGTATCCAACACGATCTGCAAGCCCACAATCGTTGAATTTAATCAACATGCCACTTGCTCCTGGGAGGAACAATTATGTCGTTTATTAAGCAAGATCCCCACCGTCTGGTCTGGCAACAAGACGATCGTTATCTCTGGATTGAAGCCTGGGGCGAAAACAGCTTACGCGTGCGAAGCGGCCGCCATTTACCGGTAATGCGCAATGAAAACTGGGCGTTAACTCAGGATCCTGGCGATGCTGTCGCTCATATCACCTGGGATGAAAAACAGGCAACGCTGAGAAATGGTAAAATCACTGCCATCGTAAATCTTCAGGGCCAGCTCTCTTTCTGGCGTAATGATGATAAATGCCTGCTGCAAGAGTTCTGGCGTCAACGTGGCGAAATTGGTGAAGATGAGTCAGCACACGGCCAATATGTGAGCGCTCTTAATCTACAGGCCCGTGAATTCAAGCCTATTCCTGGCGGGAAATTTACGATTAAGGCACGATTTGAAGCCAACGATGGCGAGAAACTCTTTGGCATGGGTCAGTATCAGCAACCAAACCTGGATTTAAAAGGTTGCATGCTGGAGCTGGCACAACGTAACTCGCAGGCTTCTGTTCCCTTCCTGCTATCAAATCAGGGTTATGGTTTTCTGTGGAATAACCCAGCAATTGGCCGCGTCACCTTCGCGCAAAACGGTACGGAATGGGTAGCAGAAGTCAGTGAACAACTGGACTACTGGATCACTGCGGGCGATACTCCGGCTGAGATCAGTGAAGCCTATGCACGAGTAACCGGTACGCCACCGATGATGCCTGATTACGCAATGGGGTTCTGGCAATGCAAGCTTCGCTATCGTAATCAACAAGAATTGTTAGAAGTCGCACGCGGCTACAAGCAACGCAATCTTCCGATCTCGGTGATTGTCATCGATTTCTTCCATTGGCCGAATCAGGGTGACTGGATGTTCGATCTGCGTGACTGGCCCGATCCCGATGCGATGATCGCCGAATTAAAAGAAATGGGTATCGAACTGATGGTTTCATTCTGGCCTACCGTAGATAACCGTACCGAGAGTTATCGGGAGATGAAAGAAAACGGCTGGCTAGTCCACACCGAGCGTGGTTTGCCTATCAATATGGATTTCCTTGGCAACACCACGTTCTTTGATGCGACACATCCTGGCGCACGGGAATATGTCTGGAACAAAGCCAAACGCAATTATTACGATAAAGGCGTGAAACTGTTCTGGCTGGATGAAGCCGAGCCAGAGTTCGGTGTTTACGATTATGACAACTATCGTTACTACGCAGGGCCAGTGCTGGAAGTCGGTAATATCTATCCGCGTATGTACGCCAAAACGTTCTTCGATGGCATGCAGGCAGCCGGAGAAAAGCAGGTGATCAATTTGCTACGCTGCGCCTGGGCCGGTAGTCAGAAATATGGTGCCCTGGTGTGGTCAGGCGATATCCACTCCTCCTTCCGTTCTCTGCGCAATCAGTTTGCTGCGGGGCTGAACATGGGAATTGCCGGGATCCCGTGGTGGACGACGGATATTGGCGGTTTCCACGGTGGCAACATACATGATCCAAAATTTCATGAACTGCTTATTCGCTGGTTCCAGTGGGGGGTATTCAGCCCAGTAATGCGTTTACATGGCAACCGCGACCCGCAAGTTTTGCCTGAACAACCCTATCGTGATGGCATCGCACAATGTCCGACTGGCGCGCCGAATGAAGTCTGGAGCTATGGTGAAGAAACCGGTGAAATTCTCACTTCCTGCCTGCAGTTGCGTGAGAAGCTGAAACCTTATATCAGTAAAATTATGGCTGAGACGCACGAGAAGAACAGCCCGGTAATGCGCACGATGTTCTTTGAGTTTCCAGACCAGGCAGAAAGCTGGAATATTTATGATCAGTACTGCTTTGGCCCGGACCTTCTCGTTGCCCCTGTAATGCACGAAGGTACACGTTCACGTGATGTCTGGTTGCCTGCCGGAGAGACATGGATCGATTTTTATACCCATGAACACTACGCGGGTGGGCAAAAGCTTCATCATTGCGCGCCGCTGCACCAGATACCGGTATTCATTCGTGAGAAAGGGAAATATCGCCAGTTATTACCCGTTTAAAGGACATCGTTTGTTCATTAGCACGCCCCGTATATAGCGGGGCGTGAGTTTTAATATCTATCGTGAGGCGGGAGAAAACAACGAAGAATAATCCGTATTGCAGATTCGCTGTACCGCCGGGTGCTGAATCATCCGCTCAGCAAAAATAGCATGGTACTCTTCCATCACATTTTCGACGCGACCAATTTCTACGACAGTTTTATCGGCATAAAAGTCATATGCATAAAGCGTTGGGGCAACGAAGATTGCATTGTGCATCGCACCAAAAGCTTTCATCAACGCGGCATCATCAAACTCGCCGAGGATTTCTACGTTTAATCCCTGGGAGTTAAACCAGTTAAGCAATTTGCGCCCTAACATTGAACGTCGCCCAGGAATCAAAAGCCGCCGTTCTTCCAGACAAGCCGGGAACGGTTTTTCCGGTGGTGGATTTGTACACCAGAAACTCACGCCACATTCGCCAATTCTCACGGAGAACAGACCTTCCTGCTGCGTAGAATCTATCGGACAGTCGGAAATGATCATATCCAGTTTATGCTGACTTAATTGCTCCAGCAGCATTTCGTGGGTGGATTCGAAGCAGCGAAGATGAATCGGCTCGCCTTCTACCACTGCGGCGTTAAGTACGCTACTGACCAGGCGTTTAGAAAGTGCATCAGCCACGCCAACGTCAAACAATAAATTGGATTCTTTGCGATAGTTCACGATATCCAGCATTTCCTGGCTTAAGGTGAACATTTTATCGGCATAGCGATAGACCAGCTCTCCCAGCTCGCTGGGTTCGAGACCACGTCCCTTGCGCTTAAATAATTTGCCTTGCAGGCGCTCTTCCAGCGCCCGAATCTGTCCGGTAATGGTTTGTGGTGTTAAATAAAGCGCCTCCGCTGCGCCAACCACGGAACCTTCTTTATAGACATGCCAGAAGTAATACAAGTGGTTGTAATTGATATGAGACATGCTCATTTCTCTCCCTGATAACAATGAAAAGGGAGCCGTTTATGGCTCCCCGGTAAACCGTCCTGTCAAACTGATGGACGCAAACGAACGCGTAACCAGCTGTATCCAATTACCGCCGAAGAGATAGAACCGACCAGGATACCGAGTTTCGCCCAGTTAATCAGTTCTGGATCTACGCTACCAAAGGCAAGGCTGGCAATAAAGATAGACATAGTAAAACCGATACCGCACAGGATCCCCACCGCCATAATTTGCTGATAAGTCGTTCCCTCAGGCAGATGCGCCAGTTTCAAACGCAGCGCCAACCAGCAGAACAGACTAATACCCAGTGGCTTGCCAATCAGCAAACCGGCGATGATCCCTAATGGCAGAATGGAGGTCAGGCCATCCAGCGTCACGCCTTGCAGAGATACCCCCGCATTGGCAAACGCAAACAGCGGCAAAATCAGATATGCCACCCACGGATGCAAAACATGCTCCAGACGTTTAGCCGGAGAGCGCCCATGCTTCTCTTTTAACGGAATAAAGAAGCCGACAATGACGCCAGCCAGGGTTGCATGGACACCTGATTTCAACACCGCTGTCCACAGTACCACGCCAACCAGAATATAAACGCCCGTGCGACGAACACCACAGATATTCAGTACCGCGAGTACCGCAATTGCTACAGCCGCGACGCCAAGAGAGGCCATCGATAAGTCATTAGTGTAGAACAATGCGATGATAATGATGGCCCCAAGATCGTCGATAATAGCCAGAGCCATCAAAAAGATCTTCAGCGCTAACGGAACACGACTTCCCAATAGCGCCAGCACACCAAGTGCAAAAGCAATGTCAGTAGCCGCCGGGATCGCCCACCCTTCGCGGGTAATCGGATCGGCATAGTTAAAGGCCAGATAGAGCAATGCCGGCACAATCATCCCACCAATAGCGGCGATAACTGGAAATGCGGCCTGGCGTAAGCTGGCTAGCGATCCTTGCATCAGTTCACGTTTAACTTCCAGACCGACTAACAGGAAAAATACCGCCATCAGCGCGTCATTTATCCATAACAGCATGTTTTTGTTGATTTCGAGTGAACCAACCCGGAGCTGAACCGGCGTCTCCAGAAAGTCGTGATACCATCCACTGGTTGCGCCGCTATTGGCCATAATCATCGCCAGGATAGCGGCAATGATAAGAATAATGCCTCCCGAGGCATCACTGCTAAAGAATCGATGCAGATGTTTCACTTTTTATTTCTCTTTCAGGTGAATAGATCGTTTTTACTATTTTACCCCGCACGAATCATCGTTAAAATCAGATTATAGTGTAGGAATAATTCGTTTTTTACGAACCATTGAAGGATTTGTGCCATCAGCGATGAGATGAGTTTTTGACGGCTGTAAGCGCTCACGAGTGACCCTAAGCCCTGATAATCATAGCTTAAGGTCAGGATTTCTGAGGGATTAATTAGGAAAAGTAATAATAAAATCGCACTGTGCTATAGCTGTTTATTCCAGAGATGCTTGAAAATATCTAATGTTGAGACAACATTGGCAGGCGACATTCGGTTTAATGAGGGTAGAAAGGGATGAGCCTCCAGGAAGTTGATAAAACGAGTCGCGCTTGCTAACGTCGAATACCGCATTTCATTTGCTTTCTTGTTTCCTGTAAGGTTACAAACAGCCATTGAATAATCACGGGCGGAAAATGTACGCCAAACATTATTTCTCACGCCACCACTCAAAAACAACCGCGGCGGCGTATCATAATGAGTCGTTTTCTCGCCGCGTTCTTTCACAAATGAAATATGGCACCGGCCTTGATGAATATGCTGTAAATTAGCCATTAGACAACCGCCTAATATAAAGCACTCGTGATCAAGGTAGTGTTGAATATTTATAGAATATGCTTCAGTCAGTGCTCTAACCAGTTCAAAATGGCGATACGCCGGAAGAACCGGTTTCACCAGCATCCCCGGATCGTTTTGATGTAATATCGCCCGACCATAATCAATATCAAATAAGGTATCACGCCGCATAGTAAGTAACTCCTTGCGTTGTACGTGATGCGCCAGTGTCCCTGGAGACAAACGCTCTTCATAACTTGATGCATATTGATAATGCGACTCTACCGCTGATGAAGAATAATTTGTTGAAATAGCGACGACTCTACCGCTTTGTTCTTCTGCGGTAACAAGACTATAAAGATAGTTGTTACTACCGTTAAACTTTACGCGAAAAGCGCGGGTAGATAGAGAAATATCAGAAGCAGAAGAGTATTGGCAACTTTCTTTATAGTTTACTTCCCGGGCTAGTTTCATCAACTCACGGTTAAGCCCTGTGCTATTAAGAAGTAATAATTTACGGATATCTGCAAGTGAAGCACCTTGATCAATCATCAATGCTAAATGTGTTCTTCGCGGCGTTGTATTTACATGATCCAGAGTGATAAAAGTTCTGGAACAATGATGACAATACATTCTCCTCTGCCCCTGAGCTGAATAGCCATACTTTTTCAGAGATGTGCTTCCGCAAGCTGGACATTGTGAAACCACCCCTCTCCATGAATGATTAACACGATTACGATAAATATTAAGAGATCGTTCAGATATCACAGGAAACAAGTAACCGCATTCCCGACATAAAATATTTTTGCCTTGTGCAATATAATCCTGGCTATTCAACAACCCCAGGTTTTTGCATCCTGGTGTTTTGCAACAATCAACATTTACGTTGGTAAACATATTCACTCCCTGCGAATACCCGGATATTATCGTCATATGTCAAAGAAAAGAACCTGATTCAATGTGTAACATTGAATCAGGCGGGCATAGCCCTGAAAGGCATACATTACATTTATTATGGTTATCAGATTAGCCCCAGGTTACCGCTTCCGGTTTATCACCTCTGGCTTTCATTAATGAATCATTATCAATATCGGCTTTATACTTTAAGAACTTACCATACATTTGTTTTTCAATGTCTGGATTTTTACCTATCTGATTAATGGTCTCAAAACGATCGGTTTTGAGGTTGTATAGGTACTTTGGCTTATTGTTACGATCGATGATCATTTTCCAGTCACCATCACGTATCGCCCATTCGTCGGTTGGATCATCCTGGAATGGCATGTCAATTCCGAAGATTAATGGCTTTTCACGTTTTAGCGCTTTGTTCTCAAGGACAGGAACCAACGATTCGCCATCAAAAGTGCGGTCTGTCGGTAATTTGAAGTTCATCATTTTCGCCAGCGTAGGCATCCAGTCCAGCCCATAAACAGGCGTATCTGAAACCATTCCCTTTGGAAGATGCTTTCCGTATTTAATAATCGCCGGAACACGGATGCCACCTTCCCAGAGATTATCCTTGCGACCACGTAATCCATCAGTTTCCCCTGCCAAATTCAGTTCATAAACTTTACGTGCTTCACGGGTTACTGGGCCGTTATCACTGGTAAAAATAACGATGGTGTTATCTTCTTCACCCATCGCTTTGATTTTATCCAGTACTTTTCCAACCTGAGCATCCAGATAACTGATGTTGGCATAATATTCTCCTGGACCACGCCAGGGTTTATCCGCCCAGTCGCCATAAAATAAATCAGGATGCTGCTTCTGATATTCGCTCATATATTGTGAGTACATGTCGAGGTATTTTTTGGGCGAAGCCAGGGGACTGTGCACTTCGGTAAAAGCGACATAAAGGAAGAAAGGCTTACTGTCCTTTTTGTTATCCAACCAGTTGACGACTTCCGAACTGACATACTCACCACTCATTTTATCGGAACGTGGTGTGGGTTGCCCGTTACGCAACCAGCCCGTTGGATAGACCATGCCAAAACGGGGACGCTCCTTCGCATTATCCAGAGTAGCGTCGGTAACAAAACCCGCCGTATTAACCAGTGAGTAATCAAAGCCCATATCTTTTGCCTGCGGCTGATCGGTGCGATCGCCGCCTGCATTCAGATGCAGCTTACCCATCATGGCCGTGTCGTACCCTTGCGCTTTGAGTAGATTAGCAATCGTGAGTTCATTACGCCCTAATGCCACATCTTTTCCCGTTGGGATCCATGAGCGTATGCCGGTACGAAATGGCATCCGCCCTGTTAATAGTCCCGCCCGTGAAGGAGAACTTAAGGGGGCAGGTGCATAATAGTCGGTAAATTTGACGCCTTCCTGGGCAAGCCTGTCTATATTGGGCGTTTTAACGATCTGATGTCCATATGTTGCCAAATCACCATAGCCTAAATCATCCGCCATAATGATGACTAAATTGGGTTGTTTAGTTTCGGCGGCTACGGCTGGATTAAAAGCATTCCCTGTGCAAACTGCAAGGCCGATCAAACTGGCCATTAATGTTTTCTGCATAATTATTCCCTGATGAAAATTAGAAATCATAACCAAGCATATAAATCATTTGATCGCCAAAACCATCGTAGCCCAACTTATTATCGAAATAACGCCACGTCACACTGGCTTTCCAGCGAGGATAGAACTTCCAGGCCACTGTTAAACCGCCATTTAGCCCATTCCGACCAAATTGTTGTTCCGCATAGGCATCATTTCTGTCCAGTTCTATTTCATTCCAGTTAGATAAAACAAATTTTTCGTCAAATAACGTAAAAGGTAATACTGCTGTCCAGCCAACAACATAACCATTCCAGCCATTTGTTTGTCCATATTTGGCTGAGACGTAGTCTCCAGATTGATTATGCAATCCAATATACGGTTTAAAAAACCCCCATGAACCATTCCAGCCGAGGTAGCCCAAACCATAAAACATATCAAGATCGTCACCCCATGAGTTATCCCATTGACCATAGATCTTGCCAAAGAAAGTCATATTGGAGTCAAAGAGTCTGACATGTGTCATAGCAGAAACGGTATGATTACGCCCCGCTACGGCATGGTTAAGCACATTGCTTTCATAAAATGAGTAAAACTCGGCTTCTTTAAAATTCACACCAAAGTCTGCAGTCACTTTCCATACTTCACCACGATGAGTGTTAACGAAGCCACTATTCCAGTCAGCATAACCTGCATTTATTGAGCCAAAGGAACCTTTATATTCTAATGAAGAATATGCAGGAAGGTGATAGAAAATCGTTGTCAGGGCACACGCAATAAGAAGCCGTCTTTTGGCAGACATATAATATGCTCTCCATTCATTGTTTTTATGGTTCCATAGAAATCAATACATCAGATAATTCATTTTGATTAAGAACGACTCAGAAAGTATATTTAAAGGTGAATGGCAAAGCGTGATGGAGATCGCAGATTACTTTTACCCCCGGGTGTGGAGGTATCGTGTTTCAAAAAATGTGTCGATTTTAAATATCACTCATTGATTTATAAACATTTTTCCTCACAAAAAGAAAATTCAATTCTGTACAAGAATATTTTGTATCTTCTATTACTTTCTCCAGTAATAACTCACCATTCAGGCATAACTTAAACCTCTTGTTCATAATCTCAACTTTTGTAAATGAAAACGCACATAAGAGTTAAAATAAACAATGTACTAAAGATTGATTACGCAAAAATGCGAGGCGTCTTCAGGATTAGAATCGATAAAACAGAATGGGTTAAAGAGAGCGATATAATAGCGGCGGGTGCTTGAGGCTGTCTGTCTCAGGCATTAGCTGAACGGCAGATAGAGAAAAGCCCCGAGTGATATTTTACCATCAACCCGAGGCCCCCTATATGCAGAACACATGTAGAGTGCCTCTTACTGACCGTAAGGTCAAGGAGAAGAGAGCAATGAAGCAGCATAAGGCGATGATTGTCGCCCTGATCGTCATCTGTATCACCGCCGTAGTGGCGGCGCTGGTAACGAGAAAAGACCTCTGTGAGGTTCACATCCGAACTGGCCAGACGGAGGTTGCTGTTTTCACGGCTTACGAATCCGAGTAAGAGCAACGGCGGGGAGTGATCCCCGCCACTTTACAGGTGCTCGCATATCTTCAACGCACCCTATTTTTACCCTGGCCTGCCCACGGGCAGGCTTTTGGGGAGGTTAGCGAGTCAGGTCGTCAAAAAACTTCTTCACACCATCAAAGAAGCTCTTTGAACGCGGGCTGTTGTGCTCACCGGTTGGGCCACCGAAGCTTTCCTGCAGCTCTTGCAGCAGCTGTTTCTGCTTCTCGTTCAGGCCTACCGGTGTTTCGACGACAACGCGGCACAGCAAATCACCCTGTGCGCCACCGCGGACAGACTTGACGCCTTTACCGCGCATACGGAACAGCTTACCGGTCTGGGTTTCGCCAGGCACTTTCAGTTTGACGCGACCATCAAGGGTCGGTACTTCGATTTCGCCACCCAGCGCCGCCATAGCGAAGTTGATCGGGACTTCGCAATAGAGGTTGTTGCCTTCACGCTCGAAAATCGGGTGCTGTTTAACCTGAACCTGAACGTACAGATCGCCTGCCGGTGCGCCATGCTCGCCCGCTTCACCTTCGCCCGCAAGACGGATGCGGTCTCCAGTGTCCACCCCTGCCGGGATTTTAACGGACAGCGTTTTGCTGCGCTCAACACGACCATGACCATGACATTTGTTGCACGGATCTTTGATCAGCGTACCGCGGCCCTGACAGTGTGGACAGGTCTGCTGCACGGCAAAGAAACCCTGGCGCATCTGCACCTGACCAGAACCATGACAGGTCGGACAGGTCTGCGGCTGTGTACCTGGTTTTGCACCGCTACCGTGGCAAACGTCACACTCTTCCAGAGTCGGAATGCGGATCTCTTTGGTCACGCCACGTACAGCTTCTTCGAGGGTGAGCTCCATGTTATAGCGTAAATCAGCACCGCGCGCCGCACGTTGACGACCACGTCCGCCGCCAAAAATATCGCCGAAAACGTCACCAAAAATATCGCTGAAGTCTGCGCCGCCGCCAAAACCGCCGCCGCCCATGCCGCCTTGCTCAAACGCAGCATGACCATACTGATCGTATGCCGCACGTTTTTGCGAGTCGGTCAGAACTTCATAAGCTTCCTTGATCTCTTTAAATTTCGCCTCGGCCTCTTTGTCACCCTGGTTACGGTCCGGGTGGTATTTCATGGCCAGGCGTTTGTAGGCCTTTTTGATTTCACGCTCTTCCGCTGTTTTGGAAACGCCTAAAATCTCGTAATAATCTTGCTTAGCCATCTTTTTTAAATTGCCCCTAGATGAATGCACGGGCGGAGAGGAAATTCCCCTTCGCCCGTGTCAGTATAATTACCCGTTTATAGGGCGATTATTTTTTGTCTTTGACTTCTTCAAATTCAGCGTCGACAACATCGTCATCTTTCGCGTTGTTTGCAGAAGCATCAGCACCGGCAGTCTGCTGCTGGGCATGTTGCTGCTGGGCGATTTCCATCAGTTTCTGGGAAACCTGTGCCAGTTCCTGCATTTTCGCTTCGATAGCGGCTTTGTCTTCACCTTTCAGAGCAGTTTCCAGTGCAGTCAGTGCAGACTCGATAGCAGTTTTGTCGTCAGCCGGCAGTTTGTCGCCCGCTTCTTCAACCTGCTTACGGGTGCTGTGCAGCAGATGGTCGCCCTGGTTGCGAGTCTGTACCAGCTCTTCAAACTTACGGTCAGCTTCGGCGTTAGCTTCTGCGTCGCGTACCATTTTCTGGATTTCATCTTCGTTCAGACCAGAAGAAGCCTTGATGGTGATCTTCTGCTCTTTACCGCTGTTTTTATCTTTCGCGGAAACGTGCAGGATACCGTCAGCATCGATATCGAAGGTAACTTCGATCTGCGGCATGCCGCGCGGTGCCGGGTTGATACCATCCAGGTTGAACTGACCCAGAGATTTGTTATCAGCCGCACGTTTACGTTCACCCTGCAGCACGTGGATGGTTACCGCAGACTGGTTGTCTTCAGCGGTAGAGAACACCTGGCTGTGCTTGGTCGGGATAGTGGTGTTTTTCGCGATCAGCGTCGTCATCACACCGCCCATGGTTTCGATACCCAGAGACAGCGGGGTAACGTCCAGCAGCAGTACGTCTTTCACGTCACCAGTCAGAACACCACCCTGAACAGCAGCACCGATTGCTACAGCTTCGTCCGGGTTAACGTCTTTACGCGGCTCTTTACCAAAGAATTCAGCAACTTTCTTCTGAACCATTGGCATACGAGTCTGACCACCAACGAGGATAACGTCGTCGATATCAGATACGGACAGGCCAGCGTCCTGCAGTGCAACTTTCAGCGGCTCAATGGAACGGTTTACCAGATCTTCAACCAGGCTTTCCAGTTTCGCACGAGTCACTTTGATGTTCATGTGTTTCGGACCGGTCGCGTCTGCAGTGATGTACGGCAGGTTAACGTCGGTCTGCTGAGCGGAAGACAGTTCGATTTTCGCTTTTTCTGCCGCTTCTTTCAGGCGCTGCATTGCCAGCGGATCGTTGCGCAGGTCAATGCCCTGATCTTTCTTGAATTCTTCAACCAGGTAGTTGATCAGACGGCTGTCGAAGTCTTCACCCCCCAGGTGGGTATCACCGTTGGTTGCCAGAACTTCGAAGGTTTTTTCGCCGTCAACTTCGTCGATTTCGATAATAGAAATATCGAAAGTACCACCACCCAGGTCATAAACCGCGATAGTACGGTTGCCAGTACCTTTGTCCAGACCGTAAGCCAGCGCAGCTGCGGTCGGTTCGTTGATGATACGTTTTACTTCCAGACCAGCGATACGGCCTGCGTCTTTGGTTGCCTGACGCTGAGCATCGTTAAAGTATGCCGGTACGGTGATAACAGCTTCAGTTACCGGTTCACCCAGGTAATCTTCAGCGGTTTTCTTCATTTTTTTCAGCACTTCAGCAGAGATCTGCGGCGGTGCCATTTTCTGGCCTTTAACTTCGACCCATGCGTCGCCGTTATCAGCAGCAATAATTTTGAACGGCATGATGGAAACATCACGCTGTACTTCTTCGTCCTGGAAGCGGCGGCCAATCAGGCGTTTAATCGCAAACAGGGTGTTTTGCGGGTTCGTCACTGCCTGACGTTTAGCCGGCTGACCAACCAGAGTTTCACCATCCTGGGTATAGGCAATGATAGAAGGCGTGGTGCGATCGCCTTCGGCGTTCTCCAGTACACGAGGAGTGGTGCCATCCATAATCGCTACACAAGAGTTGGTAGTACCCAGGTCGATACCAATTATTTTACCCATCTAAACGTCTCCACTATATATTCGGTCATCATGTGGTTGTGAGTCTGTAATAGGGGCGAAACGTCTGGTTTCAACTGCCCAATTTCATTTTTTTGCAGACTCACTCACTGCGGTTGACTACTAAATGGGGTCGTAACCCACGTCATCAAGGGGGAGATGCAAAAATTTTTTGTGCTTTTGCGCAGAAATTTCGCGATATGGCAGGACAAGACATGAAACTGACAGCAATTTTATTCATATAGAGAATGAATGACAGCCAAGACATTCATAGAAAAATTGTAATAAAAAGAAAATATTACGTACCTGAATCTTCTCTTTATCAGCAGTAAACTAGTGGGTATTCATCCCCTACCTCTCCCCACTAAGAGAATACTTATGAAATCCGTTTTTACGCTTTCCGCCAGCCTGGCGATTAGCCTGCTGCTGTGCTGCACGGCGCAGGCAAACAACCATAAAATCCTCGGCGTCATTGCGATGCCGCGTAACGAAACCAACGATCTGGCGCTGAAACTTCCTGTTTGTCGCATTGTTAAACGTATTCAACTCACTGCCGACCATGGCGATTTACAGTTAAGTGGTGCATCGGTTTATTTCAAAGCCGCCCGTAGCGCCAGTCAGAGCCTGAATATTCCTTCAGAAATAAAAGAAGGGCAAACCACTGACTGGATCAACATTAACA
Source organism: Escherichia sp. WS3063 (assembly GCF_046486595.1). Taxonomy (NCBI): domain Bacteria; kingdom Pseudomonadati; phylum Pseudomonadota; class Gammaproteobacteria; order Enterobacterales; family Enterobacteriaceae; genus Escherichia; species Escherichia sp. WS3063. The sequence goes on from NZ_JBJQKY010000002.1 coordinate 53,943, forward strand.
GCGATAACGACAATAAACGCTGCGTCTCAAAAATCACCTTTTCCGGTCATACGGTGAACTCATCGGATATGGCCACGCTGAAAATTATCGGTGACGACTAACGCCAGAATATAGAAGCCACAAAAAATGAATGTTAATTACCTGAATGATTCAGATCTGGATTTTCTCCAGCATTGTAGTGAGGAACAATTGGCAAATTTCGCCCGGCTGCTCACTCATAATGAAAAAGGCAAAACTCGCCTCTCCAGCGTACTGATGCGCAACGAACTGTTTAAATCGATGGAAGGGCACCCCGAGCAACATCGCCGCAACTGGCAGCTGATTGCTGGAGAATTACAGCATTTTGGTGGCGATAGTATCGCCAACAAACTGCGTGGACACGGTAAATTGTATCGGGCCATTTTGCTCGATGTTTCAAAACGATTGAAGCTGAAAGCCGACAAAGAGATGTCTACGTTTGAAATTGAGCAACAGTTACTGGAACAATTTCTGCGTAATACCTGGAAGAAAATGGACGAGGAACATAAGCAGGAGTTTCTGCACGCGGTCGATGCCAGGGTGAATGAGCTGGAAGAGCTGCTGCCGCTGCTGATGAAAGACAAATTATTGGCAAAAGGCGTGTCGCATTTGCTTTCCAGCCAATTGACCCGCATTTTACGCACCCACGCAGCAATGAGCGTACTTGGGCATGGTTTGCTGCGCGGCGCGGGGCTGGGAGGCCCTGTAGGCGCGGCACTAAATGGGGTTAAAGCGGTCAGCGGCAGTGCCTATCGCGTGACGATTCCAGCCGTACTGCAAATCGCCTGCCTGCGCCGGATGGTTAGTGCCACTCAGGTCTGATACCGGAAACCGGGGAAAATTTTCATTTTCCCTTCAAAAGATCGTAGACACTGCCCCACTGGCTGATTATTATGCCGCGCCCTGAAAACACTACAGTTATTCAGGGAAATTATTTCACCATTCATTCGATGATGATTTTTGAGGAATTATGGGCAACACTAAGTTGGCTAATCCGGCACCGCTGGGCCTGATGGGCTTCGGCATGACCACCATTCTGCTTAACCTGCACAACGTGGGTTATTTCGCTCTGGACGGTATTATTCTTGCCATGGGCATTTTCTACGGCGGCATCGCGCAAATTTTTGCTGGTCTGCTGGAGTACAAAAAAGGCAACACTTTCGGTTTAACCGCATTCACCTCTTACGGTTCTTTCTGGCTGACGCTGGTTGCGATTCTGCTGATGCCGAAACTGGGTCTGACCGATGCGCCAAATGCACAGTTCCTTGGTGTCTACCTGGGTCTGTGGGGCGTATTTACGCTGTTTATGTTCTTCGGCACGCTGAAAGGCGCACGCGTTCTGCAATTCGTTTTCTTTAGCCTGACCGTGCTGTTTGCCCTGCTGGCGATCGGTAACATTGTCGGTAATGCCGCGATCATCCACTTTGCCGGCTGGATTGGTCTGATCTGCGGTGCCAGCGCAATCTATCTGGCGATGGGTGAAGTGCTGAACGAGCAGTTTGGTCGCACCGTTCTGCCGATTGGTGAATCGCACTAATTGTTTTGAGATCCCCCCGCCCGGGGGGATTTTTTTATTCGCTAACTTCGCGTCTTGCACTCTTCGGTCTGAATGCAGCAACCACTTCCGGTGCCGTTTCAACGTATGGCCCTTCCAGCAACTGAATGCAGTACGGTACGCTGGCAAAAATACCGTGCACCACAACGTTACCCTCAGCGTCCTTTACACCTTCCAGCGTCTCTTTAATCGACTTCGGCTGACCGGGTAAGTTAAGGATCAGCGCCTGTTTGCGAATCACACCCACCTGACGCGAAAGGATCGCAGTTGGTACAAAATGCAGGCTGATCTGGCGCATCTGTTCACCAAAGCCTGGCATCTCGCGGTCCGCTACTGCCAGCGTCGCATCGGGCGTTACGTCACGACGCGCCGGGCCAGTTCCGCCCGTGGTGAGCACCAGATGGCAACTCATTTCATCCACCAGCTCACACAACGTTTGCTCGATGATCGCCTGCTCATCGGGGATTAAGCGGGTTTCCAGTTCAAACGGCGTGGTTAGCGCCGATGTCAGCCATTCTTCCAGCGCAGGGATGCCTTTATCCTGATAAACGCCGCTGGATGCGCGATCAGAGATGGAAACTAAGCCAATACGTAAAGTATTCATCAAGATTTTTCCGTTTAAACAGTCTCGTTAAACAGAATGATACACTGCGAAGGGAGTGACAGACAGGCTTCAGAAGAGGTAGCGTGACCGACTTCCCGGTCACGCTAAGAATGATTACAGCAGATCGCCGATCATTTTTTCCAGTTTTTCCTGGTCAACAGCAAACTTACGGATACCTTCCGCCAGTTTATCTACTGCCATTGGATCCTGGTTATGCTGCCACAGGAACTCGGACTCAGTGATACGCGCCGGACGCGCTTTCACTTCGCCAGTGTAAGACAGTTTACGTTCGATAGCCCCTTCGCTCTCCGCCAGCTCTTTCAGCAGCGCCGGTGCGATGGTCAGACGGTCGCAGCCTGCCAGTTCCAGAATTTCGCCGATGTTACGGAAGCTTGCGCCCATCACCACGGTTTCATAACCGTGCTCTTTGTAGTACTGGTAGATTTCAGATACAGAAACCACGCCCGGATCTTCTGCCGGAGCGTACTCTTTCTTGTCGGTATTCGCTTTGTACCAGTCAAGAATACGGCCAACAAACGGCGAGATCAGGAACACGCCCGCTTCCGCACAAGCACGAGCCTGAGCGAAGGAGAACAGCAGGGTCAGGTTACAGTTGATACCTTCTTTTTCCAGCTGTTCTGCAGCACGGATACCCTGCCAGGTAGAAGCCAGTTTGATCAGAATACGATCGTTGCTAATACCTGCATCGTTGTAGAGTTTGATCAGGCGTTTTGCTTTCGCAATTGACGCTTCGGTGTCATAGGAAAGACGCGCATCAACTTCAGTTGAGATACGGCCCGGAACCAGTTTCAGGATTTCCAGACCAATATTTACTGCCAGTTTGTCGGTCGCGTCCACGATCTGCTGCGCGCGATCGTTGCTCTGCTGTTTCGCCCAGGCGACAGCATCATCAATCAACTTACGGTATTCCGGAATCTGCGCTGCGTTAAGAATGAGAGAAGGGTTGGTTGTGGCATCCTGCGGTTGATACAGCTTCATTGCCGCGATGTCCCCAGTGTCGGCCACTACGGTGGTGTACTGACGAAGGGAGGTCAATTTGTCCGTCATGATAGTATTTCTCTTTAAACAGCTTGTTAGGGGGATGTAACCGGTCTGCCCTGATGATATCACGACGCAACGTCAGCGCAACCGCCGACAAGACGGTTATCGCCAGGCGAGACTGTTTCGGATTTCTGACACTGCGTTGATATCGCCCGCCATTTTTATACAAAACCTCATGTATGCTACGCAGAAGTTATCAAGTACCTCGTAGCGTATATACTTCTTAAACAATTGGTAACGTTTACACAGGAAAGTCATCGCGACCGGCAATAAGAGGGATATGCATGCCAGATTTTTTCTCCTTTATTAACAGCGTCCTTTGGGGATCGGTAATGATTTACCTGCTCTTCGGCGCAGGTTGTTGGTTCACTTTTCGCACCGGATTTGTGCAGTTTCGCTACATCCGCCAGTTTGGCAAAAGTCTTAAAAATAGCATTCATCCACAGCCAGGCGGTTTAACCTCATTTCAGTCATTGTGTACCAGTCTTGCGGCGCGCGTGGGTAGCGGCAACCTGGCTGGCGTTGCGCTGGCTATTACCGCCGGTGGACCAGGTGCCGTCTTCTGGATGTGGGTTGCCGCGTTTATCGGCATGGCGACCTCGTTTGCCGAATGTTCCCTTGCACAACTTTATAAAGAACGTGACGTTAATGGGCAGTTTCGTGGCGGACCGGCATGGTATATGGCGCGCGGGCTGGGGATGCGCTGGATGGGCGTTCTGTTCGCCCTCTTTTTGCTCATCGCTTACGGCATAATTTTCAGCGGAGTTCAGGCGAACGCCGTTGCCCGCGCCCTGAGTTTTTCTTTTGATTTTCCTCCGCTGGTGACAGGCATTATTCTCGCTGTCTTTGCTCTGCTGGCAATCACTCGCGGTCTTCATGGCGTCGCCCGGCTCATGCAGGGGTTTGTCCCGTTGATGGCGATAATCTGGGTACTGACCAGCCTGGTAATTTGCGTAATGAATATCGGGCAACTTCCCCACGTCATTTGGTCTATTTTTGAGAGTGCTTTTGGCTGGCAGGAAGCGGCAGGCGGCGCGGCGGGATATACCTTAAGCCAGGCGATTACTAACGGTTTTCAGCGCAGTATGTTTTCCAATGAGGCAGGAATGGGGTCGACGCCAAACGCGGCAGCGGCAGCGGCGTCCTGGCCTCCGCATCCCGCAGCGCAAGGGATTGTCCAGATGATTGGCATTTTTATCGACACCCTGGTCATCTGTACGGCAAGCGCCATGCTGATATTACTGGCGGGTAACGGCACAACCTACATGCCGCTGGAAGGTATTCAGCTTATCCAGAAGGCGATGCGGGTGCTAATGGGCTCCTGGGGTGCGGAGTTTGTTACCCTCGTGGTTATTCTGTTTGCCTTCAGCTCCATCGTTGCCAACTACATTTATGCCGAAAACAATCTCTTCTTCTTACGCCTGAACAACCCTAAAGCGATCTGGTGTCTGCGAATCTGCACCTTCGCAACGGTCATCGGCGGCACCTTGCTAAGTCTTCCGCTGATGTGGCAACTGGCAGATATCATAATGGCCTGCATGGCTATTACCAATTTGACCGCCATATTACTGCTCTCGCCTGTGGTTCATACCATTGCCAGTGATTATCTACGCCAGCGTAAACTCGGCGTGCGCCCGGTGTTTGATCCGTTGCGTTATCCGGATATTGGTCGCCAGCTTTCTCCGGACGCGTGGGATGATGTTTCGCAGGAGTAATCACAACTATCGATCAACTCATTCTCTTTTTTTGCTAAAGTCGGCATAAATTTCCTGCAAGGACTGGATATGCTGATTCTTATTTCACCTGCGAAAACGCTTGATTACCAAAGCCCGTTGACCACCACGCGCTATACGCTGCCGGAGCTGTTAGACAATTCCCAGCAGTTGATCCATGAAGCGCGGAAACTGACGCCCCCGCAGATTAGCTCCCTGATGCGCATCAGCGACAAACTGGCGGGTATCAACGCCGCTCGCTTTCATGACTGGCAGCCAGATTTCACGCCGGAGAATGCCCGCCAGGCGATTCTGGCATTTAAAGGTGATGTCTACACCGGCTTGCAGGCCGAAACCTTCAGCGAAGACGATTTCGATTTTGCCCAACAGCATTTGCGAATGCTTTCCGGCTTGTATGGCGTACTGCGCCCGCTCGATTTAATGCAGCCTTATCGTCTGGAAATGGGGATCCGTCTTGAGAATGCCCGAGGGAAAGATCTGTATCAATTCTGGGGAGATATCATCACCAACAAGCTGAACGAGGCGCTCGCAGCACAAGGCGATAATGTGGTGATTAATCTGGCGTCAGATGAGTATTTTAAATCGGTGAAGCCGAAGAAATTGAATGCCGAGATTATCAAGCCAGTGTTCCTCGATGAGAAGAACGGCAAATTTAAGATCATCAGCTTCTACGCTAAGAAAGCACGCGGTCTGATGAGTCGTTTCATTATTGAAAATCGGCTGACCAAACCAGAGCAACTGACTGGTTTTAATAGCGAAGGTTACTTCTTTGATGAAGCTTCCTCCAGCAATGGCGAACTGGTGTTTAAACGCTACGAGCAGCGTTAAGTTTGTAGTCAATGCCGGATGGCAATCCGGCATTGATATTTAGCGATGATGTTTGTCAGGCCCCGGACGATGATCGCCACGATGATCATTGTGCTTGTTATGGCGCGGCGATGGCGGCGGTCCGTGTGGGTGCCAGCGATTGCCTCGCCATTCATAATGTTGTTTCCACCAGCCGTGGTCGCGCCAGTGACCGCCATCCCAGTAATAGCCACGATTATCACGATCGCCTATCTGTAATTTTACTGACGGGACTAACGTAATTTCCGCAGCCTGTGCTGCCATGGGAGCGACCAGAACCAGGGAAAGTGCGAGTACGATAGATTGCATCTTTTTCACAGGTTACTCCTTTTATCATTGCCCGTTATGGGTCGATATCCGGAGATTACGCGATGAGAACGGCGGTTGTTATTCTCCGCAATCCTAATCTCTAAGTTACCGCATTTATTGAGAATTCCTCCTTTTTTCCTGTCGTTTTTCTCCATATTATCTTCATAAAAAAGCCGGGCTGTATAAAAGCAAACCCGGCCTGATTGAGATAATGAATAGATGTTACTGATGATTCATCATCAATTTACGCAACGCAGCAAAATCGGCGGGCAGATTATGCGAAAGCAAGGGTAAATCAGCACGTTCTGCCAGCTCTTTTGGCAGATCCAACGTTTCACCGAGAATCGCTTCCACGCTCTCTTTAAATTTCGCCGGATGCGCGGTGCCGAGGAACAAACCATATTCGCCTGGATTCAACTGGTCACGCAGCGCACGATAAGCTACGGCAGCGTGCGGCTCCGAGGTATAGCCCAGTTCTTTTAACTCACGCATTGTCTGTTGCGTGGTTTCATCATCTACGGCTGCATAACCCAGCTCTTTCAGTTGCCAGATTTTGCGGCGGAACAACTCTTCCACACGCGGCCAGTTGTTCGGTTGACTCACGTCCATCGCGTTGGATAACGTCGCCTGAGTCGCTTTGGGTGACCACTGCCCGTCGTGCAGGAAACGCGGCACGGTATCGTTCACGTTGGTCGCAGCAATAAAACGTTTCACCGGCAGGCCAAGAGATTTCGCCAGCAGACCCGCCGTCAAATCGCCGAAGTTTCCGCTTGGCACCGAGACAACCAGCTGGTTGCGCGCTTCCTGCGGCAGCTGCGCAACAGCTTCAAAGTAGTAGCAAATCTGCGCCAGCAAACGGCTGATGTTAATGGAGTTAGCAGAGTTTAGCCCCAGCGCCACTTTCAGTTCTTCATCATCAAACGCCTGCTTCACCAGCGCCTGACAGGCATCGAAATCGCCGTCGATGGCAACAGTTTCGATATTGCCGCCCAATGTACAGAACAGTTTTTCTTGCAGTGGACTGATTTTGCCTCGTGGATAGAGGATAACCACTTTCACATTCGGTAAACCGTAGAAAGCATGAGCCACTGCCGCTCCGGTATCACCGGATGTCGCGGTCAGAATGGTCACTGGCTTATCGCCCGCAATATGGGTCAGCATTTGTGCCATAAAGCGACCGCCGAAATCTTTAAATGCCAGCGTTGGCCCATGGAACAATTCCAGACAACCGACATCGCTTTCAACATTGGCGACCGGAGCCGGGAAGGCAAACGCCGCGCGTACGCGCTCTTCCAGGATTTCCTGCGGGATTTCATCACCAATAAACGCCGAGAGGATCTTCGCACTGCGGGTGACAAAATCCAGCTTCAGCATCTCATCAATTTCAGTCAGGCTGAATTCCGGCAGGTCGTGCGGGAAAAACAGCCCCTGATTTTTGCCCAACCCCTGGGTTACGGCTTGCGCAAAGCTGACCTGCTCATTGTGATCTTTCAGATTGTAGAGTTTCATTTAGTTTTCCAGTACTCGTGCGCCCGCCGTATCCAGCCGGCAAATATGAACAAAACCTTCCTGATTTTGCAGGTAGTTCTTACCCAACCAGTCGGCAACGCGCTGGGCGGTATCCGGCTTGTCACACAGAGCGAACAAAGTCGGGCCGGAGCCGGAGATACCGCTCGCTACCGCGCCGATTTCCGCGACCGCCTGCCGCGCCTGCCGGAAGCCTGGCAGTAACCGTTCACGGTAGGGTTCAGCGATAACATCTTTCATCAGCTTCGCGGCAAGCTCAGGCTGACGGGAATAGCAGGCGTGAATAAAGCCTGCCAGATGTCGCCCGTGCGCAATGCAATCCTGGCGGCGATACTGCGCCGGTAAAATAGCCCTGGCTTCTGCCGTCGAGACTTTAATCCCCGGATACGCCAGCACCCACAGCCACTCATCAAACCCTGGCACTTGCTGGCTGATGATGTCGTTTTCTTCGATCATCAACTGCATACCACCGAGAAAACACGGTGCCACGTTGTCGTAATGAATGCTGCCGGAGATACGGCCTTCCAGCTCGCCCATCAAAGCCAGCAAACGAGTGTCATTAAGCGGCTTGCCGCAGTGTTCATTCATCGCCATCAGCGCCGCGACCACCGAACAGGCACTGGAGCCTAAGCCCGAACCGATCGGCATATTCTTTTCCAGGGTCATCGCCACTGGAATTTGCTTACCCAGTTCCTGGCAAAAACGCTCCCAGCACTGATAAACGATATTTTCCCGTGGTTCTGACGGCAGCTTATCGGCAAAGCGTCCGAGGTTGTTGAGACTGAATGTCTCTGCCGCCTCAACCGTGACTACATCTCCGAGCAATGCACCATCAACAGGTGTCACCGCCGCCCCGAGCACATCAAACCCGACGCTCATATTGGCACTGGAAGCCGGGGCATAAACTTTAACCATGTCAGACTCCTAACTTCCATGAGAGGGTACGTAGCAGATCGGCAAAGACACCGGCAGCTGTAACGTCATTGCCCGCACCATATCCGCGCAGTACCAACGGCAGCGGCTGATAATAGTGGCTATAGAAGGCCAGGGCGTTTTCGCCATTTTTCACTTTGAACAGCGGATCATTGCCATCCACTTCGGCAATCTTCACGCGGCAGATGCCATCTTCATCAATATTGCCAACATAGCGCAAAACTTTGCCCTCATCACGAGCCTTCGCCACGCGTGCGGCAAAGAGATCGTCGAGCTGTGACAGATTCGCCATAAAAGCGGCAACATCACCCTCTGCGTTAAACTCTGCGGGCAGCACAGGTTCAATTTCAATATCCGCCAGTTCCAGTTCACGTCCCGTTTCACGGGCGAGAATCAATAGCTTACGCGCCACATCCATACCAGAAAGATCATCTCGCGGGTCCGGTTCGGTATAACCCATTTCCCGCGCCAGCGTGGTCGCCTCGGAGAAACTCATGCCTTCGTCTAACTTGCCGAAGATATAAGAAAGCGAACCAGAAAGAATGCCGGAGAACTTCATCAATTCATCACCTGCATTGAGCAGATTTTGCAGGTTCTCAATAACCGGTAATCCAGCCCCAACGTTGGTGTCATAGAGGAATTTACGCCGCGATTTTTCCGCCGCATAACGCAACTGATGGTAGTAATCCATCGACGAGGTGTTGGCCTTTTTGTTCGGCGTGACAACGTGGAAACCTTCGCGCAGGAAGTCGGCATATTGATCCGCCACTGCCTGGCTGGAAGTGCAGTCAACAATGACCGGGTTCAGCAGATGATATTCTTTCACGAGGCGAATTAAGCGCCCGAGATTAAACGGCTCTTTGGCTTGCGCCAGTTCTTCCTGCCAGTTTTCCAGATTAAGGCCATGTACATTGGTGAGCAGTGCCTTCGAGTTGGCAACACCGCAGACACGTAAGTCGATATGTTTATTCTTCAACCAGCTTTGCTGACGCTTCAGTTGCTCCAGCAGCGCACCGCCAACGCCACCGACACCAATCACAAACACTTCGATAACCTGATCGGTGTTGAACAGCATCTGATGAGTAACGCGCACGCCAGTGGTCGCATCATCGTTATTGACCACGACAGAGATTGAGCGTTCAGAAGATCCCTGAGCAATGGCGACAATGTTGATATTGGCGCGGGCCAGCGCGGCAAAGAATTTCGCCGAGATCCCACGCAAGGTGCGCATACCATCACCTACCACCGAGATAATGGCCAGCCGTTCCGTCACCGCCAGCGGCTCCAGCAAGCCTTCCTTCAGTTCAAGATAGAACTCTTCCTGCATCGCCCGTTCAGCTCGCACACAGTCGCTTTGTGGAACGCAGAAACTGATACTGTATTCAGAAGACGATTGCGTAATCAGCACCACGGAAATACGGGCGCGTGACATCGCTGCAAAGACACGCGCCGCCATGCCAACCATCCCTTTCATCCCCGGGCCGGAAACGCTGAACATTGCCATGTTATTCAGATTGGAAATGCCCTTGACCGGTAATTCGTCTTCATCACGGCTGGCACCAATGAGCGTACCTGGTGCTTGAGGATTTCCGGTATTTTTAATCAGGCAAGGGATCTGGAACTGGGCGATAGGGGTAATTGTGCGGGGGTGAAGAACTTTAGCGCCGAAGTAGGAAAGCTCCATCGCTTCCTGGTAGGACATCGACTTCAACAACCTCGCATCGGGCACCTGACGCGGGTCGCAGGTATAGACCCCGTCAACGTCCGTCCAAATCTCGCAACAATCGGCGCGTAGACAGGCAGCCAGCACCGCAGCAGAGTAGTCGGAACCGTTGCGTCCAAGCACCACCAGTTCGCCTTTTTCATTACCGGCGGTGAAACCTGCCATCAGCACCATGTGATCAGCCGGAATACGACTTGCCGCAATACGGCGGGTGGACTCAGCAATATCGACGGTAGATTCGAGGTAATGCCCCACTGCCAGCAGTTTTTCGACCGGATCGATAACGGTAACGTTGTGACCGCGCGCTTCTAATACGCCGGCCATAATGGCGATCGACATTTTCTCGCCACGGCAAATCAGCGCAGCGTTGATGCTATCCGGGCACTGCCCCAACAAACTAATGCCATGCAGGACATGTTTTATTTGGGCAAATTCCTGATCGACGAAAGTTTTCAATTGCGCCAGCGGGAACCCCGGCTGGGCGGCGGCGAGTCCCGTCAAAAGTTCGGCAAAAATACGTTCGGCATCGCTGATATTGGGTAAAGCATCCTGGCCGCTAATGGTTTTTTCAATCATCGCCACCAGGTGGTTGGTGATTTTGGCGGGGGCAGAGAGGACGGTGGCCACCTGCCCCTGCCTGGCATTGCTTTCCAGAATATCGGCAACCCGCAGAAAACGTTCTGCATTTGCCACTGATGTACCGCCGAACTTCAACACTCGCATGGTTGTTACCTCGTTACCTTTGGTCGAAAAAAAAAGCCCGCACTGTCAGGTGCGGGCTTTTTTCTGTGTTTCCTGTACGCGTCAGCCCGCACCGTTACCTGTGGTAATGGTGATGGTGGTGGTAATGGTGGTGCTAATGCGTTTCATGGATGTTGTGTACTCTGTAATTTTTATCTGTCTGTGCGCTATGCCTATATTGGTTAAAGTATTTAGTGACCTAAGTCAATAAAATTTTAATTTACTCACGGCATGTAACCAGTTCAGAAGCTGCTATCAGACACTCTTTTTTTAATCCACACAGAGACATATTGCCCGTTGCAGTCAGAATGAAAAGCTGAAAAATACTTACAAAGGCGTTTTTTATTTGGTGATATTTTTTTCAATATCATGCAGCAAACGGTGCAACATTGCCGTGTCTCGTTGCTCTAAAAGCCCCAGGCGTTGTTGTAACCAGTCGACCAGTTTTATGTCATCTGCCACTGCCAGAGTCGTCAGCAATGTCATGGCTCGTTCGCGTAAAGCTTGCAGTTGATGTTGGTCTGCCGTTGCATCACTTTTCGCCGGTTGTTGTATTAATGTTGCTAATTGATAGCAATAGACCATCACCGCCTGCCCCAGATTGAGCGAAGGATAATCCGCCACCATCGGCACACCAGTAAGAACGTCAGCCAACGCTAACTCTTCGTTAGTCAACCCGGAATCTTCGCGACCAAACACCAGCGCGGCATGGCTCATCCATGAAGATTTTTCCTCTAACAGCGGCACCAGTTCAACTGGCGTGGCGTAGTAATGATATTTCGCCCGACTGCGCGCAGTGGTGGCGACAGTGAAATCGACATCGTGTAACGATTCAGCCAGTGTCGGGAAAACTTTAATATTATCAATAATATCACTAGATCCATGTGCGACCCAGCGGGTGGCTGGCTCCAGGTGTGCCTGACTATCGACAATCCGCAGATCGCTAAACCCCATCGTTTTCATTGCCCGCGCCGCTGCCCCAATATTTTCTGCTCTGGCGGGTGCGACCAGAATAATCGTTATACGCATATTGCCACTCTTCTTGATCAAATAACCGCGAACCGGGTGATCACTGTCAACTTATTACGCGGTGCGAATTTACAAATTCTTAACGTAAGTCGCAGAAAAAGCCCTTTACTTAGCTTAAAAAAGGCTAAACTATTTCCTGACTGTACTAACGGTTGAATTGTTAAAAAATGCTACATATCCTTCTGTTTACTTAGGATAATTTTATAAAAAATAAATCTCGACAATTGGATTCACCACGTTTATTAGTTGTATGATGCAACTAGTTGGATTATTAAAATAATGTGACGAAAGCTAGCATTTAGATACGATGATTTCATCAAACTGTTAACGTGCTACAATTGAACTTGATATATGTCAACGAAGCGTAGTTTTATTGGGTGTCCGGCCCCTCTTAGCCTGTTATGTTGCTGTTAAAATGGTTAGGATGACAGCCGTTTTTGACACTGTCGGGTCCTGAGGGAAAGTACCCACGACCAAGCTAATGATGTTGTTGACGTTGATGGAAAGTGCATCAAGAACGCAATTACGTACTTTAGTCATGTTACGCCGATCATGTTAATTTGCAGCATGCATCAGGCAGGTCAGGGACTTTTGTACTTCCTGTTTCGATTTAGTTGGCAATTTAGGTAGCAAACATGCAGACCCCGCACATTCTTATCGTTGAAGACGAGTTGGTAACACGCAACACGTTGAAAAGTATTTTCGAAGCGGAAGGCTATGATGTTTTCGAAGCGACAGATGGCGCGGAAATGCATCAGATCCTCTCTGAATATGACATCAACCTGGTGATCATGGATATCAATCTGCCGGGTAAGAACGGTCTTCTGTTAGCGCGTGAACTGCGCGAGCAGGCGAATGTTGCGTTGATGTTCCTGACTGGCCGTGACAACGAAGTCGATAAAATTCTCGGCCTCGAAATCGGTGCAGATGACTACATCACCAAACCGTTCAACCCGCGTGAACTGACGATTCGTGCACGCAACCTGCTGTCCCGTACCATGAATCTGGGTACTGTCAGCGAAGAACGTCGTAGCGTTGAAAGCTACAAGTTCAATGGTTGGGAACTGGACATCAACAGCCGTTCGTTGATCGGCCCTGATGGCGAGCAGTACAAGCTGCCGCGCAGCGAGTTCCGCGCCATGCTTCACTTCTGTGAAAACCCAGGCAAAATTCAGTCCCGTGCTGAACTGCTGAAGAAAATGACCGGCCGTGAGCTGAAACCGCACGACCGTACTGTAGACGTGACGATCCGCCGTATTCGTAAACATTTCGAATCTACGCCGGATACGCCGGAAATCATCGCCACCATTCACGGTGAAGGTTATCGCTTCTGCGGTGATCTGGAAGATTAATCGGCTTTACCACCGTCAAAAAAAACGGCGCTTTTTAGCGCCGTTTTTATTTTTCAACCTTATTTCCAGATACGTAACTCATCGTCCGTTGTAACTTCTTTACTGGCTTTCATTTTCGGCAGTGAAAACGCATACCAGTCGATATTACGGGTCACAAACATCATGCCGGCCAGCGCCACCACCAGCACACTGGTTCCCAACAACAGCGCGCTATCGGCAGAGTTGAGCAGTCCCCACATCACACCATCCAGCAACAACAGCGCGAGGGTAAACAACATGCTGTTGCACCAACCTTTCAATACCGCTTGCAAATAAATACCGTTCATTATCGCCCCAATCAGACTGGCGATTATCCATGCCACGGTAAAACCGGTATGTTCAGAAAGCGCCAGCAAGAGCAAATAAAACATCACCAATGAAAGCCCCACTAGCAAATATTGCATTGGGTGTAAACGTTGCGCGGTGAGCGTTTCAAAAACAAAGAACGCCATAAAAGTCAGTGCAATCAGCAGAATGGCGTACTTAGTCGCCCGGTCAGTTAATTGGTATTGATCGGCTGGCGTCGTTACTGCGACGCTAAACGCCGGGAAGTTTTCCCAGCCGGTATCATTGCCTGAAGCAAAACGCTCACCGAGATTATTAGCAAACCAGCTGCTTTGCCAGTGCGCCTGAAAACCTGACTCGCTAACTTCCCGTTTGGCTGGTAGAAAATCACCTAAAAAACTGGGATGCGGCCAGTTGCTGGTTAAGGTCATTTCGCTATTACGCCCGCCAGGCACCACAGAAAGATTGCCGGTACCGCTTAAATTCAGGGCCATATTCAGCTTCAGGTTCTGCTTCCGCCAGTCCCCTTCAGGTAAAGGGATATGCACGCCCTGCCCGCCTTGCTCTAACCCGGTGCCGGGTTCAATGGTCAGCGCCGTTCCGTTAACTTCAGGCGCTTTCACCACACCAATACCACGCGCATCCCCGACGCTAATCACAATAAAGGGCTTGCCTAAGGTGATATTTGGCGCGTTGAGTTCGCTAAGACGCGAAACATCGAAATCGGCTTTTAGCGTTAAATCACTGTGCCAGACCTGACCGGTATAAATCCCTATCTTGCGTTCTTCCACGTTCTGATTGCCATCAACCATCAATGACTCAGGTAACCAAAAATGGATAAAACTTCGTTTCCGCTCCACGGTTTTATCCTCTTCCTGCACCGTATAAAGCTCGGTCACAGGAATAGCGATGAGCGGCCCAACGAGTTTTTGCGGCCCGCTGGTACTTTGGCGAATCGCATCTTCCACATCGCTACGGTAATCAGCACGTTCGACAATCACCTGCCGAATCAGCATTATCGGAATCAACAACAGCAATACTGCACCAAACAGGGTGGTCATTTTCCAGAACAGGGGGGATTTCAACATAGTCTTCTCCTTTGCAATGGCAGCAGGATACGAAGGCTATGTGGGAAGAATTTGAAGCTATGTGAAGTGACGGTGAAGTCGAAGCGAGGCCAGCACGCCACCTTCCTGCACGTTGCGCAGCGTGACTTCGCCGTTAAACAAACGGGCGACCTCACTGACAAACGCCAACCCCAGACCGCTGCTTTTTTGCCCATTTGCACGCGGCAAAGAGTAAAAGCGTTCAAAAATACGTGAAAGCGCGTAGTCAGGAATACCACTACCGGTATCCAGCACCTTAAGCGTGACGTGTTCCTGCTCCACTTCGGCGCTTAGCGTTATACGACCGCTCTCGGGGGTAAAATCGATGGCGTTATCCAGTAAATTTCCCAGCGCCTGCTCCAGTAACGCCGGTTCAGCAGCAACATTAACCTCGGTGGGCATAACATGCAAAGTGATGTTTTTTTCTGCCAACTGCACGGTGCGCGCTTCGCTGACGCGGCGAAATAATGCCGCCACATCAACAGCAGTCAGAACGACTTCCTGACGATTCTCCAGTCTTGCCTGGCGTAGTAACGTTTCCACCAGCGCCTGCATTCGCGCATTTTGTGTCAGAATGTTGTCAGTAAAACGAGCCACTACTTCAGGCGGCGGACCTTCGCGTAAAATTTCCGCCGCGCCACGAATCGCCGCCAGTGGGCTTTTTAGCTCATGGGTTAACGCATAAACATACTGCTCAATATAGTTTTTCCCTTCCAGCTTCACGCGCATACTTTCCAGCGCCTGCGCGAGTTTACGCAGCTCGCTACTACCGAGATCGGGAAGAGGAACGGGCTTATTGTCAGTGACGGAATCAGCATAGCGAGTGAGCCGGGCAATGGAGCGGTTGATCCACCAAACCATGCCTGCGCCAATCACCAGTGCAATCCCCAACAAAATGGCGCTGGCCCATAAAATTCGCCGCTCGCTGCGTTTAATGACCGGAGCCATCGCCGCGTTCGGTTTGCCTACGCTCAAAACGCCAATAAGCCGCGAGCCGTCCATAATCGGCGCGGCAACATACATCACCGAACTTTCGGGATCGGCAGAATTTTGCAACGTGCTGCGCGCACCATACTGACCACGCAACGTTAGCCAGACGTCATTCCAGCGCGAATAATCCTGTCCAACGGCTTTATTTGCCGAATCGAACAATACTTTGCCCTGCGCATCGGTCATATAGACATGATATTCATTGCGCACTTTGTTAATGCCACCGATATTGGCGCGAAACGGGCGATGTTGTAGCTGATTAAACGCCTGCGCCAGTTGCCCATGCGTTGGGTCCCCAGAGAGCAAATCGGGACGCGCCAGCTCCGCCAGCAACGTTGCGGTGTCGATCAACGTCCCCTCCGTTGCTCTTCGCACGCCCGGTTTAACTTCTTTGACAAAAATGGCCAGTACGAACCAGGCTGCCACCGCCACCAGTAAAAAATAGCCCAGCAACAACCGCATGCCGATACGCATTACAGGCCCCTCAGGCTATATCCCATGCCGCGATGAGTATTAATCGGTGAAAGATCGGGGTTGATGGCGCGCAGCTTGGCACGCAGCGTTTTAATGTGGGTATCGACGGTGCGATCGTAGGTGTCCTGCGCATCTTCCCACACGCTATCCATCAGTTGCTGGCGGGACCAGACGCGGCCTGGCGACTTGAGTAACGTCTTCAGCAATAAAAACTCATACCGCGTCAGCGTTAATGGCGTGTCAAACCAGCTGATCTGCGCCGCGGGTTCATTCAATTCAAAATGACCAATACGGATGACGGGAGACGGCGTCGAGAACTTCTTCACCCGACGCAGTAAGGTGCGCACCCTGGCGCACACTTCGCGGGGTGAAAACGGTTTAGCCACATAGTCGTCAGCGCCAATTTCCAACCCAAGCAGGCGATCGACCTCTTCACTTCGGGCCGTCAGGAACAGTACAGGTAACGCCGGATGGAGCGCCAGTAACTGGCGGCACAATTCAAAGCCGCTGATATCAGGCAAACCAACATCGAGAATCATGACATCGGGAACCTGCTGGCGAGCTTTATCCAGCACTGGCAAGCCTCGCTCAAAGACCTCGACGTCAAAACCTTCCTGTTGCAACATGTAGACCAGCGTATCGGCGATCCCTTGCTCGTCTTCTACTAACCAGACCGTTTCCCGTTGCATAAATCGCCTCTGTTATTGCCGCCACGGCATGACAGGAACCGCGCTAATCGCGTTTTTCGGCGAACCTTCTACAACTTTGTCGGAGTAAGCCAGATAAGCGAGCGCGTTGCGTTTAGCGTCATAAAAGCGCACGACCTGTAACGACTTAAAGACCAGGGACGTGCGTTTTTTGAATACTACCTCGCCCTGAGCTTTGCCGTTTTTAATACGATCCGACAGTTCAATCGGCCCGACTTGCTGACAAGAAATGGCCGCATCGGAGGTATCTTCCGCCAGACCCAATCCCCCTTTAATACCACCGGTTTTCGCCCGGCTCACATAACAGGTGACATTTTTCACATCGGGATCATCAAAGGCTTCCACAACAATTTTGTGATCCGGGCCGATCATTTTAAATACGGTGTCGACCGAACCAATCTCTTCTGCATGAGCCAATGGCCCCAGCATTATCAGGCTTAAAGACAGGATCAAATGCTTGTATTTCATATTGTTACCATTTTTATCTATTACACGAGCAATTAGTTCGTCACGGTAAATAACATATTGATTAAGAACAAAATCTCAATACTTTTATTTCCGTCAAGTCCTAAAACATACTCTACTAAGAAAAAAACACTGAATGCTAAAACAGCAAAAAATGCTATTATCCAATTACCTGATGTCAGGTGCTCGTTGTTGAAAGGATGAGGATATTTTATGGATCAGGCCGGCATTATTCGCGACCTTTTAATCTGGCTGGAAGGTCATCTGGATCAGCCCCTGTCGCTCGACAATGTAGCGGCGAAAGCAGGTTATTCCAAGTGGCACTTACAGAGAATGTTTAAAGATGTCACTGGCCATGCTATTGGCGCGTATATTCGTGCTCGTCGTTTGTCGAAATCGGCGGTCGCACTACGCCTGACTGCGCGTCCGATTCTGGACATCGCGCTGCAATACCGCTTCGACTCTCAACAGACATTTACCCGCGCATTCAAGAAGCAGTTTGCCCAGACTCCTGCACTTTACCGCCGTTCTCCTGAATGGAGCGCCTTTGGTATTCGCCCGCCGCTACGTCTGGGTGAATTCACTATGCCAGAGCACAAATTTGTCACCCTGGAAGATACGCCGCTGATTGGTGTAACCCAAAGCTACTCCTGTTCGCTGGAGCAAATCTCTGATTTCCGCCATGAAATGCGTTATCAGTTCTGGCACGATTTTCTCGGCAACGCGCCGACCATTCCACCTGTGCTCTACGGCCTGAATGAAACGCGTCCGAGCCAGGATAAAGACGACGAGCAAGAAGTGTTCTATACCACCGCATTAGCCCAGGATCAGGCAGATGGCTATGTATTGACCGGGCATCCTGTGATGCTGCAAGGCGGTGAATATGTGATGTTTACCTATGAAGGTCTGGGAACCGGCGTGCAGGAGTTTATCCTGACGGTATACGGAACGTGCATGCCAATGCTCAACCTGACGCGCCGTAAAGGTCAGGATATTGAGCGATACTACCCGGCAGAAGATGCCAAAGCGGGAGATCGCCCAATTAATCTGCGCTGTGAACTGCTGATTCCGATCCGTCGTTAACGCTGCAGCTCATCTAATGCAGGGGCGTCCAGATGCGAGATGTCCCCTGCGGTTTCAACGACCCAGCCAGACGCCAGCCACAGGCTTTCCTGATAATCCACGCGCGAAATAGAACAGTTACGCAGACGTAAGCGGCGCTCTGCCCATGCTGGTAATCCGAGAATCGTACTCACCAGGCATCCCAGTGCAATACCGTGGCTCACCAGCAGCGGTCGGCTTCCCTGCGGTAAGTCCCGGCAAGATTCCAGTGCCGCATTGACGCGATCGCTGAGCTCCTGCATTGACTCGCCTTCAGGAATACGCCCGTCAACGGTGCCATTGACCAGCTGCCGACGCCAGTTCTCTTCTCCTTCGGTCAGAGAATCGATATGTCTTTTTTCCAGTACACCCATATTTAATTCACGCAGGCGAGAATCAAAGATGATGTCACAGCCGCAGGCCTGGGCGATGATTTCCGCCGTACGCCGGGTGCGTCCTAAATCGCTACTGATGATATGCGTAATGCCAAGCTCTTTGGCACGGGTTGCCACCTGCATCGCCTGTTGCTCACCTTTGGCGGTCAGCGGGCTGTCAGACTGGCCCTGAATACGTCGCTCGGCGTTCCACTGCGTTTCACCGTGGCGGACTAGGTATACCTGTAACATGCTTTTTTTCCGTATACTGCTGTAACGTTAATTTTCTGAGTAATGCTGATTATGCACCAAGTTGTCTGTGCGACCACCAATCCCGCTAAAATTCAGGCCATTCTGCAGGCATTTCACGAGATCTTCGGCGAAGGATCCTGCCATATTGCATCCGTTGCCGTCGAGAGCGGTGTACCGGAACAGCCCTTTGGTAGTGAGGAAACGCGCGCTGGCGCACGAAATCGGGTAGCAAATGCCCGCCGTTTACATCCAGAGGCTGATTTTTGGGTGGCGATTGAAGCTGGCATTGATGGCGACAGCACCTTCAGTTGGGTGGTGATTGAAAACACCAGCCAGCGCGGCGAAGCGCGTTCGGCAACTTTGCCGTTACCTGCGGTGATTCTGGAAAAAGTGCGTCAAGGCGAGGCGCTCGGCCCCGTGATGTCGCGTTATACCGGCATTGATGAAATTGGCCGTAAAGAGGGAGCAATCGGCGTGTTTACCGCCGGGAAACTTACCCGCGCCAGCGTCTATCACCAGGCGGTGATCCTGGCGCTGAGTCCGTTTCATAATGCCGTGTATCAGTGATCTTTCAGCAACACCTCTTCCAGCCACTGCCGCAGCTCGACGGGCGCGGCTTTCAGACTATTAGATCCACGCGTAATCGTCGCGATGCCCGCGCCGAGTTCATTTTTTAACTCACGCTGGCTCATTTCGCCGCGCAACAGCTCTTCGACAATACGTACGCGAGTCCCCAACGCTTCGCGCTCATCTGGCGTCAGCATCAGGTTTAACAACGGTAAATGGAGATCGTTTTGGTAGGCATTCTTAAGCAGGTCGACAAAACGTAACCACTCCTGGTGACGCTGTTCTGCCATCGCTGCTGAATAGGGTGATTGTTGGGCCATAGTATGTCGCCATTGTTAGCGGGAGAAGCAAAATGCCTCCCCCGGTTGTACTCGCTAAAGAGTACGATAGCATATCATAAACGTGTGGATCAGTAACGACGTCCCCATTCCGTGGCGCTCATCAACGTCGGTTTATCCCCCATGAAATAGCGGTAGTAAGCGTCATAAGCCAGCACGTTCTTCACATAACCGCGCGTCTCGGAGAACGGAATACTCTCGACAAATGCCACAGCGTCGATACGCCCGGCGCTGTTGCCAAGCCAGGTTCGCACCCGTCCTGGTCCGGCGTTATAAGCTGCTGAGGAGAAAATACGGTTATTGCCAAACTGCTGATAAACATATTGCAGGTAACTGGTGCCAATGTTGATGTTCGTTTCCGGATCCAGCAATTGCCCAGGGCTGCTATAACCAGGAATAGAGAACATCTTCACCGTATGGGTCGCTGTACCCGGCATAATCTGCATCAGGCCGCTGGCCCCTACCGGTGATTTCACTTTCGGATTCCAGGCGCTCTCCTGACGGGCAATCGCCATCGCATAGCTTTGTGGGATCTCCTTCCCACTGGTGTAACGTTTGAAAAGATCGTTGTAAGCCAGCGGGAATCGCTCTTCCAGATGATCCCAAAGCTTCCCGGCGATCGTTGCCTGAACGCTAAGATCCCACCATTGGTTGTTGAAAGCATACCGCGCCAGTTGAGCTTGCTCTGTTTTTGACTTGCTCTTCACCAGATTGGCCCACTCGCTACGCGCGGTGTTATCGAGATTCCAGTACATCAACTCGCGCACGCGCGCCATCTCCGGCCCCTGAGTCAGGGCGCTGTCAACATTCTGCGGCGCTTTATCAATCTTCAGCTCATACTCTTCGCCGATGCGTTGTGCAGCAACCATCGGGTAGAAACCACGCTGTTGCATGAGTTGATGCAAAATCTCTTTTGCTTCAGCTTCACGTCCGCGTTCAAGCAGTAAATCCGCCTGCCAGTAACGCCATTCATCTTTCTCTTTCGCCTCCATCGGCAGACGCGCCAGCCAGGTATTCAGGCCGCGACGATCGCCGGTGCCAAGCGCCATTCGCACACGGCGTTCAATAAGCGAAGTAGATTGCGAACGCATAATGGCGTCATCACGCCATTTCGCCTGTTCGTCGGTGACATCGTTGCCCATCAAACGCCAGGCGACGATATCGCGCAGCTCCTGAATCTGATCTTCATTAAGCTGCTGCGCCTGGGCAAGCGACGGGATCATCAGCCGTGCATTTTCAGCATCCTGCCGCGCCACACTGGCAAACGCCACCGCCGCCATTTGACGGGTAAAATCGGTCGCGCCGGTTGTACGCGCGAAGGTCAGTACCGTATTAGGGTTGTTCGCCAGTGAAATGATTGCCGAGGCGATAGTCTGGTAATCGGCAGGCATCTGCCCTGCCAGCACTGTTACCAGGCCAGTGTTACCCGCTTTCATCGCCAGACGGATACGCTCTAAATACGCCAGCGGATCTTGTTTACCTGACGCACGCCAGACACTAAATAACTTGTCACAGGCGTTAGGCTGGCTCTTGCCGGTTAGCCACAGCTCTTTCGCCCCTTGCCAGGCTTCTTCACTCTGCCCGGTGTTCCATTTCGCATAGTAGTAATTACATTGTGCTTCGGTAGTTGCGGGCTTTTCCGGGCTAAAGGCTAACAGGCCACGCCAGTCTTCACGCCGCGCCAGTTCATTGACGAAACGAGATTGCAGCGTGCGAGCGGGAGGAAGCGTGGGGTTAGCGCGAACAAAGTTAGTGACCGTCACCGCCGGTTGATTCATCAGGTCATCGGTGATCTGGCGGTATTCCAGGTAGGGATAAAGCGGATAATCCTTCAGTCCAGGCATCATTTGTTCAACCACATCCATTTGTCGATTATCCCAGGCCTGCTTGATTTGCGCGTAACGACTACGCTGCTCATCCAGTGAGTCGGCTCGCGCCACGCTGCTGACCGTCAGCAGACAGACACCGGCAGCCAACAGCCGCCAGGTAACTTGTTTGGCTTTTTCCACAAGCGCATCCTCTAAGTGTAAATACATCAATGCAGCGTCATGCCACGTAATAGATTTATGCTAACCAGTCATTGCCGTTTACGCCACGTTACGGACACTTTTTTACTTTTACTGCGAGGGTGATCGACCGGCTGGGATTAGATAAGGAAACAGGCTACACTTCGCCTTTGAAAACTCATCATCACGATAAACATAGAGGCGAAGTCCAACGTGGCTCAATTCGTTTATACCATGCATCGTGTCGGCAAAGTTGTTCCGCCGAAACGTCATATTTTGAAAAACATCTCTCTGAGTTTCTTCCCTGGGGCAAAAATTGGTGTCCTGGGTCTGAACGGCGCGGGTAAGTCCACCCTGCTGCGCATTATGGCGGGCATTGATAAAGACATCGAAGGCGAAGCGCGTCCGCAACCGGATATCAAGATTGGTTATTTGCCGCAAGAACCGCAACTGAACCCGGAACACACCGTGCGTGAGTCCATTGAAGAGGCGGTTTCTGAAGTGGTTAACGCCCTGAAACGTCTGGATGAAGTGTATGCACTGTACGCCGATCCGGATGCCGATTTTGACAAGCTGGCCGCTGAACAAGGCCGTCTGGAAGAGATCATTCAGGCTCACGACGGTCACAACCTGAACGTTCAGCTGGAGCGTGCGGCGGATGCGCTGCGTCTGCCGGACTGGGACGCGAAAATCGCTAACCTCTCCGGTGGTGAGCGTCGTCGCGTGGCGTTGTGCCGCCTGCTGCTGGAAAAACCAGACATGCTGCTGCTCGACGAACCGACCAACCACCTGGATGCCGAATCCGTGGCCTGGCTGGAACGCTTCCTGCACGACTTCGAAGGCACCGTTGTGGCGATTACCCACGACCGTTACTTCCTTGATAACGTTGCGGGCTGGATCCTCGAACTGGACCGCGGTGAAGGTATTCCGTGGGAAGGTAACTACTCCTCCTGGCTGGAGCAGAAAGATCAACGTCTGGCGCAGGAAGCTTCACAAGAAGCAGCGCGTCGTAAGTCGATCGAGAAAGAGCTGGAGTGGGTACGTCAGGGAACTAAAGGCCGTCAGTCGAAAGGTAAAGCACGTCTGGCGCGCTTTGAAGAGCTGAACAGCACCGAATATCAGAAACGTAACGAAACCAACGAACTGTTTATTCCGCCTGGACCGCGTCTGGGCGATAAAGTGCTGGAAGTCAGCAACCTGCGTAAATCTTACGGCGATCGCCTGCTGATTGATGATCTGAGCTTCTCGATCCCGAAAGGGGCGATCGTCGGGATCATCGGTCCGAACGGCGCGGGTAAATCAACCCTGTTCCGTATGATCTCTGGTCAGGAACAGCCAGACAGCGGCACCATCACTTTAGGTGAAACGGTGAAACTGGCATCTGTCGATCAGTTCCGTGACTCAATGGATAACAGCAAAACCGTTTGGGAAGAAGTTTCCGGCGGGCTGGATATCATGAAGATCGGTAACACCGAGATGCCAAGCCGCGCCTACGTTGGTCGCTTTAACTTTAAAGGGGTTGATCAGGGTAAACGCGTTGGCGAACTCTCCGGTGGTGAGCGTGGTCGTCTGCATCTGGCGAAGCTGCTGCAGGTTGGCGGCAACATGCTGCTGCTCGACGAACCGACCAACGACCTGGATATCGAAACCCTGCGCGCGCTGGAAAACGCCCTGCTGGAGTTCCCGGGATGTGCGATGGTTATCTCGCACGACCGTTGGTTCCTCGACCGTATCGCCACGCACATCCTGGACTACCAGGATGAAGGTAAAGTTGAGTTCTTCGAAGGTAACTTTACTGAGTACGAAGAGTACAAGAAACGCACGCTGGGCGCAGACGCACTGGAGCCGAAGCGTATCAAGTACAAGCGTATTGCGAAGTAATGCGTAAAATGCCGGATGCGGGTGAACGCCTTATCCGGCCTACAAACCAAGAAATTTCAATACGTTGTGAATCTCCAGGCCTGATAAGACGCGGTAAGCGTCGCATCAGGCATTGAGCACCGAATGCCGGATGCGGCGTGAACACCTTTTCCGGTCTACAACAGCCTTAGCATCCTCAATTTCGTGGTGGGTCACCCGTGCAGGTTTTTTCAAACCTTGTTTAATCTCGACAGCCTCTTCCAGAGAGGTTTTCAACTCATCAAAAAAACTCATTTTATACCTCGCCTTTGAGCCGTTTCGTCACGGTTATCCTTGCTCCCCCATCATCTCCCGCACCAGCTCCACGCAGCGCAGGAAACGGCTGTCGTAATCGTCCTCTTCAACCCGCACGAATTCGATATTGTTCTCTTCCAGCATCTCCACCAGCAAGTTCTGGAACTCTTTGCGATCCACCGAACTGCCGAGGCTGCGTAAACCATCCGCCACCCACGGCGTGTTGTTCTCCAGCAGGATCACCAGATCGAAACGGTATTCATCAATCAGCGCCTGCACGAACGGATGCTCACGCCCTTCGTACTTTTTGCAGAACGCCTGGGTAGTGACAAAATCGGTGTCAATAAACGCCACTTTATTGGCATATTTCACTGCAAAATCAATGTATTGTGCGTGGCCCAACGCGATTTTATCGTAGTCGGAATACTGCAATGCGATCTCATCACCGCCGAGGTGTGAAAAGACATAATCGCGACCATATTCCCATGCACTGGTAGTGTTGAAGATATTGGCAAGTTTGTTTACCAGGGTGGATTTACCGCTCGACTCGCCCCCAAGGATCGCCACGGTACGCACAAAGAACGGCTTCACTTCCGTAGGAATATATTCCCAGTAGCGGAACGGGTTTTCGCGGATCTGCGCACCGCTGATACTCATAAAGGTACGCTTCGGATCGACCAGCACCGTCTCGATCCCCAGATGTTCCATATACTGTGGCGCATCGGCTTCTTCCGAGGTGTAGATCAGGTCCGGCTGGATCCCCTTTTCAGCCATAAACTTTTTGATGCCGTTGCTCCACACATCCCAGCCGTGCGGATACGGCTCCATGCCCTCTTCGTTGAAGGCATGAATGCGAATATTTTTCTGATATTTAAAGGTTTGCAATAACCAGCGCAGACGATCCGGCACCGTGGGCTGCTGCGACATGGCACTGTCTTCGAACAACGCGCGGTCACGGGTATCGTCAAAACCCATAATGATATGCAGCTCGTCAACCTGGCTACAGGCGCGCTGGATAAGGTAGATATGTCCGGTATGCAGCGGGTAGAACTTACCGAATACGACACCAATGGTTTTCTTCTGCCGGGGAAATTCAAGCCCCAAAAAACGGTGCAATGCCTCCAGCTTTTGTGCGCTGGGGCTTTTAATTTTGGCATTCAATAACTGGCTTAAATACCCTTTGGTCATACCGCTGGCATCAGCGACCTGCTGTAGCGTGCAGCCCTGTTGCTTGATGGCAGTTTTCAGGTAATCAAATGACGACATATCTCCCTCCGTATCTCTCATTATAAGTCGTCGAACACGCTAAGCGCGTCGGAGAGTTTTTTAACGCCAAAAATCTGCATCCCTTCCGGCGCTTTTTTCGGCACGTTAGCCGCCGGAACAATCGCCCGGCGAAAACCGTGTTTCGCCGCTTCAGAGATTCGTTCCTGACCGCTGGGCACCGGGCGGATCTCCCCTGCCAGCCCGACTTCACCAAACACCACCAGATCCTGCGGCAGCGGTCTGTCGCGCAGGCTGGAAACCATCGCCAGCAGTAACGCTAAGTCGGCACTGGTTTCGGTTACCTTCACGCCGCCGACCACGTTCACAAACACATCCTGATCGGCCATTTGCAAACCACCGTGACGGTGCAACACAGCCAGCAGGATTGCCAGACGGTTTTGCTCCAGCCCTACTGCGACGCGGCGTGGATTCGCCATCATCGAGTGATCGACCAGCGCCTGAATCTCCACCAGCAGCGGACGCGTTCCTTCCCATACTACCATCACTGAGCTACCAGAGGTCACTTCATCACCGCGGCTTAAAAAGATTGCCGAAGGGTTGCTGACTTCACGCAGACCCTGTTCGGTCATTGCGAAGACGCCCAGCTCATTCACCGCGCCGAAGCGGTTTTTATGGCTGCGTAAGGTGCGAAAACGGGAGTCGGCATCGCCATCCAGAAGCACCGAACAGTCGATACAGTGTTCCAGCACTTTAG
Source organism: Escherichia sp. WS3063 (assembly GCF_046486595.1). Taxonomy (NCBI): domain Bacteria; kingdom Pseudomonadati; phylum Pseudomonadota; class Gammaproteobacteria; order Enterobacterales; family Enterobacteriaceae; genus Escherichia; species Escherichia sp. WS3063. The sequence continues at coordinate 80,214 of NZ_JBJQKY010000002.1, forward strand.
GGCCAGCCAGCGAGCCATCTTTGGTTACGTGCCCAACCATGACAATCGCCACGCCGCGCGTTTTGGCGAAGCGCGTCAGATAAGCCGCCGTTTCACGCACCTGCGCCACGCTGCCAGGCGATGATTGTACATCCGCCATATGCATCACCTGGATGGAGTCAATTACCATCAGCTTCGGTTGCTCTTCTTCGGCAATCAGGCAGATCTGCTCGATGCTGGTTTCCGACAACATATTGAGATTGTCAGTCGGCAGGCCAAGGCGATGAGCGCGCATTGCCACCTGTTGCAGCGACTCTTCGCCGGTGACATACAGCGTTTTCATCTGCTGGGCCAGTTTGCACAGCGTTTGCAACAGCAGCGTGGATTTCCCCGCACCTGGGTTACCGCCAATCAGAATGGCGCTTCCCGGCACCACCCCGCCGCCTAATACGCGGTCGAACTCTTTAAATCCGGTAGAAAAACGCGGCAGCTCCTCAAGGCTGATGTCGGAGAGTTTCTGGACTTTTGCCACTCCGGCGCTACCGGCATAGCCACTGAGACGCTCGTTACGCGCCACCGTTGGCGACGCAGCAAGACGCACCTCGGTGATGGTGTTCCAGGCATGACAGGCACTGCACTGCCCCTGCCAGCGCGGATAATCGGCCCCGCATTCATTACAAACAAAGGCGCGTTTTGGAGCTTTTGCCACGGTGTACCTCGTTAATGCTGTGCCGCCCGCAGGATGACGGGCAGGCAATTACTTCTGATTCAGGCTGCCAGAGAGGATGCAGAATACCCCCATCAGGTCAGCGTGACGGATGGTGACTTCCGTTTTTTCATTCACTTTTGGCTTGGCATGGTAGGCAATCCCCAGCCCTGCCGCTTTGATCATCGGCAGGTCATTGGCTCCATCGCCAATCGCCACGGTCTGCGCCAGCGGGATTTCATACTCCTGCGCGAGGCGAGTCAGAGTTTTCGCTTTGTACTGCGCGTCTACGATGTCGCCGATCACATTGCCGGTAAATTTACCGTCCATGATCTCCAGTTCATTGGCTACCACGGCTGTCAGGCGCAGCTTGTCGCGCAGGTATTCAGCAAAGAAAGTAAAGCCGCCGGAAGCAATCGCCACTTTCCAGCCCAGCGTTTCCAGCTTGAGCACCAGTTGCGTTAAGCCTGGCATCAGCGGCAGATTTTCACGCACCTGTTGCAGGATATTGGCGTCAGCGCCTTTCAGCGTCGCCACACGGCTGCGCAGGCTGGCGGTAAAATCGAGTTCGCCGCGCATCGCCCGTTCGGTTACCTCCGCCACCATCTCGCCGGTTCCGGCCAGTTTGGCAATTTCGTCAATACATTCAATCTGAATGGCGGTGGAATCCATGTCCATCACCAGCAAACCCGGCGTGCGCAGATGCGGAATTTTCCCCAGCGGCGCGACATCCAGTTGTGCTTCATGGGCCAGGCGCGTAGCCCGGGCGGTAAGCGAACCTGCCAGACGAATCACCTGATAATCTTCCACGCACCAGGCGGCAACAATCACCATTGCCGCACCCAGTTTGCTTTGGTACTGGGTCAGACGTTGTTTATCCAGCCCACGACCATACAGCAGCCAGCCGCTACGACCTGCGTGGTAATCCAGTGGCATCACTTCATCACCACTTAATGAAAGAGGCAGACCAGGCCATAAAGAGACATCTTCAGGCAGGTCGCACCAGGTAATGTTAGGCATTAAGGCTCCTGTAAAATCGTTCGAAGCAGGGAAAATAACGCATGAGGCTACCTTGTATCCATTGCTTCTGGCAACATTAAGTCTCAAATTTTCAAAGGGTGGAAGATGGCTCGCACAAAACTGAAATTCCGGCTGCATCGGGCAGTGATTGTCCTGTTCTGTCTTGCCTTGTTAGTGGCGCTGATGCAGGGGGCATCATGGTTTAGTCAAAACCACCAGCGACAGCGTAATCCGCAGCTGGAAGAACTGGCCCGCACCCTGGCGCGGCAGGTGGCGCTGAACGTTGCGCCGCTGATGCATACCGACTCGCCGGATGAAAAACGTATTCAGGCGATCCTCGATCAGTTAACGGATGAAAGCCGCATCCTCGACGCGGGCGTGTATGACGAACAAGGCGATCTTATCGCCCGTTCTGGCGAAAGCGTCGAAGTGCGTGACCGGCTGGCGCTCGACGGTAAAAAAGCGGGCGGCTATTTTAACCAGCAGATTGTCGAACCCATTGCAGGGAAAAATGGTCCGCTTGGCTATCTGCGCCTGACGCTCGACACCCATACGCTCGCCACCGAAGCCCAACAGGTGGATAACACCACTAACATTTTACGCCTGATGTTGCTGCTCTCACTGGCAATCGGCGTAGTGCTGACCCGCACGCTGCTACAGGGTAAACGCACCCGCTGGCAGCAATCGCCCTTCCTGTTAACCGCCAGCAAACCGGTGCCGGAAGAGGAAGAAAGCGAGAAAAAAGAGTGACCCATTATTACAAGAAAGGAAATCGTTATGTCCACATTACGCCTGCTCATCTCTGACTCTTACGACCCGTGGTTTAACCTGGCGGTGGAAGAGTGTATTTTTCGCCAGATGCCCGCCACGCAGCGCGTTCTGTTTCTCTGGCGCAATGCCGACACCGTGGTGATTGGTCGCGCACAGAACCCGTGGAAAGAGTGTAATACCCGGCGGATGGAAGAAGATAACGTCCGCCTGGCGCGGCGCAGCAGCGGTGGCGGCGCGGTGTTCCACGATCTCGGTAATACCTGCTTTACCTTTATGGCTGGCAAGCCGGAGTACGATAAAACTATCTCCACGTCGATTGTGCTCAATGCTCTGAACGCGCTCGGCGTCAGCGCCGAAGCGTCCGGCCGTAACGATCTGGTGGTGAAAACCGCCGAAGGCGACCGCAAAGTCTCAGGCTCGGCCTATCGCGAAACCAAAGATCGTGGCTTCCACCACGGCACTTTGCTGCTCAATTCCGACCTTAGCCGCCTGGCAAACTATCTCAATCCGGATAAAAAGAAACTGGCGGCGAAAGGCATTACCTCAGTGCGTTCCCGCGTGACCAATCTGACCGAATTGCTACCGGGGATCACCCATGAGCAGGTTTGCGAGGCCATAACCGAGGCCTTTTTCGCCCATTATGGCGAGCGCGTGGAAGCGGAAATCATCTCCCCGGACAAAACGCCAGACTTGCCGAACTTCGCCGAAACCTTTGCCCGTCAGAGTAGCTGGGAGTGGAACTTCGGTCAGGCTCCGGCGTTCTCGCATCTGCTGGATGAACGCTTCACCTGGGGCGGCGTGGAACTGCATTTCGACGTTGAAAAAGGCCATATCACCCGCGCCCAGGTGTTTACCGACAGCCTCAACCCCGCACCTCTGGAAGCTCTCGCCGGGCGACTGCAAGGCTGCCTGTACCGCGCGGATATGCTGCAACAGGAGTGCGAAGCGCTGTTGGTTGACTTCCCGGAACAGGAAAAAGAGCTACGGGAGTTGTCGACGTGGATAGCGGGGGCGGTAAGGTAACTCACTGATTTAAATATCCGGGGAAGGAAATATGATCGATCTGGAAAACCAGGAACGGGAGATTATCAATTTAATGTTCAGCCAGGGTATATCCTGGCTAACCGCCGTGCGTATCAGGCATAAACTATCACTTGCTGAAGTAAGTAAAATGTTAGGTATCTCCATTAATTCTCTAAAACAGATCGAAAAGACGGAACGGCTTAGTTCAAACATCAAAAGCAAAATGGCAGGAATTTATGGTTGTCCACCAGAGTTGCTGATATGCCCTTCCTGGATGACGGCTGAACATAAATGAATAGATTCGTGAATAGATACTTGAATGGATTTTATTTTCTATCCATATGAAAAATAATAGTAAATCTATAAATCAGTTGCTATTGATGAATAGATACTAAAAAGCCGGAGCAGTCTCCCGCTCCGGCTTCACAAGGCAATCGCCTTTCAGCGAAACACAATTACTCTTTATCGCCCAACAGAACGGATTCCAGTGCGATTTTGATCATGTCGTTGAAGGTGGTCTGACGCTCAGCGGCAGTGGTCTGCTCGTGAGTGCGGATGTGGTCAGACACGGTGCAGATGGTCAGGGCTTTCGCGCCAAATTCTGCAGCGACGCCGTAGATACCAGCTGCTTCCATTTCCACGCCGAGGATGCCGTATTTTTCCATCACGTCGAACATTTCGCCGTCCGGAGAGTAGAACAGGTCAGCGGAGAACAGGTTACCAACGCGAGCATCAACGCCCAGTGCTTTAGCCGCGTCTACCGCGTTACGCACCATGTCAAAGTCAGCGATAGCGGCAAAGTCATGGTCTTTAAAACGGATACGGTTAACTTTGGAATCGGTGCAGGCACCCATACCGATAACGACGTCGCGCAGTTTTACGTGTGGCAGAACAGCGCCACAGGAGCCTACGCGGATAATTTTCTTCACGCCGAAATCGGTGATCAGTTCTTTGGTGTAGATGGAGCAGGACGGGATACCCATACCGTGACCCATTACGGAAATTTTGCGGCCTTTGTAAGTACCGGTGAAGCCCAGCATACCGCGAACGTTGTTCACTTCACGGGCATCTTCAAGGAAAGTTTCAGCAATATACTTCGCACGCAGCGGGTCGCCTGGCATCAAAACTACGTCAGCGAAATCGCCCATTTCTGCATTAATGTGTGGGGTAGCCATTGTTTTATCCTTTTTGTGACATAACAAAGGCGGAGTCAACGCTCCGCCCAAATCCATCAGAACATGGCTTTGCCATATTCCATATCAGAAGTACCAAAATATTTTGCCAGAGTCTGGCCGATATCCGCGAAGGTTTCACGGTGACCCAATGAACCCGGTTTTACTTTCGGGCCGTAAACCAGTACCGGAATGTGTTCACGCGTGTGGTCAGTACCGGTCCAGGTCGGATCACAACCGTGGTCAGCAGTGAGGATCAGGATGTCGTCATCGCGCAGTAAAGACATCAGCTCCGGCAGACGGCGGTCGAACAGTTCCAGACCCGCAGCATAACCGGCAACGTCGCGACGGTGGCCCCAGGAAGAGTCGAAATCAACGAAGTTGGTGAAGACGATAGTGTTATCACCCGCTTCTTTCATCTCTTTGATGGTGGCGTCAAACAGCGCGTCCAGGCCGGTTGCTTTCACTTTTTTGGTGATACCGCAGTTGGCGTAGATGTCGGCAATTTTACCGACAGAAACCACCTGACCGTGTTTTTCATCAACCAGTTTCTGCAGTACGGTCGGTGCTGGCGGTTCAACTGCCAGATCGTGACGGTTACCGGTACGCTGGAAGTTACCGGCTTTGTCGCCGATAAACGGACGAGCGATAACACGACCGATGTTGTAGCCGCCGTTGGTCAGCTCTTCACGAGCGATTTCGCACAGTTCATAGAGTTTGTCCAGACCGAAAGTTTCTTCATGGCAGGCAATCTGGAACACGGAGTCAGCGGAGGTATAGAAAATCGGCTTGCCGGTTTTCATGTGCTCTTCGCCCAGCTGATCCAGAATGACCGTACCGGAAGAGTGGCAGTTACCGAGGTAACCCGGCAGATTAGCGCGTTCGACCAGTTTATCCAGTAGCTCTTGCGGGAAGCTGTTTTCGTGATCGGAGAAGTATCCCCACTCAAACAGAACCGGGACACCGGCGATTTCCCAGTGACCAGACGGGGTATCTTTACCGGATGACATTTCGTGCGCCCATGCGTACGCGCCGATAACTTCAGCGTTGCCGTCCATTCCCGCCGGAATGAAACCGGTAGAACCTTCGTGTGCTTTCGCCAGCCCCAGACGGGTCAGATTTGGCAGATTGAGCGGGCCTTTACGACCGTTATCAGCTTCGCCTTTGGCACAAGCTTCTGCGATATGACCCAGGGTGTCAGCCCCGACGTCACCAAAGCGTTCTGCATCTTCTGTAGCGCCGATGCCGAATGAGTCCAGCACCATAATAAATGCACGTTTCATATGTTCTCCGTACTCAGTGCTTCAAATTTAAATGATCAGATCAGTATACCGTTATTCGCTGATACGGCGATAGACAGTTGGTGTGCTTTCCGGTGCTTTATCGGCAAGTTTAATTGCCGCTTTCACCGCTTTCGCCGCTTCCTGCCAGCTGTTTTCGTCTTTCGCGTGGATAACTGCCAGCGGACGCTGACCGTCTACCTGGTCGCCCAGACGCGCCATATCAGTAAAGCCGACGCTGTAATCGATGGTGTCAGATGCCTGACGGCGTCCGCCGCCCATTGCAACCACTGCCATCCCCAGTGCGCGGGTATCCATTTCACTGACAAACCCTTCGGTATCAGCATAGACTGCTTTCGTCAGCATCGCTGTCGGCAGATACTTCGCGTAGTTCTCAACGAAGTCAGTCGGGCCTTTTTGTGCCGCTACCATACGACCAAAGACTTCTGCCGCTTTACCGTTGTCCAGCACCGCCTGCAATTTCGCGCGCGCTTCGGCGTCATCTTTCGCCAGTTTGCCGGAGATAAGCATCTCTACGCACAGCGCCATTGTGACATCAAACAGACGCGGGTTACGATACTCACCCGTCAGGAACTGCACCGCTTCACGAACTTCAACCGCGTTACCTGCACTGGAGGCCAGTACCTGATTCATATCGGTGAGCAGCGCGGTGGTACGCACGCCAGCGCCGTTAGCTACGCCAACAATCGCTTCGGCAAGGGCTTCAGAAAGTTCGTAGGTCGGCATAAACGCGCCGCTACCCACTTTCACGTCCATCACCAGCGCATCCAGACCTTCCGCCAGTTTCTTCGCCAGGATCGAGGCAGTGATCAGCGGGATGGAGTCCACGGTTGCGGTAATATCACGGGTCGCGTAGAAACGTTTATCCGCCGGAGCCAGTGAGCTGGTCTGACCGATAATCGCCACGCCGACGTCTTTAATAATTTCGCGGAAACGGTTGTCATCCGGGAAAATGTCGAAGCCAGGGATGGATTCCAGTTTGTCGAGCGTACCGCCAGTATGACCGAGGCCGCGACCGGAGATCATCGGAATATAGCCGCCGCAGGCTGCGACCATCGGCCCCAACATCAGCGAAGTGACATCGCCGACGCCGCCGGTCGAGTGTTTATCAACAATCGGGCCATTCAGATGCAGGCTTTTCCAGTCGAGAACGGTTCCTGAATCTCGCATCGCCATGGTCAGCGAGACACGCTCAGGCATTGTCATATCGTGGAAGAAAATGGTCATCGCGAGGGCGGCAATCTGCCCTTCGGAGATAGTGTTGTCGCGAATACCGTTGATAAAGAAACGAATTTCTTCATCGCTCAGCGCATGACCATCACGTTTTTTACGAATAATTTCTTGTGCGAGAAACAAGGTAACCTCCCGTGGAAAAGAGACGAGGTAATCGGGGAACCGGATGAGCATCGCTGCATCATCCGGCAAATCAAGCCTTAGTAGCTGCTGGCGCTCTTACCGTCGCCGTGGCCCAGAGCCTTCAGCAGGCTTGCCAGCAGGCTGGAAGCACCAAAGCGGTAGTGACGCGCATCAGCCCAGTCAGCACCGAACAGTTCATCGGCGATGGAGAGATATTTCTGCGCATCTTCCGCAGTACGCACGCCGCCCGCCGGTTTGAAACCAACGGTTTTTTCTACGCCCATATCGCGGATCACTTCCATCATGATGCGCGCGCTTTCCGGCGTCGCATTCACAGCCACTTTACCGGTAGAGGTTTTGATGAAGTCAGCACCCGCTTTGATGGAGATTTCAGACGCTTTACGGATCAGCGCTTCGTCTTTCAGTTCTCCGGTTTCAATAATCACTTTCAGCAGGACGTTCGCCGCAGCGCAAGCCTCTTTACAGGCTTTCACCAGGTCAAAACCAACCTGCTCGTTACCCGCCATCAGCGCGCGGTACGGGAACACCACGTCAACTTCATCGGCACCGTAGGCGATTGCCGCACGGGTTTCTGCCAGCGCGATTTCGATGTCGTCGTTACCGTGTGGGAAGTTAGTTACCGTAGCGATACGGATTTCCGGGGTGCCCTGCTCTTTCAGAGTTTTGCGAGCAATCGGGATAAAGCGAGGATAGATACAGATAGCGGCGGTATTGCCGACCGGAGTTTTGGCCTGATGACACAGTGCGATCACTTTCTCATCGGTGTCGTCGTCATTCAGGGTGGTCAGGTCCATCAATTTCAGTGCACGCAGGCTGCTTGCTTTCAGATCAGTCATTTCATTCTCCTGGCTTGTCGCCAATAAAATTCACCTTGCGAGTTTGTTAGTATTCTAACATCTACTTCGCAACACACTTCGATGTACATCACAATTAAGGAAATCTACTTACAAGTTTGCATCACTGTAATGCGATCTGGTTCAAATAATTCACTTTCAAATGAATGCGTCAGTGGTGGCAAACGCATCAGGATCAAAGTGAACATCACGAAACTTCTTACAATGGCGCATCACCTTCGGCATAAAAGGAAAAGAAGATGCCCACTTCTCATGAAAATGCACTGCAACAACGTTGCCAGCAAATTGTCACCAGCCCGGTACTTAGCCCGGAGCAGAAGCGCCATTTTCTGGCACTGGAAGCAGAAAACAATCTGCCTTACCCCGCGTTGCCTGCCGAAGCCCGCCGCGCGCTGGATGAGGGGGTAATCTGCGATATGTTTGAAGGTCATGCGCCGTACAAACCGCGCTATGTCTTACCCGATTACGCCCGTTTTCTGGCGCACGGTTCCGAATGGCTGGAGCTGGAAGGCGCGAAAGACCTTGATGACGCACTCTCTCTGCTGACCATTCTTTACCACCACGTACCGTCGGTCACATCGATGCCGGTCTACCTGGGGCAACTGGATGCGTTGTTGCAACCGTATGTTAGAATTCTAACACAAGACGAGATCGATATTCGAATAAAACGTTTCTGGCGTTACCTCGACAGAACCCTGCCAGATGCCTTTATGCACGCCAATATCGGCCCGTCTGATTCGCCCATTACCCGCGCAATCTTACGTGCAGACGCAGAGTTGAAGCAGGTTTCACCGAACCTGACCTTTATCTACGATCCTGAAATCACCCCTGATGACCTGCTGCTGGAAGTGGCGAAGAACATCTGTGAATGTAGCAAACCGCACATCGCCAACGGTCCGGTGCATGATAAAATTTTCACAAAAGGGGGCTACGGGATTGTGAGCTGTTACAACTCACTGCCGCTGGCGGGTGGTGGCAGCACGCTGGTACGCCTAAACCTGAAAGCCATTGCCGAGCGCAGTGAATCGCTGGAGGACTTCTTTACGCGCACTCTACCGCACTACTGCCAACAGCAGATCGCCATCATCGATGCGCGGTGTGAATTCCTCTATCAACAATCACACTTCTTTGAGAATAGCTTCCTGGTGAAAGAAGGGCTGATTAACCCTGAACGTTTTGTGCCAATGTTTGGCATGTACGGACTGGCGGAAGCAGTTAACTTACTGTGTGAGAAAGAAGGAATTGTCGCACGTTACGGTAAAGAAGCCACCGCAAATGAAGTGGGTTATCGCATCAGCGCGCAACTGGCGGAGTTTGTCGCCAATACCCCTGTGAAATATGGCTGGCAAAAACGCGCCATGTTACACGCACAGTCGGGGATCAGTTCCGATATCGGCACCACGCCGGGCGCGCGTTTACCATATGGCGATGAGCCAGATCCGATTACCCATCTGCAAACTGTCGCCCCGCATCATGCTTATTATTATTCCGGCATCAGCGACATTCTGACGCTCGACGAAACCATCAAACGTAATCCGCAGGCGCTGGTACAGCTTTGCCTCGGTGCCTTTAAAGCCGGAATGCGTGAATTTACCGCCAATGTCAGCGGTAACGATCTGGTTCGCGTTACTGGTTATATGGTGCGTTTGTCGGATCTGGAAAAATATCGTGCCGAAGGTTCACGTACCAACACCACCTGGCTGGGCGAAGAGGCCGCACGCAACACTCGTATTCTGGAACGCCAGCCGCGCGTGATAAGCCATGAACAGCAGATGCGCTTTAGTCAGTAAGATTATCCCCTTCTCCTGCGTTGACGGGCCAGGCAGTCGTCTGGCTCTGTTTTTGCAGGGCTGCAATCTGCGCTGCAAAAACTGTCACAATCCGTGGACGATGGGACGTTGCAATGATTGCGGGGAGTGCGTGCCACAGTGTCCGCATCAGGCGTTGCAGATTGTTGACGGCAAAGTGGCGTGGAACGCTGTAGTCTGCGAGCAGTGCGATACCTGCCTGAAGATGTGTCCGCAACATGCCACACCAATGGCGCAATCCATGAGCGTGGATGAGGTGCTTAGCCATATCCGCAAAGCGGTGCTGTTTATCGAAGGGATAACGGTAAGCGGCGGCGAAGCCACGACCCAGCTGCCGTTTGTGGTGGCGCTGTTTACTGCTATCAAAAATGATCCGCAACTGCGCCACCTCACCTGTCTGGTGGACAGTAATGGCATGTTGAGCGAAACCGGCTGGGAAAAATTGCTTCCGGTGTGCGACGGCGCAATGCTCGATCTCAAAGCGTGGGGGAGCGAATGTCATCAGCAATTAACCGGACGCGATAATCAGCAGATCAAGCGCAGCATCTGTTTGCTGGCAGAGCGCGGTAAGCTGGCGGAACTGCGTTTGCTGGTAATCCCTGGCCAGGTGGATTATTTGCAACACATCGAAGAACTGGCGGCGTTAATCAAGGGACTTGGCGATGTTCCGGTACGCCTGAACGCGTTTCATGCCCACGGCGTGTATGGCGAGGCGCAAAGCTGGCCGAGCGCCACGCCGGAAGACGTTGAGCCGTTGGCTGATGCGTTACAGGAGCGCGGGGTGAGCCGGTTGATATTTCCGGCGCTGTATTTGTGACATGCCGGATACGGCCTACGGATCGGCATAAACTTGTAGGCATGATAAGACGCGTCAAGCGTCGCATCAGGCATTGTGCGCCAGCTGCCGGATGCGGCGTGAACGCCTTATCCGGCCTACGGCACGTTAAACAACGTATACGTGTTATTAAGCAACACTTCGGCAATTTCATCTGCGGGTTCCAGGCGTAACTCACAAAGCACAGCAAACACCCGCGCGGCCTGTTCCGGGCGGTTAGGCTGCCCCTGAAAACCGTTGAGCGGCATATCCGGCGCGTCGGTTTCCAGCAACAACGATGCCAGCGGTAATTTTGCGATGACATCGCGGGTTTTACTGGCGCGTGGATAGGTGATAGTGCCACCTACGCCAATTTTGTAGCCCAGCTGTACAAACCGTTCAGCCTGTTGCAGGCTGCCGGAAAAACCGTGAACCACGCCAGTACATGGCAAATCGTGGCGTTTAAGATGCATCGCCAGTTTGTCGTGTGTGCGCCGTGAATGCAGGATCACCGGCAGATCGTAGCGTTTCGCCAGTTTCAGTTGTTCGTCGAGTAACCACTGCTGCCTCTCAAATTGCGGATCGTCGCCAAAGAGATCCAGACCGATCTCCCCCACCGCCACCACCTTCGCCGGACGCCTTTCCAGCGCCTGCTGTAGCTGATCAAGAGACACATCGCTATGTTTTTCCAACATACCAGGATGCAAGCCCAATGCGGCATACAGCGGTTGATATTTTTCCGCTAACGCCTGCACGCGGGCAAAATTTTCCGCCTCTGTCGCCGGAACAATGATCTTGCCTACGCCCGCTTGTGCCGCACGTTGCAGGCTGGCCTCTTCATCGCCACTAAACGGCGGGAAATCAAAATGGCAGTGGGTGTCGATAAAACGGCAAATCAAGCCAGATCCTCATTGTTAAATGTCGGGTCGTTCGCCTGCGGAGCGTCGCTCACTTCGGCAACCAGCGTATCGTTGGCGACTGGCGCAGGCGGAATAACGATCGACTCCGGCGTCACCACCGGCACCAGATGGCGGCTCAGCGGCGCTTTTTCAGTCAATAATTTACCGACCGTTGCCAGAAAATAACGCCCACATAAACGCCCAAGTTTATAGTCTTCACGCAGCGCCGGAATCCGACTGCCGAGCGCAATACTATGCAATGGCTTCGGCGGATAAATTTCGAATATCCGCAGCTGGCCCGGTGGTTTCTCAATAAATTGCTGAATCTCACGATAGCTGGTTTCATGATGCTGCACCAGATTGACCAGCGGCTGCAGGCTACTGTCACCCAGCCAGCGTTCCATGCGTTTGAACCACTGTGGCGTGTAGTACATTTGTGACGGCACAGTGCGTATGACGACCAACGTTTTTGCTCCCTGCCTTGCCGCCTCTTTAACCGGGATCGCATCACTGATCCCACCATCCAGGTAGTTAATACCTTCCAGCGACACTCCGCTACGATAAAAGCCAGGTATCGCACTGGAGGCGCGAATCACATCCAGCCAGTTTTGTTTAGTTGGCAAAAAGTAATTCGGCGCATAGTCATCCTGACGACAGGCGCACATATAAAACGATTTGCCGCTGTCAAATAACCGCGCTGCGGTATCCATTTGCAATGGCATCTGGCTTGCGGTGGCCTCCACCAGCCAGTCGAGATCGATAAGATTTCCTCCACGGACAAAGCGCAATGGATCGAAAAATTCGCGTTTTGTGGTATAGCGCATGATGACTTTGCGCGCGTAACCGGGCTGATTGCAGATATACGCCGAGAGGTTCTGCGCCCCGGCAGATGTGCCGAGATAAAGATCGAAAGGATTAAACTGCGCGCGCATAAACTCATCCAGCACGCCAGCCGTGAAAATTCCACGCTGTCCGCCGCCTTCGCACACCAGAGCAATCCGTCCAGGCTGGAACGGCCTCAGCGACAACGGCGCAATATTACCAAGCGTTACAGGTATTCGCTGCCCCACCTCTGCCTTCCTGTTTTTGTTGTGAAAGAAGGACAAAGTAACGCAATTTATTATTCGCTAAAACCGCAAAAGCCAGTCCGTTGGACTGGCTTTGGATAAAATTTTCTTAATGGTCTGAAATCTAGGGTCGTTTTCGGCCCATGAACAAACTCACCAGGAACAGAATAATCCCGACGACAAAGACAATTTTAGCTGCGCCTGCAGCAGTACCGGCCAGACCACCAAACCCAAGTGCGGCGGCGATTAACGCGATAACCAGAAATATGATGCCCCAACGAAACATAAGCGTCTCCTTTACCATAGTTAATGTCACCGCTTGATATGAGCGTGAAAATCACTCAATGCGATATTTTTAGTGTGGTGCACATCGCGCCTCCCGACAAAGTTCGGGAGGACGAATTACGACGAATTACTTAGTTTTCAGATCATTTTTAACGCTTTTCACACCATCTACCGCTTTGGCGATACTTTCAGCACGGTCACTTTGTGCCTGAGAATCTACGGTACCGGAGAGCTGAACCACACCATCGGTGGTTTCAACTTTCACTTTACGTGAAGGGACAATGTCATCCGCCAGCAGTTTGGCTTTGATTTCACTGGTGGTGGCGGTGTCACCCGCGTAGCCCTTCACAGAGCCTTCTTTAGCGTCGCGAACGTGCAGTTTGTCGCTGACAGAGGTCACCCCTTCAACGCCTTTCGCCACTTTCACTGCTTCTTCGGCCTGGGCCTGGCTTTCAACGAAACCGCTCAGGGTCACGACTTTTTGATCGGTTTTGACAGAGATATCGGTGCTCTTGATGTTGTCATGATCCACCAGGGCCGCCTTCACTTTCGCGGTGATGGCGCTGTCATCCATGAAATTACCGACTTTATTCATAGAGCTATCGACTTTTTGCCCTGCGCTTTCATTGGTAGTCTGCGCGTTGTTTTCTGCGTAGGCAGAGCCGGTCGCGACGGCAGAGGTCAACATTACAGCCAGCAGAGTTTTCGAAATCTTCAGTCTTGTCATAGTCATCGATTTATTCCTGTATGTTTGCTCGTAATTTGAGCCTGGCAACACGAGGTTGCATTGCTGAATAGGGAGAGACTTCACCCTCTACAGAAGTCAATGGTCGCCATCACAAAAGCGATGGGTGATGAATAACGACCATTACAGCCTCTGAATCAGTTATTAATATCGGTAGAATGACAATCGACGGCTTTAGATACTGATATCTACGCATTGAACGGTATTTAACGCCGTCAGAAATGTCATTACTTTGTTAAATATAGATCACAATTTTGAAACCGCTCGGGATATCCCCTAAAACATAAGCAAAAGTGAATGTTTTAAGAACATTCCGTAAGCGGCTAATAAGGAAGGGAAATTGACAGGGCGCAGCGGCTACCGCGCCCTGGAGGCTAGAATTAATGCTCGCGGGTCTGGTGGAACTGAACGTCCGGATAACGTTCCTGCGCCAGGCGCAGATTGACCATGCTGGTAGCGATGTAAGCGAGGTTATCGCCGCCATCAAGCGCCAGTTGGCTTTCGTTCTTACGCTTGAACTCTTCGAATTTCTTCGCGTCCGCACATTCTACCCAGCGGGCGGTGGCAACGTTGACTGACTCATACACTGCTTCAACGTTGTATTCGCTCTTCAGGCGCGCTACCACCACATCAAACTGCAGCACACCAACCGCGCCAACGATCAAATCGTTGTTGGAGATCGGACGGAACACCTGCACCGCGCCCTCTTCGGAAAGCTGTACCAGCCCTTTGAGCAGCTGTTTTTGCTTCAGCGGATCTTTCAGGCGGATACGACGGAACAGTTCTGGCGCGAAGTTCGGAATACCGGTGAACTTCATCATCTCACCCTGGGTAAAGGTGTCGCCGATCTGAATGGTGCCGTGGTTGTGCAGACCAAGGATATCGCCAGGATACGCTTCTTCAACGTGCGAACGGTCACCCGCCATAAAGGTCAGCGCGTCGGAGATCACCACATCTTTCGCAGTACGCACCTGGCGCAGCTTCATGCCTTTTTCATATTTACCGGACACCACACGCATAAACGCCACGCGGTCGCGGTGTTTCGGGTCCATGTTGGCCTGAATTTTAAATACGAAGCCGGTAAATTTGTCTTCGCTCGCCTCTACGGTACGGGTATCAGTCTGACGCGGCATCGGCGCTGGGGCCCACTCCACCAGGCCATCCAGCATATGATCAACGCCGAAGTTACCCAGCGCAGTACCAAAGAACACTGGAGTAATTTCGCCCGCAAGGAACAATTCTTTGTCGAACTCGTTAGACGCGCCTTTCACCAGTTCCAGTTCGTCACGCAGCTGCTGTGCCAGATCTTCACCAACCGCA
Organism: Escherichia sp. WS3063; assembly: GCF_046486595.1. Classification (NCBI taxonomy): domain Bacteria; kingdom Pseudomonadati; phylum Pseudomonadota; class Gammaproteobacteria; order Enterobacterales; family Enterobacteriaceae; genus Escherichia; species Escherichia sp. WS3063. Next base: position 95,355 of record NZ_JBJQKY010000002.1, read on the forward strand.
GCGTCGAGATCCGGGTTATTCAGCCCTTTAACAATGCGGACTTCCTGAATGGTGTGGCCTTTACCGCTCTGATAGAGATAGGTTTCATCTTTATAAAGGTGGTAAACGCCTTTAAACAGCTTGCCGCAGCCAATCGGCCAGGTGATCGGTGCGCAGCCGATTTTCAGCTCGTTCTCAACTTCATCGAGCAGTTCCATCGGGTCGCGGATATCACGGTCAAGTTTGTTCATAAAGGTGAGGATCGGCGTATCGCGCAGACGGGTAACTTCCATCAGCTTACGGGTACGATCTTCAACACCTTTTGCAGCGTCGATAACCATCAGGCAGCAGTCCACCGCAGTCAGGGTACGATAGGTATCTTCCGAGAAGTCTTCGTGCCCCGGGGTGTCGAGCAGGTTAACCAGGCAATCGTGATACGGAAACTGCATCACAGAAGTAGTAATGGAGATCCCACGCTGCTTTTCCATCTCCATCCAGTCCGACTTAGCGTGCTGGTTGGAACCACGGCCTTTTACTGTACCGGCGGTCTGAATGGCCTGTCCGAACAGCAGCACCTTCTCGGTGATGGTAGTCTTACCGGCGTCCGGGTGAGAAATAATGGCAAAAGTGCGGCGCTTCGCCACCTCTTGCAAATAAGGAGACAACGTCATAATTCTTTCTTCTTGAGTAAGCGGCATCGCGCCGCGCTTGTTGAAAACGAAAAATTGCGGCTATTTTACCCATCAACGGGGGGGAGGCAATCAGTGTTTACACAGGAGCTGCTCCAGTTCGTGCAACGAAGAAACGGTCCAGGTGGGCGCGATGCCTTCTGGTTGCTCGCGATTGTGCGCATTCAGCCAGCAGGTCGCAAGCCCGGCGTTGATGCCACCGAGAATATCGGACTCGGCAGTGTCGCCAACCATCAGCACGCGTGAACGGTCAGGATTGCCCGCCTGTTCCAGCGCATAATCGAAAATTTTCTTATTCGGTTTGGCAACGCCAACTTCTTCGGAAATCACCAGCAAATCGAAATAATCACGCAGGCCCGTGCGTTCCAGACGCACTTGCTGCAAGGCGCTAAAGCCGTTGGTGATGATGCCGATTTTGGCGTTGCCGCGAATGGCATTAAGCAGGGAAACCGCGCCCGGCAGCGGTGTGCAAATTTCCGCCATGGCATTAATGAAGGCCTCGTTGAGTTTACCTGGCTCGACGTTCAGCCGTTCGGCCCAGCTCTCAAAACGCCCGTGCTGAAGCTGTAATGAAGTGATCGCGCCGTTTTGATAATCTACCCACAGGGGCTTGTTAACGGCCTGATAGTCCTGAAAATCTTCAGCGGTAAAAGTGACGCTGTAATCAAGAAACATCCGCTGCAGTCCGGTGAACGAGTCAAAGGTAAACAGCGTTTCATCGGCATCAAAGAAAATCCAGTCCCACTTCATTATTCCACCTTGTCTTACATACTGATTGGCAACGCCATGATGATGGCGTCTTCGCGACCGTCCTTGGTGGGGTAGTAATTGCGGCGAATCGTCGCCTCGTTAAAGCCTAAACTTTCGTACAGGGCAATGGCGGCAGCGTTTGAGGCACGGACTTCCAGCCATAGTGTCGCCACGCCGCGTTTTTCCAGTTCGTCGATCAGATGTTCCAGCAGCGCCCTTCCCAGCCCCTGACGCTGATAGTCGGGATCGACCGCAATATTGAACAATGTAGCTTCATCCAGCACCACTTGCGTAATCGCAAACGCCGCCATTTTGCCGTTTTGCGTTAACTGAAAGTTGAGATAACGCTCGCCCTGATTACTGGCAAAGGTTTTTTCACTCCACGGAAAGGCGTGGGCGCGTTGTTCAATGTGGTAAGCCGCTGGTAAATCAGTCGTTTCGAGGGAAGAAATCGTGTTCATATGTGCAAATTTGTTGCCATAACGCGGCGCGTGCCGTTGGGTTTGCCCGTAATTCGGTGAGCGCCGGTGATGCCACCTGAGCGCCTTCCAGTGATAGCGGTTCGTCAGTACCCAACCGCCAGCTGTTGCAGCGACTGCCTTGCGGCAGCATCGCGATTTTTTCTGGCGTCAGTTGCAGCACTTGATCGGGGCTGACGGTTAATGCGCGCAGAACATCGCTCACTAAAGGATCGGTCAGGGCGGGAAGATCATTTGCCACCATCACCAGACGGACGTGTGCCGGGATCGCAATGGCAATCTCCCCCTGCAACGCGCCAGGGCGACGCAGCGACCACTGGGTAATGCCCAGTTGCTGTAACTGCCAGTCTCGTCGGGATGTCATAGCGAATCGCTCCTGTTGTCAGGGGCGCAAATATAGCAAATTCGTCGATACCGCGCCAACATATGGCTATAATCGCCGCCAGTATCAATTGAGGAGCATTCCATGTCTGCATTTACCCCGGCAAGTGAAGTCTTGCTGCGTCACAGTGATGATTTCGAACAAAGCCGTATTCTGTTTGCCGGAGACTTACAGGATGACCTGCCCGCGCGTTTAGATACCGCGGCCAGCCGTGCTCATACCCAGCAATTCCACCATTGGCAGGTGTTAAGCCGCCAGATGGGGGATAACGCCCGTTTTAGTCTGGTCGCCACGGCGGATGATGTCGCAGATTGCGATACGCTGATTTACTACTGGCCGAAGAACAAACCGGAAGCCCAGTTCCAGTTGATGAATTTACTTTCTCTGCTGCCGGTGGGCACGGATATTTTTGTCGTTGGCGAGAACCGCAGCGGCGTGCGCAGCGCCGAGCAGATGCTGGCAGATTATGCGCCGTTGAATAAAGTGGACAGCGCTCGTCGCTGTGGCCTCTATTTTGGTCGTCTGGAAAAACAGCCAGTATTTGATGCCGATAAATTCTGGGGCGAATATAACGTCGATGGCCTGACGGTCAAAACGCTGCCTGGCGTGTTTAGCCGCGACGGTCTGGATGTCGGTAGCCAGTTGCTGCTCTCGACGTTAACCCCGCACACGAAAGGTAAAGTGCTGGATGTCGGCTGTGGCGCGGGCGTACTTTCGGTTGCCTTTGCGCGCCATTCACCGAAAATTCGTCTCACTCTGTGCGATGTCTCTGCGCCAGCGGTAGAAGCCAGCCGCGCAACACTTGCGGCCAACGGTGTTGAAGGTGAAGTCTTTGCCAGTAACGTCTTTTCCGAGGTGAAAGGTCGTTTTGATATGATCATCTCCAACCCGCCGTTCCACGATGGGATGCAAACCAGCCTCGATGCGGCGCAAACGCTGATTCGCGGCGCGGTGCGTCATCTTAATAGCGGCGGCGAGCTGCGAATTGTAGCGAACGCCTTCCTGCCTTACCCGGACGTGCTGGATGAGACATTTGGCTTCCACGAAGTGATCGCGCAAACCGGGCGCTTCAAGGTATATCGCGCCATTATGACCCGCCAGGCGAAGAAAGGTTGAGTATCCCGCCGCAAGCCTTGCCAGATGCGGCGTGCTCGCCTTATACAACCTACAAAACCTGCAAGTTAGCCCTTCGTAGGCCAGATAAGACGCGCCCGCGTCGCATCTGGCATCTGCACCCAAATACCGTGTCGGATGCGGCGTGAACGCCTTATCCGACCTACAAAACCTGCACGTTAGTTTCCTGATGGACATTTTTCCAGCAATTACACCTCCGGCGATAATTAACTATTGACGAAAAGCTGAAAACCACTAGAATGCGCCTCCGTGGTAGCAATTCTTTTTAAGAATTGATGGTATGCGAAGGTGGCGGAATTGGTAGACGCGCTAGCTTCAGGTGTTAGTGTCCTTACGGACGTGGGGGTTCAAGTCCCCCCCCTCGCACCAAAAACCACGTTGATATTGCTCGCACTGGGCGAAGGTGGCGGAATTGGTAGACGCGCTAGCTTCAGGTGTTAGTGTTCTTACGGACGTGGGGGTTCAAGTCCCCCCCCTCGCACCAAACGAGGCGATATCAAAAAAAGTAAGATGACTGTGCGAAGGTGGCGGAATTGGTAGACGCGCTAGCTTCAGGTGTTAGTGTCCTTACGGACGTGGGGGTTCAAGTCCCCCCCCTCGCACCAATTATCTTTACTTCCTTTCTTGTTGCTTCCCTGTTTTATCATCCCTGCTTCAAATTCATTATCATCAGCATGATGCCAGCAATAAGCGCCAGGCACGATGGTAGCAAAACGTAATGCCGCAACTGTTTGTGATACAGCATCACCGGCGTCAATACTAATCCCATCAGAATGACAATCCGCCACTGATCCGGCGATAAATCCGCATACATCAGCCCTGCAATCAGCAATCCCGGCAGCAACACTCCCCAGCCACTGCCCAGCGTACGTTGCAACATGGTTTCATCTCTTTCATTGATAATGATAACCAATATCATATGATAATTTTTATCATTTGCAAGCCAGAGAAATCCCTTGCTATCGGGTAAACCTATCGATAGGATTAGCAATCATTATCATTTAGGTTACTATCCCGATTATGGCCTATCGTTCCGCACCGCTCTATGAAGATGTTATCTGGCGAACGCATCTCCAGCCGCAGGATGCTGGGCTTGCACAAGCCGTACGGGCGACGATCGCCGAACATCGTGAACATTTGCTGGAGTTTATCCGCCTGGATGAACCCGCTCCGCTTAACGCCATGACGCTGGCGCAATGGTCATCACCGAATGCGCTAAGTTCTCTACTCGCGGTCTATTCCGATCATATCTATCGCAACCAACCTTTGATGATCCGCGAGAACAAACCGCTGATCTCACTATGGGCACAATGGTATATCGGCCTGATGGTGCCACCATTAATGTTGGCGCTGCTGACGCAGGAAAAAGCATTAGATGTGTCGCCGGAACATTTCCACGTTGAGTTTCACGAAACCGGACGCGCCGCCTGTTTCTGGGTCGATGTGTGTGAAGATAAAAACGCAACACCACATTCGCCGCAGCAGCGAATGGAAACGTTAATCAGTCAGGCGCTGGTTCCGGTTGTGCAGGCACTAGAAGCAACGGGAGAGATTAACGGTAAACTTATCTGGAGCAATACCGGTTATTTGATCAACTGGTATCTGACTGAGATGAAACAGCTGCTCGGCGAGGCGACGGTTGAATCGCTGCGCCATGCCCTCTTTTTTGAGAAAACGCTCACTACCGGTGAAGATAATCCACTCTGGCGTACCGTGGTGCTGCGCGACGGCCTGCTGGTGCGCCGCACTTGCTGCCAGCGTTATCGCTTGCCGGATGTGCAGCAATGTGGTGACTGTACGCTGAAATAGAAAAATTTGCCGGGGAAGTAAACCCGGCATTAAGCGTATTAATAGGGGTGCAACACGTTACTTGCTTCGCAATGACGCATACATAACAGAATGTCTGCGGCCTCCAACAGCCCTGCATCAGAACTGACGCCCAGTTTCGACATCACATTAAATTTATGTGCACGGATCGTTTTGATATTGCGTTTAAGCTGCTCGGCAATTTGTGTCATTGAGTAGCCACGCGACATAAAGCGCAATATTTCTCTCTCCGTCGGGCTTAACGTCCGGCTTTGGTTAATGTACCACTGATTGTTCAGTCGATCGGTCGCCTGACGTACACCATTTAATGACAAAAAGAGTTCCTGATGAAAAATCTCCAGCGTTGACGCTTTACTTAATACACCGTCCAGCGGTGATGGCGACAATGAACCAATCAGCCGAGCTTCAATATCATCATCCGCAATAACTAAACGCCGGGTACGCGGAAACTTAATCGCCAGTTCAGTCAGGCAGGATAATCCCTCTCTGCGCGCACTTCTCATGGCAGAAAAAGAAAAAATGACCGCCGCAAACGAGATCCGCGACATGGCATCCTGAAATGACTCCTGACTGGTATAGGTATGGAGCTTATAAGGGTTACCCGCAAACTTTCTGAATAAACTCTCAATACCGATACTGCTCATGACGCATTTTTCTATGAGTGCGACATTTCTCTTCTTAATTCGGCTGTGTTCCATTCTGCGGCATCTCCATAAACAGAAGGCAAGTTAAGTTCTCTTGCACCCTGCGCGCTATTTATCCATGCATACATTTCAGCGTTGCTGTGAATTGCCAGTCGACGCATCGCACTGTTTTTTTGGGCGCTGATAGTTTTATTACTTTTCTTAAGCAATGAAGCTATCTGGTTGATGCCCCATCCTTTACCTAATAGCCGCAGCACTTTGCGCTCTGAAAGAGTGAGAATGACGGAGCGATAGCTAAAATCATGAGTTTCAGTCATTGCCGGGGAGGTCAGCATGGCGCTGATACGCTCTGCGTGCGTATTGCCAGAACGCACGGTCTTAACCAGATTCTCAATGGGTTCAACATCAGACAATAATGTCGCCGTAGGGCACATGAGAAGTTCTACCGCCTGGGAATACCAGGAGCGTGACACCATGAAAACCCAGTGAATTTCCCGATATTGTGAAATTAAAGAATAATAATGTTCACAAACAAAACGTGGATCTTCACTTTCACCGGCTAAATCAGCAATGACTAATCCGGAACGACGTAATTGTAATAAAGTAAGGTCCTCCGCAGAGGCGCTGGATATTATTTCATATTCAGGGAAGTGAGTCCTCATGACCTCTTTTAACCCTGCTTGCATGACAGGTATTTTACTGATAACAATTCCATTTTTGCAGCATCCTGGCAACATATTTCCTCCACATCCACTGTCTAAAAATCATGATGGTCTATTCAGGATATTCATTCCTTAAATGTTTCCAGCAAATTAATAGATTAAGCGAATAAATTATCCTTAGCATTCACTTTCATATCAGCATACTCCTGCTGCACAACAACTCCACTGCATGTGTCAGAAGGTTAGCATCAAATGATAACCTAGTGAAATAGCCTGGAGACATTTAAAATATCTACATTAAGTTGTTAGAAATACTTAATGAAAAACAGAATTCTCATTCACTTAATTTATAATTAACTGATATCCCTTCCCGCAGAATGCAAAATCACACAATCAATATTTATTCAATAAAATCTGATAGTTTTAACTTGTTAAAATTAAAAAACGCGCCCAGTTATCTTTTATCCTGATTCGTAAGGGCTAAACAATAAATTCATTATAGTGATAATATTCATGCGATAATTTGTTTGCGGCGAGAGATAATTCGCTTTTTAACACCGAGCTTCTCCCGATAACCAGGATTAATCAGCGCAATTTTGATCTTAACCTGCCGCAAAACAACCGCGCTTCATGATACAAATGGATTCTCATAATTTGAACAATACGCAGCGCGTCTATGACAAAGGGCGAGTTATGCAAACTGAGCAACAGCGAGCCGTGACACGGCTTTGTATCCAGTGTGGATTATTTCTTTTGCAACATGGTGCGGAAAGCGCGTTGGTTGATGAGCTTTCCTCACGACTGGGTCGGGCGTTGGGAATGGACAGCGTCGAAAGTTCTATCTCTTCGAACGCCATAGTGCTGACAACTATTAAAGATGGGCAATGCCTGACATCTACACGTAAAAATCACGATCGCGGCATTAATATGCATGTGGTGACTGAAGTCCAGCACATTGTGATTCTGGCGGAGCACCATCTGCTGGATTACAAAGGCGTAGAGAAACGATTTAGCCAAATTCAGCCATTACGTTACCCAAGATGGCTGGTAGCCTTAATGGTTGGCCTTTCCTGCGCCTGTTTCTGTAAACTCAATAAAGGTGGCTGGGATGGTGCCGTCATCACCTTCTTTGCCAGTACGGCCGCGATGTATATCCGCCAGCTACTGGCACAACGTCATCTTCATCCACAGATCAACTTTTGCCTCACCGCTTTCGCCGCCACCACCATTTCCGGATTGCTTTTGCAACTTCCCACTTTCAGCAATACCCCCACCATTGCGATGGCCGCCAGCGTTCTGCTGCTGGTGCCGGGCTTTCCGTTGATAAATGCCGTCGCCGATATGTTTAAAGGCCACATCAATACCGGACTGGCACGCTGGGCGATCGCCAGTCTGCTGACACTGGCTACCTGTGTCGGCGTAGTAATGGCACTGACGATTTGGGGGCTACGCGGATGGGTGTGATCGAATTTCTGTTAGCGTTGGCGCAGGATATGATCCTCGCCGCCATTCCAGCGGTCGGCTTTGCAATGGTGTTCAACGTTCCCGTGCGGGCGTTACGCTGGTGTGCGCTGCTTGGCTCGATAGGTCATGGTTCCCGAATGATCTTAATGACCAGCGGGTTGAATATTGAGTGGTCAACTTTTATGGCTTCTATGCTGGTCGGCACCATTGGTATTCAATGGTCGCGCTGGTATCTGGCACATCCGAAAGTGTTTACCGTGGCGGCTGTTATCCCTATGTTCCCTGGCATATCAGCTTATACCGCAATGATTTCGGCGGTAAAAATCAGCCAGCTAGGTTACAGCGAACCGTTGATGATTACCCTGTTAACCAACTTTCTTACAGCGTCATCGATTGTTGGTGCGTTATCCATCGGTCTTTCCATTCCTGGATTATGGTTGTACCGCAAGCGCCCTCGCGTATAAAATTGCCTCGCTTAAGCACACGGATGAGAGACAGCCTCCTTTCCTCCGTGTGTTACTATAAAAGTTATCTCCCTTCTCGTTCATCGTTCCATATTTGAGAAACAGTATGTCTTCCAGAGTTTTGACCCCGGACGTCGTTGGTATTGACGCCCTGGTACACGATCACCAAACCGTTCTGGCAAAAACTGAAGGCGGTGTGGTTGCCGTATTTGCTAACAATGCCCCGGCGTTTTATGCCGTTACGCCTGCACGCCTGGCTGAACTGCTGGCGCTGGAAGAAAAGCTGGCGCGTCCGGGAAGCGATGTCGCTCTGGACGATCAACTCTATCAGGAACCGCAAGCCGCTCCCGTTGCTGTACCCATGGGGAAATTTGCCATGTATCCGGACTGGCAACCCGATGCCGACTTTATCCGCCTGGCGGCGCTATGGGGCGTGGCACTAAGAGAGCCGGTGACCACCGAAGAACTGGCCTCATTCATTGCCTACTGGCAGGCGGAAGGTAAAGTCTTTCACCATGTGCAGTGGCAACAAAAACTGGCGCGCAGCCTGCAAATCGGTCGTGCCAGCAACGGCGGACTGCCGAAACGAGATGTGAATACGGTCAGTGAACCTGACAGCCAAATTCCACCAGGATTCAGAGGGTAACGATGAAAAACGTTGGCGACCTGATGCAACGCCTGCAAAAAATGATGCCTGCCCATATCAAACCTGCGTTCAAAACGGGTGAAGAACTACTGGCCTGGCAGAAAGAACAAGGAGCGATCCGCTCCGCCGCTCTCGAACGTGAAAATCGGGCGATGAAAATGCAGCGCACCTTTAACCGCTCCGGTATTCGTCCACTGCATCAGAACTGCTCCTTTGAGAACTATCGCGTTGAGTGTGAAGGGCAGATGAATGCGTTAAGCAAAGCGCGCCAGTATGTCGAAGAGTTTGACGGCAACATCGCCAGCTTCATCTTTTCTGGCAAGCCCGGAACCGGCAAAAACCATCTGGCGGCGGCAATCTGCAACGAGCTGCTGCTACGCGGTAAATCCGTATTGATCATCACCGTGGCCGATATTATGTCGGCGATGAAAGATACCTTCAGGAATAGCGGTACCAGCGAAGAACAACTGCTTAACGATCTGAGCAACGTTGATCTGCTGGTGATCGATGAGATCGGCGTGCAGACCGAATCGAAATACGAAAAAGTGATCATCAACCAGATCGTCGATCGCCGCTCTTCTTCCAAACGCCCAACCGGGATGCTGACCAACAGTAATATGGAAGAGATGACCAAGTTGCTGGGCGAACGCGTGATGGACCGTATGCGCCTGGGTAACAGTTTGTGGGTGATCTTCAACTGGGATAGCTACCGTAGCCGGGTAACGGGTAAAGAGTATTAATCCCCGTTTCTGGCGGTATACTGCGACACAATTCCACCTTGAGTAATGATGATGAAAACTGTTAAACATCTTCTGTGCTGTGCCATTGCCGCCAGCGCATTAATTTCCACCGGGGTGCATGCTGCGTCCTGGAAAGATGCGCTCTCCAGCGCCGCCAGCGAACTTGGCAACCAAAACAGCACGACACAGGAAGGCGGTTGGTCGCTCGCTTCATTAACTAGCTTGCTTAGCAGCGGGAACCAGGCCTTAAGCGCAGATAACATGAACAATGCCGCAGGCATACTGCAATACTGCGCGAAGCAGAAGTTGGCTTCGGTAACCGATGCCGAAAACATCAAGAATCAGGTACTGGAAAAACTGGGCCTGAACAGTGAAGAGCAAAAAGAAGACACCAACTATCTGGATGGCATTCAGGGTTTGCTGAAAACCAAAGATGGTCAGCAACTCAATCTGGATAATATTGGAACGACTCCGCTGGCAGAAAAGGTGAAAACCAAAGCCTGCGATCTGGTGTTAAAGCAGGGGCTGAACTTCATTTCCTGAACCGCGAAACGCCGCGTTTTAGCTGTTACCCGGCTGACGCGGCTCTCTCCTGCCCTTTTCCCTGCTCCTGGACGGTTTTACCCCTGTTACACGGGAAGCGACCGTAATCAAAAAAGTCTGTTTATAAACTAATTCCTAACAACATCGCATTTTTTTGACACTAGAATTGCAGCAATATGGCGACGCCATTACATTGTGCTTTTCAAAAAGCTTAAACGTTGGCTAAACGGCCCGGTTTAGTGAGGATCGCCCGTTGTCAGAACTACTCTCTTTCGCCCTTTTTCTCGCCTCTGTGCTGATTTACGCATGGAAAGCGGGACGTAACACCTGGTGGTTTGCAGCCACGTTAACGGTGCTGGGGCTATTTGTCGTTTTAAATATCACCCTGTTTGCCAGCGACTATTTTACTGGCGATGGTATTAACGACGCGGTTCTCTATACCTTAACCAACAGCCTGACCGGTGCTGGTGTCAGCAAATACATCCTGCCGGGTATCGGCATTGTGCTGGGGCTGACGGCGGTGTTCGGTGCGCTGGGCTGGATCCTGCGCCGTCGTCGTCATCATCCGCACCATTTTGGTTACAGCCTGCTGGCACTCTTACTGGCGCTGGGTTCAGTGGATGCCAGCCCGGCATTTCGTCAGATAACGGAACTGGTGAAATCCCAGTCACGCGACGGCGACCCGGACTTTGCGGCTTATTATAAAGAGCCGTCGAAAACTATCCCTGACCCGAAACTCAACCTGGTTTATATCTACGGCGAAAGTCTCGAGCGAACCTATTTTGATAACGAAGCTTTCCCGGATCTCACGCCTGAACTGGGCGCGTTGAAAAATGAAGGCCTGGATTTCAGCCACACGCAGCAGCTGCCAGGAACGGATTACACGATTGCGGGCATGGTGGCCTCTCAGTGCGGCATACCGCTGTTTGCCCCCTTTGAAGGCAACGCCTCCGCCTCTGTCTCCAGCTTCTTCCCGCAGAACATCTGTCTGGGCGATATCCTGAAAAACTCGGGTTATCAGAACTATTTCGTGCAGGGCGCGAATCTGCGTTTTGCCGGTAAAGATGTGTTCCTGAAATCGCACGGCTTCGACCACTTATACGGCTCAGAAGAGCTGAAAAGCGTGGTGGCCGACCCGCACTATCGCAACGACTGGGGATTCTACGACGATACCGTTCTCGACGAAGCGTGGAAAAAGTTTGAAGAGCTTTCCCGCTCAGGTCAGCGATTCTCACTGTTTACCCTGACGGTCGATACCCATCACCCGGATGGTTTTATCTCGCGCACCTGTAACCGCAAAAAATATGATTTTGACGGTAAGCCGAATCAGTCATTCAGCGCGGTAAGTTGCAGCCAGGAGAACATCGCGACGTTTATCAACAAAATCAAAGCGTCACCGTGGTTTAAAGATACCGTCATCGTCGTCTCTTCTGACCATTTAGCGATGAACAACACGGCGTGGAAATACCTCAATAAACAGGATCGCAATAACCTGTTTTTTGTCATCCGTGGCGACAAGCCGCAGCAAGAGACGCTGACGGTGAAGCGTAACACGATGGATAACGGCGCGACGGTGCTGGACATTCTCGGTGGCGATAACTATCTCGGACTTGGTCGTAGCAGTTTATCCGGACAGTCGATGTCGGAAATCTTCCTCAATATCAAAGAGAAAACATTGGCGTGGAAGCCGGATATCATCCGCCTGTGGAAATTCCCTAAAGAGATGAAAGAGTTCACCATCGACCAGCAGAAAAACATGATTGCCTTCTCGGGTAGCCATTTCCGTTTGCCGCTGCTGTTGCGGGTTTCAGACAAACGCGTGGAACCGCTGCCGGAAAGTGAATACTCAGCACCGCTGCGTTTCCAGCTGGCCGATTTCGCTCCACGCGACAATTTCGTCTGGGTTGACCGTTGCTACAAGATGGCACAACTTTGGGCTCCGGAACTGGCACTCTCCACCGACTGGTGTGTCTCGCAAGGGCAGCTTGGCGGTCAGCAAATTGTCCAGCATGTTGACAAAACAACATGGAAGGGCAAAACGGCATTTAAAGATACGGTCATCGACATGGCGCGTTACAAAGGCAATGTCGATACGCTGAAGATTGTTGATAACGATATTCGCTACAAAGCCGACAGTTTCATCTTTAACGTCGCCGGTGCGCCAGAAGAGGTGAAACAGTTTAGCGGGATTTCCCGTCCGGAGTCGTGGGGCCGCTGGTCCAACGCGCAACTGGGCGATGAAGTAAAAATCGAGTACAAGCATCCGCTGCCGAAGAAATTTGACCTGGTGATTACCGCCAAAGCATACGGCAATAACGCCAGCCGTCCTATTCCGGTACGCGTAGGCAATGAAGAACAAACCCTTGTGCTGGGCAATGAAGTGACCACCACCACACTGCATTTCGATAACCCAACCGATGCCGACACACTGGTAATTGTGCCGCCGGAACCTGTCTCAACCAACGAAGGGAATATCCTCGGACACTCGCCGCGTAAGCTCGGGATCGGCATGGTGGAGATTAAAGTGGTAGAACGTGAAGGGTAATTCCTGACTGATTTGTAGGTCGCATAAGGTGCGGCCTACACGCCTTCTCCGGCTTACAACACACTATTAAGAAACAAAAAAAACAGCGCCCAACACTTCCCCGGACGCTGCATGGCAACTTGAATAATCTCGCCTTATCAGAAAGTAATTACACCCTTAATCAACTCACGATTGTTAATCACATCACGTTCGTAGGTTTCTGCCAGCGTGGCGAACGGGTAGCGATGGGTTAACATCATGTCGGCAGTGATTTTCCCTTCCGCCATCAATCGACCGACTTTAGCGAAATCTTCCGGCGTGGCGTTGCGGCTGCCCATCATCGTCGTTTCTTTTTTATGGAATTCCGGATCGGAGAACTGCAACTCACCTTTAAACAGACCGACAAATACCACCGTGCCGCCGTGACGAATCAGATTTACGGTGTTATTCATCGCATGTTGATTACCTGTCGCGTCGATCACTTTCTGCGCCAGCGAACCACCAAACTGCGCCCGCAGCTGCGCGTCAAAATCTTCGGCTGACGGGTCCAGTACAGGTAATTCCAGACGCGTTGCCACATGTTCACGGCGCGCCGGACTGGTATCCGCCACTACCACCTGTGCGCCATCGGCTTTAGCGATTGCCGCCGCGCCCAGACCGATTGGCCCCGCCCCGACCACCAGCACCTGCTCGCCGGGAGCAATGGCTGCGCGACGCACCGCATGTGCGCTAATAGCGAAAGGTTCAATCAATGCTGCCGCCTGCGGGTCAATACCGTCTGCGGGCAAAATGTTCGCCACCGGCACGCTCAAATACTCACTAAAACCGCCATCCTGATGCACGCCAATAACTGAAATTTTTTCACAGCAATTGGTACGACCGCTTTTACATGCAGGGCATTGCTGACAGGCAACATAAGGGATCACAGCAACTTGCTGACCATTTTTAAGATCAGCAATATTTTTACCCAGCCCAACAATCTCCCCACATATTTCATGGCCTAAAACACGTGGATAACTAAAAAATGGTTGATTTCCACCCCAGGCATGAATATCGGTACCGCAAATCCCGACAGACTTAATTTTTATTAATGCTTCATTGTCACCCGGAATAGGTATCTCGCGTTGTTTCCAGACTAATTCTTTCGGCTGCTGGCAAATTAAAACATTCATCGTAGACATGATTCGGCTCTCCATTTTTTGTTGCCTTAGATATCAATGAAAATGAAAAATGGCAGCGGAACGGAAAATCTGTTTTGTGAAAACACACGCATAAAAATGTTTTAAATCGGGTTTTAATGGACTCACAAGGAGGAAAATATGAGTCGTTCACAAAATTTACGCCACAATGTGATTAACCAGGTCATTGATGATATGGCGCGGGGTCATATCCCTTCCCCACTTCCATCGCAAAGTGCGCTGGCGGAAATGTACAACATCAGCCGCACTACAGTGCGTCATATTCTCAGCCACTTACGCGAATGCGGCGTCTTAACGCAGGTTGGAAACGACTATGTTATTGCGCGTAAACCTGACCATGATGACGGTTTCGCCTGTACTACCGCTTCAATGAGTGAACAAAACAAAGTGTTTGAGCAGGCTTTTTTCACGATGATAAACCAGCGTCAGTTACGCCCTGGGGAAACTTTTTCTGAACTGCAACTGGCTCGGGCCGCGGGTGTCAGCCCGGTTGTAGTAAGAGAATATCTTTTAAAATTCGGCCGTTATAATCTTATTCAAAGCGAAAAGCGCGGCCAGTGGAGCATGAAGCAATTCGATCAATCCTACGCTGAGCAGCTGTTTGAGCTACGCGAAATGCTCGAAACACATTCACTTCAGCACTTTCTCAACCTGCCTGATCACGATCCCCGCTGGCTGCAGGCGAAAACCATGCTCGAACGTCATCGGCTACTGCGTGACAACATCGGCAATAGCTTCCGCATGTTCTCGCAACTTGACAGAGATTTTCACTCCTTACTGCTTTCAGCTGCCGACAATATCTTTTTTGATCAATCGCTTGAGATCATCTCAGTCATCTTTCATTTTCACTATCAATGGGACGAAAGCGATCTTAAACAGCGCAATATCATTGCCGTCGATGAGCATATGACCATTCTCAGCGCTCTGATTTGCCGCAGTGACCTGGATGCCACCCTTGCGCTCCGTAACCATTTGAATTCAGCTAAACAATCAATGATTCGATCCATTAATGAGAACACGCGTTATGCTCATTAAGTACGGATTAAAAACAGCAAACTATTAGCGGGTGCACGGTTTTATCAAAAGATAAATACCGGGAAATTCCCGCTTACCTATGCTCACAATCAGTCGACTAAAAATGTTTTTGTGAGCGGTAGTAAAGTCCTAAAACTTTAACCTGCCGTTAATGTCAACCTTGCGTAATGCACAATTACGTAAACAATTAAAATTATAAATACAGGAGTCCGGCGTGGAAAAAGAAAATATCACCCTCGATCCGCGTTCTTCATTTACTCCATCTTCGTCGGCAGATATTCCCGTGCCACCAGATGGATTAGTTCAACGCAGTACCCGAATTAAACGCATTCAAACCACCGCCATGTTGTTATTATTTTTTGCGGCGGTAATCAATTATCTCGACCGCAGTTCGCTGTCGGTAGCAAATTTAACGATTCGTGAAGAATTGGGATTAAGTGCCACCGAAATCGGCGCTTTGCTCTCCGTGTTTTCACTCGCTTACGGGATTGCGCAACTTCCTTGCGGCCCACTATTGGATCGTAAAGGCCCGCGCCTGATGCTGGGACTGGGGATGTTCTTCTGGTCACTGTTCCAGGCCATGTCTGGCATGGTGCACAGCTTTACGCAGTTCGTGTTGGTGCGTATCGGTATGGGGATTGGTGAAGCGCCGATGAACCCATGCGGTGTAAAAGTCATTAACGACTGGTTCAACATCAAAGAGCGCGGACGCCCGATGGGCTTCTTCAACGCAGCTTCTACCATTGGCGTTGCCGTAAGCCCACCGATTCTGGCGGCGATGATGCTGGTGATGGGCTGGCGCGGGATGTTTATTACTATTGGTGTACTGGGGATTTTTCTCGCCATCGGCTGGTATATGCTCTATCGCAACCGCGAGCACGTAGAACTGACTGCCGTTGAACAAGCTTATCTCAATGCAGGTAGCGTCAATGCCCGCCGAGATCCGCTCAGTTTTGCCGAATGGCGCAGCCTGTTCCGTAACCGCACAATGTGGGGAATGATGCTCGGATTCAGTGGCATCAACTACACTGCGTGGCTGTATCTGGCCTGGCTTCCTGGTTACCTGCAAACAGCCTATAACCTGGATTTAAAAAGCACAGGGTTGATGGCGGCTATCCCTTTCCTGTTTGGGGCTGCCGGGATGCTGGTCAACGGTTACGTTACTGACTGGCTGGTCAAAGGGGGAATGGCTCCGATTAAAAGCCGTAAGATCTGCATTATTGCCGGGATGTTCTGTTCTGCCGCCTTTACGCTGGTCGTACCGCAAGCGACAACATCCATGACGGCGGTTCTGCTGATTGGCATGGCACTGTTCTGTATTCACTTTGCCGGAACATCCTGCTGGGGCTTGATCCACGTCGCAGTTGCTTCTCGCATGACGGCATCGGTGGGCAGTATCCAGAACTTTGCCAGCTTCATCTGCGCCTCTTTTGCGCCGATCATTACTGGTTTTATTGTTGATACCACCCACTCATTCCGTCTGGCACTAATCATCTGCGGTTGCGTCACTGCGGCGGGTGCACTGGCGTACATCTTCCTGGTTCGTCAGCCGATCAACGACCCACGGAAAGATTAATCTCCCTATGCCCGATAACATTTTGCTTATCGGGCATTTTTATGGCGATTAAAACGTTTCCCAGTTCTCCCCGCTATCTGCCACGGCCATTTTACGCGGCGTAGCTGGCGTCACGGTTTTTACCACAGCCGATGTTTCACGCTGATGTTGCTGCTGTTGCTGAATCCGGAACACTGCCACAGCTTCGGTCAGGCGACTGGCCTGCTCTTCCAGCGCGGCAGCGGCGGCGGCAGATTCTTCCACCAGCGCGGCGTTCTGTTGAGTTACCCGGTCCATCTCAGCAACCGCTAATCCAACCTGATCGATACCACGGCTCTGCTCATCAGAAGCAGAAGCAATTTCGCCCATAATGTCCGTCACGCGGGTCACGGCACTGACAATCTCTGCCATGGTTTCCCCGGCGCTTTCGACCAGCGTAGAGCCAACATCTACTTTCCCCACCGAGTCTTCAATCAGGCTTTTAATTTCACGAGCCGCCTGAGCGCTGCGCTGGGCCAGATTACGCACTTCACCCGCGACCACCGCAAAACCGCGCCCTTGCTCACCCGCGCGCGCTGCTTCAACCGCCGCGTTCAAAGCGAGAATATTGGTCTGGAAGGCAATGCCGTCAATTACGCTGATAATATCGGCGATTTTCTGCGAACTGGTGGAGATATCGCGCATAGTCTGCACCACGTTATCTACCACTTTGCCGCCGCGTTGCGCCGTTTCAGAAGCACTTAACGCCAGGTGGCTGGCCTGGCGCGCATTTTCGGCGTTCTGCTTCACCGTTGCGGTCAGTTGCTCCATGCTGGCTGCCGTCTCTTCCAGCGAAGCGGCCTGTTGCTCGGTGCGCGAAGAGAGATCGTTATTGCCGGTAGCGATTTCGCTGGCACCGCTATAGATGGCATTGGCCCCGTTGCGCACATCACCGACGGTACGCATCAGCTCTCCCTGCATATGGCGCAAACTCTCAGCCAGTTGCCCCATCTCATTAGAGCCATCCACCTCAATCGGTTTCACCAGATCGCCGCCTGCAATATGACGAATGCTGTCAATCAGGCGATTCATTGGCGCTACCAACGAGGCTTTAATACCGAACCAGACGGCGAAGATGACCGCCAGTACGACGATCATCACGCCCACCAGAATCCACATCGCCTGGCTGTAGGAGGCATTATTATCGCTGACGGCGATATCATAGAGCCGATCGTTTTGCTCCATGTAAGCCACATACTGCTTCTCGAAACCGTCCTGATATCCCTGGGTCGGCTGATCAAAGAACTCGTTGATTTTGCCTGCACCTAACAGTTGGATCAGCTCCGCCAGCGCATTGTGATAAATATCGTAATTTCGTTTGATCTCTGCCGCTGCGGCGGTGCTCTGACGCGGGTCACGCGGCAACGCTTCGTAATCCGCCCAGTTTTTTTCCGCCTGTTTCAGCGAAATACTGGCACTCTGCATCAGCTCAGCAACGGTTGAACCGCTACCAATATTATTCTGATCCATCATGTAGCGGATACCCGCGCGGTTGAGGGTGTTACGCGTCTGCAACAACGCGACCCAGCTGCCATTCAGCGTGGATTGCTGCTGGCGAATGGTTTGTAAAACAGTGAAATTTTCTTTGTCATTCTTTAAGGCATTAAAGAACAGACCGCCTGATGTCAGTTGTAAAAGGCCAAAAACGGCCAAAACCAGCAGTAAGCTGGTCACGATCTTGATACGTTTTAACATGGTTTCTCTTTCCACTAGACAGATACACTGGTTGTCGGCCTGGTGGTGGAAAACTTTATGCTGTGGAAAAGCGTCGGCACTGCTTTTGTTGCAGCAAACTTGCGTTTTTTGTGAGGGTCACACTCTATAGCGGCAGTTTATGGTACAAAGTATCAATCTTCTTCGAACCAGTGATACTCCTATGGCTTATAGCATCGATATCATCTCCTGCATTACCGAACGGTTTATGGCGTTAACAGCCACTGAAAAGCGTATCGCACAATTTATTCTTGATGACGTCTCTGCCGCAGTAGAGTTGCCAATTGCTGAGCTGGCACGGTTAACGCAAACCAGTCAGGCGTCGGTGACGCGTTTTGCCCGTGCACTGGGGTGCAAAGATGTCCGCGAGTTGAAAGTCAAACTGGCGCAGTCACTGGCTGTCGGGCAGCGGTTTATTCTCGATGTACCGGATCTTGACGGTGTTCAGGGGATCTACGAAGCGATTATTAGCGTGCTGGAGACGCATCGTCGTTCGCTGGATATGAATGCCATCAGCCAGGCTGTAAGCTGGTTAAGTCAGGCGCGGCAAATTCTTGCGTTAGGAACTGGCGGCGGTTCCACTATCTGTTCACAGGAGATTCAGTACCGTTTATTCCGTCTGGGGCTACCGGTGGTCAGTCAGAATGATGCCCTGATGATGAGAATGATGTGCTCGGCAGTCATGCCGCAGGATGTGGTGATTGTGCTTTCGCTGGGCGGTTATACACCGGAAATCATCGAAAGTGCGGCAATCGCCCGTCAGTATGGCGCGCGTGTTATTGCCATTACGCCAGCACAAACACCGCTGGCGGAACAGGTGGATCTGGTATTGCCGTTACTGGTTCAGGAAAGTGATTACATCTTTAAGCCCACCCCTTCCCGCTACGCGATGTTAGCCATGGTCGATGTACTGGCAACAGAACTGGCAATGGCAAATAAAGCGCAGGCGAAAGATCGCCTGCGGCGGATAAAACTCGTGTTAGACAGCCACCGTGGGGGCGCTAACCGCCAGCCACTTGGCGATTAGCATTGTCGGTTATGCTTCTTCAGGTTTGGTGATCACGACACTCTGGTTTTCACGCTCATTGGTGATAATAGCCAAAGCTTCTTCCCGGCTGACCTGACTTGCTGGCGTTACCAACGTCACCAGTACGCCAGCGACCAGGCTGCCCAGCACTGACGGAATACACGGGTTACCCCAGTAAGCCAGCCAGTCGGCATTCATCAGCACCACAATTGACATCACCATACCGCTCACTAACGCCGCCAGCGCGCCCTGCCAGTTAAAGCGTAGCCAGAAGCGACCGAGAATCGAGCAGATAAACAGCCCGGACATCAGCATCGAAATCATTTTGGTAATGTAGCTGATGATGTCATTAGAGGTCAGAGCAAAGACCAGCGCCAGGCCAATAACAAAGGTCAACATCCAGCGTGAGTAAGTAATGGCCTTGTCCTCCGGCGGCATTCTGCCGGTAATCATGGTGTAGACGTCGCGCATCATAATCGCCACCGCCGCGATGGCATCGGAGCTGGCAGAAGACATGGTGGCTGAAAGCCCGGCAATCAGCACCACCAGCCCAAGAATGGCAGGTAAGAAACTGGTCGCGAACAAGAAGGCGTAGTTGCTGTTTTCCAGATTTGGGTTCATGGTGAACGCCGCCATGCCGATAATGGCAGGCAAAATCGAGAAGAACAGATATAACACCCCAGTAATAACAAACGAACGGCGTACAGAGGGAACATCTTTACCCGAGTAAATACGCTGGCGATAAGACGGTGTGGCCAGTACGCCGACACCAATAACCAGCGCCAGCGAAAGCGCAGGTAGAACGCCCATTTTATCAATCGCAAACAGGCTCATCGCTTTTGGGTCCATCGCCTGTTCAATCGCACTCCAGCCGCCAACGTGAACAACGGCGAGAATAGCCATCAATATAAAGCCAAAGAACAGAATTAAGGCCTGAATGGTGTCTGTCCACACTACCGCCGAATAACCGCCGATAATAACGTAAATCGCAAAAGCTAAGGCGATAATTAATTTTGCTACAGTAAGATCAATACCTGTTGCCCAGGCAAGATACATACTGCCACCTAATATATGCGCCCCCAGCCAGCCAATAGAGGCAATAAATATCATCAGGCCGACAATATTTTTAATTAAATGACTCCCGCCAGTATAATAAGATATTTCTTCACTCATGGTCATAAAACGTAATTTACGTACCGGTGCAAACAGCCACGCCACCAGTAATATACCTACGGCCCCACCGACGCCATAAAGCATTCCGGCCCAGCCATTGCTGTAGCCAAAGCCCACGGCGCCCATACTGGAACCCGTGCCAACCATCGTGGCAACGGTTGAGCCCAGCGTCAGAAACAGCGGCAACGAACGCCCGCCCAGCAGAAAATCTTCTCCGCTTTTCTGATTACGAGACACAAACCAACCAAGCCAAATCATGGCGATGGCATAAATAATAAAGCCGACTAAAAAGATATGACTGTTCATAATTCACATCCTGCCAGTAGAGAGAGAATAAAGTAAGAGTTCCCGGAGTGCTGAATGTATTCAGCACTCAATTGCGGTCTATTTTTTTAATTCTTAAATTTATTAGCGGGTCGCGTTATAACAGGTCACATCGACTTCAACTTTACAATCGACAACCAGATCAGCTACACAACAAATACGTGCAGGCGGATTCTCGCCAAAAAATTCTCTGAATACTTTATTAAATGACTGGAAATAGCGGGCGTCGGTCAGGATCACTTTCACGTGAACCACATCCGCCAGGCTATAACCGGCTTCAGTCATGATGTCGACACAGTTTTGGATCGCCAGTCGTGACTGTTCAACGATACCGCCTTCTACCACTTCACCGTTTTTCATGGGGGTTTGCCCGGAGACGTACAGCCAGCCGCCCGCCTCAACCGCCCTGGCAAACGGCAAATGCTGCCCGCCAGTGCCTGTTCCACCTTCCGTACCGTAACGTTTAATACTCATATTCACTCCTTAATGTGAGGTCTGGCGGCGCAGGAAGCGTCCCGCACGGCCTGTAATATGTTTATCGGGACCATAGCTCATAACGCCGTTCACCATCACCGCCTCAATGCCATCTGCCGGGCGTTTGGGATCAGAAAAGCTGGCAACATCACGAATGGTTTGTGGATCGAACAACACCAGGTCCGCAAAATAGCCGACTTTCACCAGCCCACGCTGAGGCAGACGAAAACGGCTGGCAGAAAGCCCGGTCATTTTGTGGATAGCCGTGGTCAGTGGGAATAAGCCTTCATCACGGCAATAGTGACCCAGCACGCGAGGGAAAGCGCCCCATAAACGCGGATGCGGCATGGGATCATTGGGCAGTCCGTCAGAGCCAATCATACTGACCGGATAACTCAACACTCGG
Source organism: Escherichia sp. WS3063 (assembly GCF_046486595.1). Classification (NCBI taxonomy): domain Bacteria; kingdom Pseudomonadati; phylum Pseudomonadota; class Gammaproteobacteria; order Enterobacterales; family Enterobacteriaceae; genus Escherichia; species Escherichia sp. WS3063. The sequence goes on from NZ_JBJQKY010000002.1 coordinate 117,227, forward strand.
CGGACGTCGCGCTCGTCCATGTTGTAATAGATAGCCCCGGCAGGCATCAGCAACTTCGCGGCCTCCAGCATACTCATCTGCCAGTCGATGGCGATTTGCGCCAGTGTTTTCCCGGCCTGCTGCGGATGTGTTTGTGACCAGGTGATCACAATATCGAATTCGTCGGTGACTTGTTTGAGATCCAGCGTTGAAGAGCTGGCTGAGTAAGGGTAGACATCGCAGCCAATTTCCTGGTGTTGACGCATTTGGTCAAAAAAGGCCAACGTTTCTTTTGTCCGCCCCCAGTTTTTCGCCCCGGCGCATTTATGGTGGGAAACCACGACAGGCACTTTGCCATGACGCCCAATACGAAACGCCTCATCCAGGGCATCGAGAATCGGTTCAAATTCAGAACGCAGATGGGTGGTATAAACGCCCTTCTCACCGGCTAATTCTTCCGCCAGCGCCATGACTTCTTCGGTAGTCGCCTGAAATGCCGTTGCATAGGCCAGCCCGGAACTTAACCCCAGCGCCCCCTGACTCAACGCCAGACGTAAGTCGGCACGCATAGCGGCAATTTCATCCACCGTCGCCGGGCGAAACAGGTCGTCCATATGGTTATTACGCAGCGCCGTATGACCAATCAGCGTGCCAACGTTCAGTGACGGCCTGGCTGCTTCCACTGCCTGGGCATAGCTTTCAACGGTAGGATAAATAAAGTGCTCTGCTTCCCCCAACAGATTCATCGGGTCAGGAACTTCACCTTTCATTTTCGCCGACGCCGCACTAATCCCGCAGTTACCGACAATCACCGTAGTGATCCCCTGGCTGATCTTTGGCAGATATTCCGGGATGCGAATAACGTTGATATCGTCATGGGTATGAACGTCGATAAACCCTGGTGCCAGCACCCGCCCTTCCCCGTCAATGACCTGCTGCGCCGTAACGTTAAGCGCAGGGGCAATATCGACAATCCGATCACCTGTTATTGCCACGTCACCGCGAAATTCAGGGCCGCCGCTACCGTCGATAACGGTCACATTTTTGATTAACCAGTCAACCTGCATGTTCGTCACTCCATTTCTGCAATGGTGACAAGTTAACCATTTACAAGGACGAAAAACAGTGGAAAACTACGCAAAACCCAGATGATTTTATGATACTTTTATTCATAAATAATAAGATAAATAAACTAAATATTTATATTTCATTTAGTTACAAATGATACTCACATCCGATACGGTGAAAAACTTAAAAGGTAAATGTTATGAAATACCACTCAGAACCTCTGGTTCCCCATAAATCTGCCCTGATGCAAATGCCCGCAAATCTCCTTGCCGAAGATGTCTGTTTACCTGCCGCGATCATTAAAAAGCAGGCCCTGGAGAACAACATTACGTGGATGCAACGCTACGCTGACGCGCGCGGCGTTTCACTGGCACCGCACGGTAAAACCACCATGACGCCGTGGATTTTTCAGGCGCAGCAGGCGGCTGGTGCCTGGGCAATAGGTGTCGGTAGCGCATGGCAGGCTGGTGCGGCAATGGCGAGCGGTATTCAGCGAGTGCTGATGGTTAACCAGCTGGTCGGCAAGGCGAATATGCAGTTGATTGCCCAGTTGCAACGACATTACCCGACGGTCGATTTTATCTGCTGTATCGACAGCATTGAGAACGCCCGCGCTTTGTCTGCCTTTTTTGCCAGTCAGCAACAGACACTGAACGTGATGATTGAGTTGGGTGTCCCCGGCGGGCGCTGTGGTTGCCGCTCAAGGGATGCCGCACTGACACTGGCTAAACAGGCAGCCCAATTACCGGGGTTACGCCTGCGGGGGCTTGAGTTATATGAAGGCGTTTTACACGGTGACGCTCCACAACCGCAGGTAGAAGCTCTGCTGCGGGATGCCGCACAACTGGCCTGTGATATGGCAAGTCTGGTTGATGGCGAGTTTATTCTCACCGGAGCAGGCACGGTCTGGTATGACGTGGTGTGCAATATCTGGCTGGCGGCAGAAAAGCCTGATAACTGCCGCATTGTTATTCGCCCTGGCTGCTACATCACTCACGACACCGGGATCTACGACGCGGCACAACAACAGTTGCTTGCCCGTGATCCTGTGGCCTGCGATCTGGCAGGCGATCTCACATCTGCGCTGGAACTGGTCGCCATGGTGCAATCGGTGCCGGAAGCTGATCGTGCGGTGGTAAATTTTGGTAAGCGTGATTGCGCCTTCGACGCCGGACTGCCGCAACCAGTCGCCCACTACCGCAACGGCAAATCACTGGCATTTGATCCACAGGCGATTCGCAGTACAGGTATTATGGATCAGCACTGCATGTTGCAACTGTCAGCTAATAGCGACGTGCAAGTGGGGGATATTCTGGTGTTTGGCACATCGCATCCGTGCCTGACCTTCGACAAATGGAAAACGTTGTTATTGACTGATGACGACTACAACGTACTGGCAGAATTAGACACTCTCTTCTAAGAACGCCCCTTCGGTTAATTATCGAAGGGGCATTTTTATTGTGATCTCAATCACATATCCACCCGACGAATAATTCTTGCCCAACCGCTCACCGCCATTCCTGACCGCTTACATCCCTAAAATAACCACTCAGTTATTTACCTTACTTTACGCGCGCGTAACTCTGGCAACATCACTGCAGGATAGCGGTCAATTTACCTCCTCAAACGCAACGCAAACCTAGAACGGCTTCGGCCAACTATTAATCAATACATGCCAGGTTTTACTATGGATACTAAAAAGATATTCAAGCACATACCCTGGGTGATTCTCGGAATCATCGGTGCATTCTGCCTCGCGGTAGTTGCATTACGTCGGGGGGAGCACGTCAGTGCCCTGTGGATCGTGGTCGCCTCTGTGTCGGTGTATCTGGTGGCTTATCGCTACTACAGTCTGTACATCGCCCAGAAGGTGATGAAACTCGACCCCACGCGCGCGACGCCTGCGGTTATTAACAACGACGGTCTGAACTATGTTCCGACCAACCGTTACGTGTTGTTTGGTCACCACTTCGCCGCTATCGCCGGTGCTGGTCCGCTGGTTGGTCCGGTTCTCGCCGCGCAGATGGGCTACCTGCCTGGCACGCTGTGGCTGCTGGCGGGGGTAGTGCTGGCCGGTGCGGTACAGGACTTTATGGTGCTGTTTATCTCCTCTCGCCGTAACGGCGCATCTCTCGGTGAGATGATCAAAGAAGAGATGGGACCAGTACCGGGGACTATCGCGCTGTTTGGCTGTTTCTTAATCATGATCATCATCCTTGCCGTCCTGGCGCTGATTGTGGTTAAAGCCCTGGCCGAAAGTCCGTGGGGTGTCTTCACCGTTTGCTCAACCGTACCGATTGCGCTGTTTATGGGTATCTACATGCGCTTTATTCGTCCGGGGCGTGTGGGTGAAGTCTCTGTCATTGGTATCGTGCTGCTGGTTGCCTCTATCTACTTCGGTGGCGTGATTGCTCACGATCCGTACTGGGGTCCGGCACTGACCTTTAAAGACACCACCATTACCTTCGCGCTGATTGGCTATGCGTTTGTTTCCGCACTGCTGCCAGTGTGGCTGATCCTCGCACCGCGCGACTATCTGGCAACCTTCCTGAAAATCGGCGTTATCGTCGGCCTGGCGCTGGGTATCGTGGTGTTGAACCCGGAACTGAAAATGCCTGCGATGACCCAGTACATTGACGGTACTGGCCCGCTGTGGAAAGGCGCTCTGTTCCCGTTCCTGTTCATCACCATCGCCTGTGGTGCGGTATCTGGCTTCCACGCGCTGATCTCTTCCGGTACGACGCCGAAACTGCTGGCTAACGAAACCGACGCGCGTTTCATCGGCTACGGCGCAATGCTGATGGAATCCTTCGTGGCGATTATGGCGCTGGTTGCTGCGTCCATCATCGAACCGGGTCTTTACTTCGCGATGAACACCCCGCCTGCTGGCCTTGGCATCACCATGCCTAACCTGCATGAAATGGGTGGCGAGAACGCGCCGATCATCATGGCGCAGCTGAAAGACGTTACCGCACACGCGGCAGCGACCGTCAGCTCCTGGGGCTTCGTGATTTCGCCAGAGCAGATCCTGCAAACCGCGAAAGACATTGGTGAGCCTTCTGTCCTGAACCGTGCAGGTGGTGCGCCGACGCTGGCGGTAGGTATCGCTCACGTGTTCCACAAAGTGCTGCCGATGGCTGACATGGGCTTCTGGTATCACTTCGGTATTCTGTTCGAAGCCCTGTTCATCCTGACCGCGCTGGATGCGGGTACCCGTTCTGGTCGCTTTATGCTTCAAGACCTGCTGGGTAACTTCATCCCGTTCCTGAAAAAAACCGACTCTCTGGTTGCCGGTATCATCGGTACTGCGGGCTGTGTGGGTCTGTGGGGCTACCTGCTGTATCAGGGCGTGGTCGATCCGCTGGGCGGCGTTAAGAGCCTGTGGCCGCTGTTCGGTATCTCCAACCAGATGCTGGCAGCCGTAGCGCTGGTACTGGGCACCGTTGTGCTGATTAAGATGAAGCGCACCCAATACATCTGGGTAACTGTTGTTCCGGCTGTATGGCTGCTTATCTGCACCACCTGGGCGCTGGGCCTGAAACTGTTCAGCACCAACCCGCAGATGGAAGGCTTCTTCTACATGGCAAGCCAGTACAAAGAGAAGATTGCTAACGGTACTGACCTGACGGCACAGCAGATTGCCAACATGAACCACATCGTTGTGAACAACTACACCAACGCAGGTCTGAGTATTCTGTTCCTGATTGTGGTGTACAGCATCATCTTCTACGGTTTCAAAACCTGGCTGAAGGTGCGTAACAGCGACAAACGTACTGACAAAGAAACTCCGTACGTTCCAATCCCGGAAGGCGGCGTGAAGATCTCTTCGCACCACTAACCGTGTTTAGCCCCGCTTCGGCGGGGCTTTGTTCTTATCAGAGTGAACTATGTTTGGTAACTTAGGACAGGCAAAAAAATATCTCGGCCAGGCGGCGAAGATGTTGATTGGCATTCCAGACTACGACAACTACGTCGAGCATATGAAGACCAACCATCCCGACAAGCCGTACATGAGCTATGAAGAATTCTTCCGCGAACGCCAGAACGCACGCTACGGCGGCGATGGTAAAGGCGGTATGCGCTGTTGTTAACGGAGAGAGCATGAACCCGATTGCAGTTACCCTACTCACCGGTTTTTTAGGCGCGGGCAAAACTACCCTGCTGCGCCATATTCTTAACGAACAGCACGGCTACAAGATTGCCGTGATTGAAAACGAATTCGGCGAAGTCTCCGTTGATGATCAACTGATTGGCGACCGCGCCACGCAGATCAAAACGCTGACCAACGGCTGCATCTGCTGTTCGCGCTCCAACGAGCTGGAAGACGCACTACTCGACCTGCTGGATAATCTCGACAAGGGCAATATTCAGTTCGACCGTCTGGTCATTGAATGCACCGGCATGGCCGATCCCGGCCCGATTATTCAGACCTTTTTCTCCCATGAGATTTTATGCCAGCGCTACCTGCTGGACGGCGTGATTGCGCTGGTGGATGCGGTACATGCCGATGAGCAGATGAACCAGTTCACCATCGCCCAGTCACAGGTTGGCTACGCCGACCGTATTCTGCTGACTAAAACCGACGTCGCAGGCGAAGCAGAAAAACTGCGTGAACGCCTGGCGCGCATCAACGCCCGTGCACCGATCTACACCGTCACCCACGGCGACATCGACCTGGGCCTGCTGTTCAACACCAACGGTTTTATGCTGGAAGAGAACGTCGTCAGCACCAAACCGCGTTTCCACTTTATCGCGGACAAACAAAACGATATTTCGTCGATTGTGGTGGAACTGGATTACCCGGTAGATATCAGCGAAGTTTCCCGCGTGATGGAAAACCTGCTGCTGGAGTCGGCGGATAAACTACTGCGTTACAAAGGGATGCTATGGATTGACGGCGAACCTAATCGCCTGCTGTTCCAGGGCGTCCAACGCCTCTACAGCGCCGACTGGGACCGCCCGTGGGGCGATGAAACACCGCATAGCACAATGGTGTTTATCGGGATTCAGCTGCCGGAGGATGAGATTCGGGCGGCGTTTGCGGGGTTGAGGAAGTAATTTTGGATGATGGCCGCCATGTGGCGGCCTGAATTATTTTTTGTTCTGATCGCGCAGCATCGCTTCACGTAAAATTGCGTTCAGGCGAGTTTGATAGCCTTTACCTGGTCGCTTCAACCATTCCATCACATCAGAATCAATACGCACCGAGGCCTGAGTTTTCAATGGCCGATAAAACTTACCGCGTTCTGCGTTAGACCATTGCTCATCGCTGGAAGGTGGGATATCACTGTAATCAATATCTTCGTCGGATTTATTCGCCAGCGCCTTCAGTTCGGCCTCATGCTGCACATCGAGTGTAGAGGAGGTCCCTCGTTTATGTTTAACCATGCTCATAGCGATTCCTCTCTTTACGATCTGCTTTTCGTGCACTGATGATTCGAATAATTTCATTTCCGCTTTCGAAACGGATGGTATGCGCAACCAGAATAACCACGATGCCGTAAACCAGGCCGATTGTCTGCCAGCGATACTCACCGTTTTCTATGCGTTCTTGCTGTGACAAATGTTGTGGATCATCAAACACTAACACCGCATCTTCAAAGCGGATGCCATGTTTCACCCGATTACTTTTGGCCTTGTTTGCATCCCATTCAAACTCCATTGGCATAGTTGCCATCCCTAATTGTATATACAAAAATGTATCTACAATTATTCTGCAATTATAGCGTTGATGTTGGAAATAGCATCACGTTTTGGATAATCAACCATGAAATTGACAATGAGTGAGTTGGACTTGATTCATCCAATAGAATTTCTCGCCTGACATGGCACACTAAACACCTCGCTGTCGTTAAGGGATTACCGTGAAAAACTACAAAGTCATTACCCCGCTTTTTCCTACCTATGCGCAAGTTAAGGCTATGATGAAAGCCGTCTCAGGCTATTCCCTGAAAGCGGTGCGCAATATGATTACTGCCATTCACGAGCAAACCGGTACGCCGCAAAAACCCGTTGACTGGTCAGAACCCGACCTGTGGATCAGCGAGCGCTTAACGGGTGAAGATGCCGACATCGCCCGTCGTATTTGGGATACCGATAATCACATCTTGAACCCGCGCCACAGCTACGGCTGCTACTTATTCCTCAACTATCCCCAGTTTGAGCTGATGGAAAGCACACCAGATGATATCTGGCAGCCCACCTCGCGCGGGCAAAAATTCCTGCAAGATGACGAAAAAACGCTGCGTTCACTGGACGACCAGGAAGGCATTCTGCAACTGCTTGAGCTGCTGGCTGGCCGGGAAATGTCGCGCCGCGCCGATTTATTGCCGGAATGGCAGGCCTTTTTGCATCAGCATTCGAAATTCGCGTCAGCAAGTTCAGTGAAAAGCACGCTCTACTCCCGTCTCTATAACCTTATCGACCGTGACATGGTTAACCGTGAAGGCATGAGCTATCGCATCACCGATACCGGGCGCGCCTGGCTTGGAAAAGCGTTGCCAGCACGAAAAAGCGATCCGCGTAAAGAGCTGTTGGAAGCGGTAAAACGCTATAACGAACAGCAAAAAGAGCTGCTGCGCGAACAAATCAGCACGATGAACCCGTACAAATTTGAGCAACTGGTTGGTCAATTACTGGAAGCAATGGGCTACGAGCAGGTCGAAGTGACCAAAGCCTCAGGCGACAAAGGTGTGGACGTGATTGGTCAGGTGCAGGTCGGCATCACCACTATTACCGAAGTGGTGCAGGTCAAAAGAATGCAGAACACTATCACTCGCCCGTATATCGACCAGTTGCGCGGGGCGTTGCCTTACCACAAAGCCATTCGCGGTACGCTCATCACCACCGGGAAATTTGCGGCGAAATGTGCAGAAGCGGCGCTCTTTCCGGGTGCCGCGCCCATTACGCTTATCGACGGCGATCGTTTACTGGAACTGTTAATCGAAAATAACGTCGGCATTCGCCGCAGCAATGCAGTGGAATTGCTGGATGTGGATTTGCAGTTGTTTGATGAGCTGGAGATGGATTAAAGGGCGAAATCTGCCGCCTCTACCATTACAATACGGAGTTCATCGTGGTCAAAGCACCAACTAAAAAAGCCAAAGCAAAGAAAAGCTCTGAAGAAACATTATGTGATACCACAAACCAATTTCGTGGTAGCGTTGAGTCCTCCGAATACAAGCACGTGGTGTTAAGCCTCGTGCTCCAGAAACTCATCAGCGATAAGTTTGAAGCACGCCGCAAAAAATGATTGCCGAAGCGTTAAAAGCTGATGGGATGGAAGAAATTTATTTTTCTGGCGACAAAAAAGCGGAATCTATCGATATTTTTGACGAAGATTATCTGGCGCGAATTAACAAGATCAAACTTCCAGCAACGAAGATCCTGTTATTACAAAAATTACTGGAAAAAGCGATCAGCGAGTTCAGGAAAGTGAACCAGTTGCAAGGGATTAACTTCACCCGCCGCTTCCAGGCGATTATAGATCGTTATAATGAGCGGCGAGAAGATGATGTACTCAACGGTGAAGAATTCGATACATTCAGTCAGGAAATGATTGATATTATCTATGATATTAAAACCGAAATGGGCACCTGGGCCGATTTAGGCATTGATATTGAAGAAAAAGCCTTTTTCGACATTCTTGCTCATATGCGCGATAAATATCAGTTCACCTATGACGATGAAAAAATGCTGTCACTGGCAAAAGAGATGAAAAGCGTTGTTGACAACACATCGAAATATCCTGACTGGAGTAAACGCGATGATATTAAAGCGAAACTGAAAGTTGAACTTATTCTGCTTCTACACAAGCATAAGTTCCCGCCAGTAGCGAATGATGATGTTTATATGGGTGTGCTGGCACAGGCAGAGAATTTTAAAGAACATCATATGAGTGCTTTAAATTAATTATGAAGGCCGGATACACTTTGTTATCCGGCCATTCTGAATTAACGTTAATTTCTCTTCCAGATCTTTCCAGTAACGCTTTTATTATTTTCTATTTTTAGCTGGACTTTCCCTGTATTTACTGATGATATATCCAGGTATTTAGCGCGGTGCGAATGTGCGCCAACACACCCGCACCGCTCATCACAATCCCTATTTCACGAGAATAGTAATCATGACTGACACGCATTCTATTGCACAACCGTTCGAAGCAGAAGTCTCCCCGGCAAATAACCGTCAATTAACCGTGAGTTATGCGAGCCGCTACCCGGATTACAGCCGTATTCCCGCCATCACCCTGAAAGGTCAGTGGCTGGAAACCGCCGGTTTTGCTACCGGCACGGCGGTAGATGTCAAAGTGATGGAAGGCTGTATTGTCCTCACCGCCCAACCACCCGCCGCCGAAGAGAGCGAACTGATGCAGTCACTGCGCCAGGTGTGCAAGCTGTCGGCGCGTAAACAAAGGCAGGTGCAGGATTTTATTGGGGTGATTAGTAGCAAAACGCCACGCTAAGTTTCTCTCCCCTTCCCCATACGGAAAGGGGAATTGCCCCCTCACTCCACATCTTCCCTGCGTAACCCAATATCCCTCAACCGCTCATCACTCATCTGCTGTAACACCCGCCGGGCCTGCATTTGCCGCCGCCAACGCCTCACTGCCTGCCAGAGTTGCACAAGTCCAATAAACGGTGCTTTAGCTTTGTTTTCGTGAAATTCCATCTGCTGCCTCCTCATCTTTCAGAGGCTTCATCATCCGCCTTCTGGCAGCTCACAATACAGATGCAAATATTAGTTTTATTTAACATACAGACAGGTTAAAACAGCATCTGCATCCGGTTTTTTAGCCTCATCTGTACCGGTTTTTCCCTCTGTATGGTCCAAATAAGGAATACAGCATGACGCGTTATCAACATCTGGCGACTCTGCTTGCCGAGCGGATTGAGCAAGGGCTGTATCGTCACGGGGAGAAATTGCCGTCGGTGCGCAGCTTGAGTCAGGAGCACGGCGTCAGTATCAGCACCGTGCAGCAGGCGTACCAGACGCTGGAGACGATGAAGCTCATCACTCCGCAGCCGCGTTCGGGTTATTTTGTCGCACAACGGAAAGCCCAGCCGCCAGTACCGCCGATGACGCGTCCGGTGCAGCGCCCGGTGGAAATTACCCAGTGGGATCAGGTGCTGGATATGCTGGAGGCGCATAGCGACAGTTCCATTGTTCCGTTAAGTAAAAGCACGCCGGATGTCGAAACGCCCAGCCTGAAACCGCTGTGGCGGGAGCTAAGCCGGGTGGTGCAGCATAATCTGCAAACCGTTCTCGGTTATGACTTGTTAGCCGGTCAGCGAGTGTTGCGAGAGCAGATTGCCCGCCTGATGCTCGACAGCGGCTCGGTGGTCACCGCCGATGACATCATCATTACTAGCGGCTGCCATAACTCGATGTCGCTAGCGTTAATGGCGGTGTGTAAACCGGGCGATATTGTCGCGGTCGAATCCCCCTGTTATTACGGTTCGATGCAGATGCTGCGCGGCATGGGCGTGAAAGTGATTGAAATCCCCACCGATCCAGAAACAGGCATCAGCGTTGAAGCGCTGGAACTGGCGCTGGAGCAGTGGCCGATTAAAGGCATCATTCTGGTGCCAAACTGTAATAATCCGCTGGGATTTATTATGCCGGACGCGCGCAAACGGGCCGTTCTCTCTCTCGCTCAGCGTCATGATATTGTGATTTTTGAAGATGATGTCTACGGCGAACTGGCAACGGAGTATCCGCGCCCGCGGACCATTCATTCCTGGGATATCGACGGGCGAGTGCTGTTGTGCAGCTCGTTCAGTAAAAGTATTGCTCCAGGCCTGCGCGTGGGTTGGGTCGCACCGGGGCGTTATCACGATAAACTGATGCATATGAAATACGCCATCAGCAGCTTTAATGTGCCGTCCACGCAAATGGCGGCGGCAACGTTTGTGCTGGAAGGTCACTATCATCGCCATATCCGGCGGATGCGGCAGATCTATCAGCGCAATTTGGCGCTTTATACCTGCTGGATACGGGAATATTTTCCCTGCGAAATCTGTATTACGCGCCCGAAAGGCGGATTTTTACTGTGGATAGAATTGCCTGAACAGGTCGATATGGTTTGCGTTGCGCGGCAGCTATACCGCATAAAAATCCAGGTGGCGGCAGGCTCGATTTTCTCAGCTTCCGGCAAATACCGTAATTGTCTGCGCATCAACTGCGCTTTGCCGCTCAGCGAAACCTATCGCGAAGCACTGAAGCAAATTGGCGAAGCCGTGTATCGGGCAATGGAATGAATTCGAAATAGTGGCGAGCCCCCTGATTTCCTCTCACGAATAGCGTGTGACTCGTTTTATCTTTGCAGGGTCATCTCCACGTTCCAGTATGGCTTAGGCAAATTGCGCTTCGTTCATGCCGGATGCCATGTGAACGCCTTACCAGGTCTACAAAATTTTTAAAGTTCAATATATTGAATGGGTTATGTAGACCTGATAAGCGTAGCACATCAGGCAGCTTTGCGTTTGTCATCGGCCTCTGATTAGTACTCGATCCATGGATCGCGCTTGCTTTCAGGCAAGGGCTGATCTAATGCCTGCATTTGCTCTGCCGAAAGTCCGGTATATCGTTGTATCCATTCAGGATCCGCCCCATTCTGCAACAACAATCGGAGGAGGCTCTTTTCCCCTTCTTCTTTCCCTTCTTTCCTCCCCCTCTCCCTTCCCAACAGCCATCCATCATTATGAATTCGCTCTGCAATCGTCATTATTCGCTCCCTGTGTTGTGGCATTCGACGGATAAGTTCGCTGATAAACTCATTAAAACGCGCTTCATCGCCAGTCAGTAAAATGTAATTTAACAGCGCGGTTATCTGGCTGTCATTAGCGCACCCTGTAACCAGTAATACTGCCAGTTGATCAATAAGCCCCATTAGATCGCGCTGGCGAATATGCTTTTGGATCAACTCCAGCAGGGCGACTCTGCGATGCTGCACAATCTCGTCGTCTGGCACGACAGTGACATCCACCAGCGGGAACGCTGCGGTATAAAGCTTCCGTGCGGTAGCCGGGTCGGCAAATTCATCCAGCCAGCACAAAGACCAGGGGTAAGGACTACGGCTACCGTGATAAAACAGCATCGGGATGACCAGCGGTAGCGGCCGGCGTTTATCATGCTCGATATGGCGCTGCATCACCGCCATGGAATATCGCATCAGGCGAAAGGCCATATGGATATCCTCGCGGCTCTGATGTTCAATCACCACATAAATATAGCCATCTCCTTCGCGGGTCTTTACCGACCACAGAATATCGGAATGTAGCGCCCGCAATTTTTCATCGACAAAGCTGGCGTATTCCAGTTTTAAGCTGTCGAGATCGCACAGTTCACGTAAATCTTTGGGTAAGTGGATCTCCATAAAATCCCGCGCGGTGTCAGGGTGGGTGAGAAAAGATTTAAATAATGCGTCATGCGGCGTGCTGGTCGTGAAGTTTGTCATGGCGATCCGTCACCTGTAGATAAGATGGCCCGACTGTAGCGACTAACAAAACCATTCTCACCCGGCAATTTCTCGTTCCCCGAGGTGCTTTCCAGGCTATTTTTGTTCCTCTGCAAACGATACATTTTTCCGGAAACAGGCTCGCATTTTACATTTCCTGTACCCGGCAGATATTCCCCTTTCCACCGCACTCTTTTGATTAACCGCAAATTTTAATTACACTTAAGGTGTATATTTTCTATGCAACCCATCAATTCAAGAGGTGTAATGTGCTGATGACTATTTGTAATCGTTATACATTCTGACCTGGAGTCAGAAGGTATTTCTCTGTCTGTATGTTCACAGGCAGTGTGGTTGATTACATGAAATTCAGTACATTTGCCCGTCTCGCCTGCCTTTCGTCATTACCGACGGTATTGAATTTCGTTTTCCCCATTGGGATTCTCCGGACAAGGAGTTGTTTGTTATGCCACGTTTTTTTGCCCGCCATGCCGCCACGCTGTTTTTCCCGATGGCGTTGATTTTGTATGACTTTGCTGCGTATCTGTCGACGGACCTGATCCAGCCAGGGATCATTAATGTGGTCCGTGATTTTAATGCCGATGTCAGTCTGGCCCCTGCTGCCGTCAGTCTCTATCTCGCTGGAGGCATGGCATTGCAGTGGCTGCTGGGGCCGCTTTCCGACAGGATTGGCCGCAGGCCGGTGCTGATTACCGGGGCGTTAATTTTTACCCTTGCCTGCGCCGCGACAATGTTCACCACGTCAATGACACAATTTCTTATCGCGCGTGCAATTCAGGGCACCAGTATCTGTTTTATTGCCACCGTTGGTTATGTCACGGTGCAGGAGGCGTTCGGACAGACAAAAGGGATCAAGTTGATGGCGATTATCACCTCCATCGTACTGATTGCGCCGATTATTGGCCCGCTTTCCGGCGCAGCTCTGATGCACTTTGTGCACTGGAAAGTCCTTTTTGCCATCATTGCGGTTATGGGTTTTATCTCATTTGTCGGCTTGCTGCTGGCGATGCCAGAGACGGTGAAGCGCGGCGCGGTTCCGTTTAGCGCCAAAAGCGTCTTACGCGATTTTCGCAATGTCTTTTGCAACCGGCTGTTCCTCTTTGGCGCGGCAACCATCGCCCTCAGCTATATCCCAATGATGAGCTGGGTGGCTGTCTCGCCGGTGATCCTGATCGATGCGGGCGGCTTAACAACTTCGCAGTTCGCCTGGACGCAGGTTCCGGTATTCGGCGCGGTGATTGTCGCGAATGCCATCGTGGCGCGTTTCGTTAAAGATCCGACCGAACCGCGGTTTATCTGGCGTGCCGTACCCCTTCAACTGGTCGGCCTCGCGCTGTTGATTATCGGCAATCTGCTGTCGCCACACGTCTGGCTGTGGTCGGTGCTCGGCACCAGTCTGTATGCTTTCGGGATTGGTTTGATCTTCCCGACCTTATTCCGCTTTACGCTGTTTTCCAATAACTTACCGAAAGGGACCGTCTCCGCATCGCTGAATATGGTGATCCTGATGGTGATGTCTGTCTCGGTCGAAATCGGCCGCTGGCTGTGGTTTAACGGCGGTCGCTTGCCGTTTCATCTGTTAGCCGTTGTGGCAGGCGTTATCGTCGTTTTCACCCTGGCCGGATTGCTTAATCGCGTGCGCCAACATCAGGCTGCCGAGCTGGCGGAGGAGCGGTGATTTTTGCGCGATCCTGCCGTCAGGCTCTATTCTTAACGTTATGAATAAACTCATCGAACTCAGACGCGCCAAAATGTTGGCGCTCTCTTTACTGCTTATCGCCGCTGCTACCTTTGTCGTTACGCTGTTTTTGCCGCCCAATTTTTGGGTGAGCGGCGTGAAGGCGATTGCTGAAGCGGCGATGGTCGGCGCGCTGGCTGACTGGTTTGCGGTGGTGGCGCTATTTCGCCGCGTGCCGATTCCGATCATTTCTCGTCATACGGCGATTATCCCGCGTAATAAAGACCGGATTGGCGAAAATCTCGGTCAGTTCGTGCAGGAAAAATTTCTCGATACCCAATCGCTGGTGGCATTGATTCGACGTCACGAACCGGCGTTGTTGATTGGCAACTGGTTTAGTCAGCCAGAAAACGCCCGCCGCGTTGGTCAGCATCTGTTGCAGATCATGAGTGGTTTTCTTGAACTGACCGATGATGCGCGTATTCAGCGCCTGCTTAAGCGCGCGGTCCACCGGGCGATTGATAAGGTTGATCTTTCTGGCACCAGTGCGTTGATGCTGGAGAGTATGACCAAAAACGATCGTCATCAGGTGCTGCTCGATACGCTGATCGCACAGTTGATCGCCCTTCTCCAGCGCGATAAATCGCGCAAGTTTATCGCCCAGCAGATTGTTCGCTGGCTGGAGAGTGAGCATCCACTGAAAGCCAAAATTCTCCCCACTGAATGGCTGGGCGAACATAGCGCGGAGTTAGTTTCTGACGCGGTGAATTCTTTGCTTGATGATATTAGTCGCGATCGTGCGCATCAGATCCGCCATGCATTTGATCGCGCCACTTTTGCCCTGATCGACAAGTTGAAAAACGATCCTGAAATGGCAGCGCGAGCCGATGCCGTAAAAAGCTATCTGAAAGAAGATGAAGCTTTTAACCGCTATCTCAGTGAATTGTGGGGGGATTTGCGGGAATGGCTGAAAGCGGATATCAACAGTGAAGATTCTCGTGTGAAAGAACGCATCGCACGAGCGGGTCAATGGTTTGGCGAAACGTTAATTGCCGATGATGCCTTGCGGGCGTCGTTAAATGGTCACCTGGAACAAGCCGCGCACCGCGTCGCGCCTGAGTTTTCCGCATTCCTGACGCGCCACATCAGCGATACGGTAAAAAGCTGGGATGCCAGGGATATGTCGCGGCAAATCGAGTTAAATATCGGCAAAGATCTGCAGTTTATTCGTGTTAACGGTACGCTGGTTGGCGGATGTATTGGGCTGATTTTATATTTGCTGTCGCAGCTCCCGGCCTTGTTCCCCCTCGGCAATTTTTAGAAATCCATGAAAAACTAAGTGGCTAACCGCGAGAGAGATCAAATAAACCATACTAAAAGAATGGTAATAATGTGGCCTCTTTTCATTATCTCCCGTGGTACGGGGAAGGAAAATCATGTCACTTGTCACCGATCTACCCGCTATTTTCGATCAGTTCTCTGAAGCTCGCCAGAAAGGCTTTCTCACCGTCATGGATCTCAAGGAGCGCGGCATTCCGCTGGTTGGCACTTACTGCACCTTTATGCCGCAAGAGATCCCGATGGCAGCCGGTGCGGTTGTGGTTTCGCTCTGTTCCACCTCTGATGAAACCATTGAAGAAGCGGAGAAAGATCTGCCGCGCAACCTCTGCCCGCTGATTAAAAGCAGCTACGGCTTTGGCAAAACCGATAAATGCCCCTACTTCTACTTTTCGGATCTGGTGGTCGGTGAAACCACCTGCGACGGCAAAAAGAAAATGTATGAATACATGGCGGAGTTTAAGCCCGTGCATGTGATGCAATTGCCCAACAGCGTTAAGGACGATGCCTCGCGTGCATTATGGAAAGCTGAGATGCTGCGCTTACAAAAAGCGGTAGAGGAACGTTTTGGACACGAGATTAGCGAAGATGCTCTGCGCGATGCCATTGTGCTGAAAAACCGCGAACGTCGCGCACTGGCTAATTTTTATCATCTTGGGCAGTTAAATCCTCCGGCGCTTAGCGGCAGCGACATTCTGAAAGTGGTCTACGGCGCAACCTTCCGGTTCGATAAAGAGGCGTTGGTTGACGAACTGGATGCAATGACCGCCCGCGTTCGTCAGCAGTGGGAAGAAGGCCAGCGACTGGACCCGCGTCCACGCATTTTAATCACCGGCTGCCCAATTGGCGGCGCAGCAGAGAAAGTGGTGCGCGCGATTGAAGAGAATGGCGGCTGGGTTGTCGGTTATGAAAACTGCACTGGGGCGAAAGCGACCGAGCAATGCGTGGCGGAAACGGGCGATGTCTACGACGCGCTGGCGGATAAATATCTGGCGATTGGCTGCTCCTGTGTTTCGCCGAACGATCAGCGCCTGCAAATGCTCAGCCAGATGGTTGAAGAATATCAGGTCGATGGCGTAGTTGATGTGATTTTGCAGGCGTGCCATACCTACGCGGTGGAATCGCTGGCGATTAAACGTCATGTGCGTCAGCAGCACAACATTCCTTATATCGCTATTGAAACAGACTACTCCACCTCAGATGTCGGGCAGCTCAGCACCCGTGTCGCGGCCTTTATTGAGATGCTGTAAGGAGTGGCAGTGGCATATTCGATTGGCATTGATTCCGGCTCAACCGCCACCAAAGGGATCTTACTGGCAGACGGCGTGATTACGCGCCGTTTCCTCGTTCCAACACCCTTTCGCCCGGCAACAGCAATTACTGAAGCCTGGGAAACTCTGCGCGAAGGGTTAGAAACAACGCCGTTTCTGACGCTCACCGGCTACGGGCGGCAACTGGTGGATTTTGCCGATAAACAGGTGACGGAAATCTCCTGTCACGGGCTGGGCGCACGGTTTCTTGCGCCAGCAACGCGCGCAGTAATCGACATCGGTGGTCAGGACAGCAAAGTGATTCAGCTTGATGATGACGGTAACCTGTGCGATTTCCTGATGAATGACAAATGCGCGGCGGGCACCGGGCGTTTCCTGGAGGTGATCTCGCGCACGCTTGGCACCAGCGTCGAGCAACTCGACAGCATTACTGAAAATGTCAGACCGCACGCCATCACGAGTATGTGCACAGTGTTTGCCGAATCAGAAGTGATCAGCCTGCGCTCAGCGGGCGTCGCGCCAGAAGCGATTCTCGCCGGAGTGATTAACGCGATGGCGCGGAGGAGTGCCAATTTCATTGCTCGTCTCTCCTGTGAAGCGCCGATTCTGTTTACTGGTGGCGTTAGTCATTGCCAGACGTTTGCCCGGATGCTGGAATCTCACCTGGGAATGCCGGTAAATACCCCCCCTGATGCGCAATTTGCTGGCGCAATTGGCGCGGCGGTAATTGGTCAACGAGTGAGGACACGCCGATGAAAGAGTTTTTATTTTTATTTCACTCCACAGTCGGCGTCATACAAACCCGCAAAGCGTTGCAGGCAGCGGGCATGACTTTTCGCGTCAGCGATATTCCCCGTGATTTACGCGGCGGCTGCGGGTTATGCATTTGGCTGACCTGTCCCCCCGGCGAGGAAATACAATGGGTGATCCCTGGGCTGACTGAGTCAATTTATTGTCAGCAGGATGGTGTCTGGCGCTGCATTGCACATTACCGGGTTTCTCCGCGTTAAGGATTCATTAAGGTCGCTACGTATACTTCTCGATATCTTATTGATTTGCCTTAAAGGGATTACCGTGACAAAAAGTATTTCGTTAAGTAAACGCATCTCCGTTATTGTGATTCTTTTTGCCATTGTGGCAGTGTGTACTTTCTTCGTGCAATCTTGCGCCCGTAAAAGCAATCATGCAGCATCATTTCAGAATTACCACGCCACCATTGACGGCAAAGAAATTGCAGGCATAACGAATAATATCTCTTCGCTGACCTGGTCGGCACAAAGCAATACTCTTTTTAGCACTATCAACAAACCTGCCGCCATTGTTGAAATGACCACCAATGGTGATTTTATCCGCACAATTCCTCTGGATTTTGTTAAGGATCTCGAGACGATCGAATACATTGGCGATAATCAGTTTGTCATTAGCGATGAGCGCGATTACGCCATTTATGTGATTTCACTGACCCCAAACTCGGAAGTAAAAATCCTCAAAAAAATAAAAATCCCGCTGCAAGACTCCCCAACCAATTGCGGTTTTGAAGGGTTGGCTTATTCTCGCCAGGATCACACTTTCTGGTTTTTTAAAGAGAAAAATCCGATTGAGGTCTACAAAGTTAATGGGCTGTTAAGTAGCAATGAATTACACATCAGCAAAGACGAGGCACTACAACGGCAATTTACTTTAGATGATGTGTCCGGCGCAGAATTTAACCAGCAAAAAAATACGCTTCTGGTGCTGTCTCATGAATCTCGCGCACTCCAGGAAGTAACCCTGGTTGGCGAGGTTATCGGTGAAATATCACTAACCAAAGGTAGTCGAGGTTTGTCGCATAACATCAAACAGGCCGAAGGGATTGCGATGGATGCCTCTGGTAATATTTATATCGTTAGCGAACCAAATCGTTTTTATCGCTTTACCCCTAAATCATCGCATTAACAGGCTGGCATATTTCACCTTTTTGTTATTAACTTGTTAACAACAAAAATGACATACAAGGTTAAACATGCCTTCGTCCTCGCATCCCGTAGAACGCTTTTCTTTCAGCACCGCGCTTTTCGGGATGCTGGTTCTGACCCTAGGTATGGGATTAGGTCGCTTCCTTTATACGCCTATGTTGCCCGTCATGATGGCGGAAGGGGCGTTTTCATTTAGCCAGCTCTCGTGGATTGCCAGCGGCAACTATGCGGGGTATCTGGCTGGCAGTCTGCTATTTTCGTTTGGCGCATTTCACCAGCCGTCGCGCCTACGCCCATTTCTGTTGGTTTCTGCCCTGGCGAGCGGGTTGTTGATCCTCGCAATGGCATGGTTGCCGCCATTTATTCTGGTGTTATTGATTCGCTTCCTGGCGGGTGTCGCCAGCGCCGGTATGCTGATTTTTGGTTCGACGCTGATTATGCAGCACACGCGCCATCCTTTTGTGCTGGCAGCTTTGTTTTCTGGCGTTGGCATTGGCATTGCACTGGGCAACGAATATGTTCTGGCAGGCCTGCATTTTGCCTTATCCTCGCAAACGTTATGGCAAGGCGCCGGGGCGCTTTCTGGCATGATGCTGATTGCACTTACGCTTTTAATGCCCTCGAAAAAACACGCCATCGCACCAATGCCATTGGCAAAAACGGAGCAACAGATAATGAGCTGGTGGTTACTGGCTATTCTGTACGGCCTGGCGGGATTTGGTTATATCATCGTCGCGACTTACCTGCCGCTCATGGCGAAAGATGCAGGCTCACCATTGTTAACCGCCCATCTCTGGACGTTAGTCGGCTTATCAATTGTGCCAGGCTGCTTTAGCTGGCTATGGGCAGCAAAACGTTGGGGGGCTTTGCCTTGCCTGACGGCGAATTTGCTGGTGCAGGCTATCAGTGTGCTGCTTACTCTCGCCAGCGACTCTCCTCTCTTGCTTATCATTAGTAGTATCGGTTTTGGCGGTACCTTTATGGGCACGACATCTCTGGTGATGACTATCGCCCGCCAACTGAGCGTTCCGGGAAATCTCAATCTTTTAGGCTTTGTGACGCTCATTTACGGCATTGGACAAATCCTCGGCCCGGCGCTGACCAGTATGCTCGGCAATGGAACATCGGCGCTTGCCGGCGCCACTCTCTGCGGCGCGGCGGCGTTGTTTATTGCTGCGCTTATCAGCACAGTACAATTATTTAAGCTGCAAGTGGTCACTTCATGAGGAGTGTTTCCCTTACCACTCAAGAAATTCGACCGCAACCGTTGATGTCAGCCAGACTCCGTTTTCCGCTTGCCAGAAAGGGATGCCTCGTTTCGCCATTTCCTGTGCTTTGACGGTTAAGATAACCGGCGATCCGTGTCTTGCTCCCACTTTGCGTGCCGTTGCTTCATCAGCAGAGAGATGCACGTAATGACGCTCCCCTGCAATCAGCCCCTGTTTTTTTATCTCGTCAAGGAAACGGCTTGCCGTACCGTGGTAAAGAAACTGTGGCGGTGTTTTTTCGGCAAAGGAAATAGCGACCTGCGAAGTCGAATGCCCCTGAACCGCGCGGATGCACCTACCATCACTGGAATAACTAAAACGCTTTTTATCACTGGTGGCGACCACGGTATCCAGCAATGTACGGGTTAATCGCTTGCCCGCTTTTTGGGCACAAAGTATGAGCTTATCGATATCCGCCCATCCTTCACGGTCAAGTACGATACCAATCGCCTCCGGTTTGTGTCGGAGGACAAAACTTAAAAACTTGCTCGTATCCGCCAGCTCTTTTTCGTTGTACTTTGCCATCTCGTTTTCGTCCCTGGATTTTCTGTTTTTATTTACTGATGTCATTGTCACTGGGTTTATGAATTTTCTGCAACTCAATCCTGCGCAGAGCCTTTTCCACACAGCGTAATTTTTCCGCTATGCAAAAAACGCATAGCCAGAAACATACTTGCATTTTCCCCATACCCACATGGCTGATAAGGTTTTTCCGCTCCAGGAATTTTCCTGGCTCAAGCAACACACAAACACAAAAAAACAATGGGGATTGTTATGACACAACAAGGGGATGCTGTAGCCGGGGAGCTGGCGACAGAAAAAGTGGGCATTAAAGGGTATCTGGCTTTTTTTCTCACCATAATCTTTTTTTCCGGTGTTTTTTCCGGAACAGACAGCTGGTGGCGCGTTTTTGATTTTTCCGTTCTGAACGGATCGTTTGGGCAACTGCCTGGTGCGAACGGAGCCACCACCTCATTTCGCGGGGCGGGTGGCGCGGGGGCTAAAGATGGCTTTCTCTTTGCGCTGGAGCTGGCACCGTCAGTCATTCTCTCTCTGGGGATTATTTCAATTACCGATGGTCTTGGTGGATTACGCGCCGCGCAGCAGTTAATGACACCTGTGCTAAAACCGTTGTTGGGCATTCCAGGGATCTGCTCGCTGGCGCTGATCGCTAACCTGCAAAACACGGATGCCGCCGCCGGTATGACCAAAGAGCTGGCGCAGGAAGGTGAAATTACCGAACGCGATAAAGTGATTTTCGCCGCATATCAAACCAGCGGTAGCGCCATCATCACCAACTACTTCTCTTCCGGCGTCGCGGTGTTTGCCTTTCTGGGCACGTCCGTAATCGTACCTTTAGCCGTCATCCTGGTGTTTAAATTTGTCGGAGCCAACATTTTGCGCGTCTGGCTTAACTTCGAAGAACGTCGCAACCCAACGCAAGGAGCGCAAGCATGACAACTCAGGTCCGCAAAAACGTCATGGATATGTTTATCGATGGCGCGCGCCGTGGCTTTACTATCGCCACCACCAACCTGCTGCCAAACGTGGTGATGGCGTTTGTCATCATTCAGGCGCTGAAAATTACCGGCCTGCTCGACTGGGTGGGGCATATCTGTGAACCGGTAATGGCGCTGTGGGGATTACCCGGTGAAGCGGCAACCGTCCTTTTAGCCGCATTAATGAGTATGGGCGGCGCAGTCGGTGTTGCCGCCAGTCTGGCGACCGCTGGCGCATTAACCGGCCACGATGTCACCGTTTTACTGCCCGCGATGTATTTAATGGGCAACCCGGTGCAAAATGTCGGTCGCTGCCTGGGGACAGCCGAAGTGAATGCCAAATATTACCCGCATATCATTACGGTCTGCGTGATTAACGCATTGCTGTCGATCTGGGTTATGCAGCTTATTGTTTAACAAGGAGTTACCATGATTGATTATACCGCAGCCGGTTTTACCCTGCTGCAGGGAGCGCATTTGTATGCGCCGGAAGATCGGGGAATTTGCGATGTCCTCGTCGCTAACGGCAAAATTATCGCCGTTGCCAGTAATATCCCTTCTGACATTGTACCGGACTGCACGGTTGTCGATCTCAGCGGGCAAATCCTCTGCCCAGGTTTTATTGATCAACACGTCCATTTGATTGGCGGTGGCGGCGAAGCAGGTCCCACGACGCGCACGCCGGAAGTGGCGCTAAGTCGCCTGACGGAAGCGGGCGTCACGTCAGTGGTTGGTCTGCTGGGCACCGACTCTATCTCTCGCCACCCGGAATCCCTGCTCGCCAAGACCCGTGCGCTCAATGAAGAAGGCATCAGCGCCTGGATGCTGACCGGCGCTTATCATGTCCCTTCCCGCACTATTACGGGTTCCGTGGAAAAAGACGTGGCGATTATCGATCGCGTGATTGGTGTGAAATGCGCCATCTCTGATCACCGTTCTGCCGCACCGGACGTTTATCACCTGGCTAATATGGCGGCGGAATCCCGCGTTGGCGGTTTGCTCGGCGGCAAACCTGGCGTCACCGTGTTCCACATGGGCGACAGTAAAAAGGCGTTACAGCCTGTCTATGACCTGCTGGAAAACTGCGATGTGCCGATCAGCAAGCTGCTGCCGACCCACGTTAACCGCAACGTTCCGTTGTTTGAGCAGGCGCTGGAGTTCGCGCGCAAAGGCGGCACCATCGACATCACCAGCAGCATTGACGAACCGGTCGCCCCTGCCGAAGGTATTGCCCGCGCCGTTCAGGCGGGTATTCCGCTGGCACGCGTCACCCTCAGCTCCGACGGCAACGGTAGCCAGCCGTTCTTCGATGACGAAGGGAATTTAACCCATATCGGTGTTGCCGGTTTTGAAACGTTGCTGGAAACCGTGCAGGTGCTGGTCAAAGACTATGATTTCAGTATCAGCGATGCCCTGCGCCCGCTCACCAGTAGCGTAGCCGGTTTCCTTAACCTGAGCGGGAAAGGCGAAATTCTGCCAGGCAATGACGCAGACTTACTGGTCATGACGCCAGAATTGCGCATTGAGCAGGTATACGCTCGCGGCAAACTGATGGTCAAAGACGGCAAAGCCTGCGTGAAAGGAACGTTTGAAACGGCTTAAACGGTTGTCAGCCGCCCGAATGGACGTAGAATGCCCGCAAGGGCGGCTGACAGAGTAAAACGTAATGGATGGCTGTGGTGCGGTTTTGCATAATATTGAAACAAAATGGCTTTATGATTTTCTGACCCTGGAAAAATGCCGCAACTTTTCCCAGGCGGCAGTCAGTCGCAACGTCTCGCAACCGGCATTCAGCCGCCGCATCCGTGCACTGGAACAGGCGATTGGCGTTGAATTGTTTAACCGCCAGGTGACGCCGCTGCAACTCTCGGAACAAGGGAAAATCTTTCATTCGCAGATCCGCCATCTGTTGCAACAGTTAGAAAGCAATCTGGCAGAGCTGCGTGGCGGCAGCGATTACGCGCAACGTAAAATCAAGATAGCCGCTGCACACTCTCTTTCCCTCGGTCTGTTACCGTCCATTATCAGCCAGATGCCGCCGCTCTTTACCTGGGCGATTGAAGCCATTGATGTCGATGAAGCGGTCGATAAACTGCGTGAAGGGCAAAGTGACTGTATTTTTTCCTTTCACGACGAAGATTTGCTGGAAGCACCATTTGACCACATTCGCTTATTTGAATCTCAATTGTTCCCCGTCTGCGCCAGTGACGAACACGGAGAAGCACTTTTTAACCTCGCGCAGCCACACTTTCCGTTACTGAATTACAGCCGCAACTCCTACATGGGGCGATTGATTAATCGCACCCTGACGCGCCACAGTGAGTTAAGTTTCAGCACCTTTTTTGTCTCTTCGATGAGCGAGCTTTTAAAGCAGGTTGCCCTCGACGGCTGTGGAATTGCCTGGTTGCCGGAGTATGCCATCCAACAAGAAATTCGCAGCGGGAAGCTCGTTGTGCTTAATCGGGACGAACTAGTGATCCCGATTCAGGCTTACGCATACAGGATGAACACCCGTATGAATCCCGTTGCCGAACGCTTCTGGCGTGAACTGCGCGAGCTGGAGATTGTGCTTAGCTGACATTCTCCAGCGTCGCACTACGCCAACCGCCATTATCCCAGACCAGATCAAACGTTAGCGGTTCATCGTCGTGGTACAGCATTATCTCAAGGCAGATCGCCAGCGTGTGGCAGTACGCTTCTTTCAAATTGACCTGCAACGCCGCAATCCGTGGCTCATGAAATAACAGTGCAGAACGCAGCTGACGGCAATACCAGCCCTGAAGATGTTTGTCGCTCTGGTTATGCAGTTGCCACTCGGGCATGCCTGAAACAAGTAATGACGGTAATGCCGAATGAGGAGAATTAAAAAGTGTGAGGAGATCGCTGCATACCGATTTACGCAGCGATGACGTTTTATTGCCTGAAATTTCAGGTAAAACAGCCTGAAGTGATTGGCGCATCATTTTGCGCACTCCTGACGTTTAGCAACATATGCGGCTTGCCCTGAACACCGGGCACCACTGTATTGATGCTCATTTTCCATAGCCATTCCCTTTTGTTCATTACATCCATGTCAGTCTGAGACAGGCCTGAATCCTGTCAGCAAAGTATAAAACCTTACTTGCCTATGAATATCTACTGACTTTTCAGGAAAAAAGTCATGATTTGATAAAAATCATCAAACTCAAAAAAAAACTGCTAGTATATTCTGAATATTCCGAATAGTTATGTAGATGAAAATACTTGTCACCGCCGCTACTTAATTCCGGTGGGAAATTATTTATTTCCGCATAATCAGCCATGTATTATTTGAAACAATTAGTTTGTAAATAATATAAATTGATAACATATCAAATACATCAAAAATACCATTCACAGGCATTATTAATATAGACATCAATATAGCAACATCAAATTCCAATTAGTAATAAGATATGCTTTTTAATTGCATGAAAATAATTTCAAATGAGCGTTTTTTGATACTTTAGAGTGTTTCCTACCCTTTAATATCACCGTGTAGAGTTGATATCACTACAACAGAAACATGCATGTCATTTGTTTACTTCTCTTTTTACTACAGAAAAATTTATCTATTTTTCTAAACATCAGTGAAATACTCCTAAAAGGTAACTATTATGTCTATGCCATTAAGCAATGCCCTTCAGAGCCAAATTATTACAGATAATCACTTCCTTCATCATCCAAAAGTCGACAGTGAGTTAACACGTCGATATGAATATGCACGCCTGGATACGGAAAATATC
Source organism: Escherichia sp. WS3063 (assembly GCF_046486595.1). Lineage (NCBI taxonomy): Bacteria > Pseudomonadati > Pseudomonadota > Gammaproteobacteria > Enterobacterales > Enterobacteriaceae > Escherichia > Escherichia sp. WS3063. The sequence goes on from NZ_JBJQKY010000002.1 coordinate 142,526, forward strand.
TATCTTCTGCCTCTTGCTCGTGGCAATAACCATAATTACGATGGAAAAAGCGTTGTCGAAATTAGAAAACTTGATATTAGTAAAGAGCCCTGGCCATTTAATTATGTGACAGAAACATGCAGAGAATCCGATGGTATTACAACAACAGGACGTATGCTCTATCGAAACTTGAAAATCACCACAGTTTTAGACGAAATATATGGTGGTATATGTAAAAAGGCGCATGCTGCCACAGAGTTAGCAGAAGGATTAAGGCTAAATTTATTTATGAAGAGCCCTTCCTATCCTGTTGAGGACTATACAGTTCATGAAATAACATTAGGCCCTGGTTGCAATGTTCCAGGTTACGCCGGAACCACGATAGGATATATTTCAACCCTTCCAGCTTCTCAGGCAAAAAGATGGACCAATGAGCAGCCAAGGATTGATATCTATATTGATCAGATAATGACGGTAACAGGGGTAGCAAATTCTTCCGGATTCGCCCTTGCCGCATTACTTAATGCTAATATTGAGTTGGGTAATGACCCAATAATTGGTATAGAAGCCTATCCCGGTACCGCGGAGATCCATGCAAAAATGGGATATAAAGTTATCCCGGGTGATGAAAATGCACCACTCAAACGTATGACTCTGCAACCGTCATCTCTTCCAGAACTGTTTGAATTAAAAAATGGTGAATGGAATTATATTGGTAAATAACTACCAGGAACAATGAGTACTAATATTCAGGTTATACAGATATTTAAACAATACCCTGCAATTTACAAAGTAATACTCATTGCGACTTCTTAATTTAAGAAAGCGCAAGAAACGTTTACCCTTGCGCTTATCATAATAAGTCAGGCGTCGACTTTATCCAGCGGCCATGAATCAAACAGATAGCCATCAAAATAAATATCGTCAACGTTCGAGAATTCCAGCAGACGTTGCTTAACGTTTTCCAGATGCTGCCACATTGCCAGCTTCGCCGCTCGGGCATCTTTTTTGATTAACGCGGCGAGGATCTGTTTGTGATCGCCCAACCACTCTTTGCGATACAGGCTGTCATCCAGATGGCTGTGCAACTGGATCCACATTGGATTGTTTTCCCGCCACTGCCAGGACTGACGGAACAGCTCCACCAGCATGCTGTTATGCGTTGCTTCGGCAATAGCGAGATGGAACTGCATGTCACCGCTTTCGCTGCTGCCCGGCGCACTGGAAGCCAGTTCACGCTCTTCCAGTTGCAATGCCTGACGCATTTTGACGATATCTTCGCGGGTAGCCTGCAAAGCGGCAAACTCGGCGATGTTGCTCTCCAATAACTGCCGCGCCTGTAACAGCTCAAAAGGACCGGCATCGTTGCAGACGTTGGCATCCGGACTGTCTGTGTTCTGGCTGCCTGAGTTATCAAGAACATAGATACCGGCACCCCGGCGTACTTCCACCAGCCCTTTGATCTCCAGCATGATCAGCGCTTCACGTACCACCGTCCGCGTGACATCAAGCATTTCTGCAATTTCACGCTCCGGCGGCAGCCGTTCGCCAGGATTGTACGGCGTCTTTATGATCAGATCGCGGATCATCGCCCCGACTTCCTGGTAAGGTCTTTGCGCAGAGGTGGCAGATTTCATGGTGTTGTGTCCGTTAGGTGCGGTTAATCAAATTTTTGCCGGATGCGGCGTGAACGCCTTATCCGGCCTACAACGGGCAATTTTACGGCCCCCGTTAATCTCAAACTATACCATTAGCACTGGAAGTTGGCACGTACAGGTGGGCAAAAAAACGAAAACTGGTCAACCAAATATCAGTTTGATTGACCAGTAAGTCTGTAGGGTAATCAGTTAGTTACAGCGCAGCCACACACTCGCGCGCACCGCGTTCGCACAGCTGCTGATATGCCGCCGTCACTGCGCCAACAAAGTCGGCATTCTGCGGCAGATCATCGGCAAAAATACCGCTCAGGCCCAGCAGCGCTTTCACGCGGTCTGCGCCCTGATACTGCGCGTTGATCTTCTGGAACTCCGCCAGCATCGGGTCGACCACGTCAATGGCATTACCCTGCTCATCCACGCCCTGGGTGTAACGCATCCAGCCAGCCACGCCCAGCGCCAGGTGACGCCAGCTGCCGCCGTTTTGCAGGTGCAGACGCACCGGGTCCAGCAGACGCTGCGGTAACTTCTGGCTGCCGTCCATCGCAATCTGCCAGGTACGGTGACGCAGAGACGGGTTGCTGAAACGCTCGATCAGCAGCGTCGCATAGGCGTTCAGGTCTGTACCTTCCGGCATCGACAGCGTTGGCGCTTGTTCCTGCATCATCAGGGCAAAGGCCGCTTTGCGATAATCCGGGTTAGTCATGGTGTCGGCAATGGTTTCATAGCCACCGAGGTAACCGAGGTACGCCAGGAAAGAGTGGCTGCCGTTCAGCATACGCAGCTTCATCATTTCGAACGGTACAACGTCTGCAACGAACTGTGCGCCCACTTTATCCCAGTCCGGACGACCATTAACGAAGTTATCTTCAATCACCCACTGACGGAACGGTTCGCAGGCAATGGCGCACGGGTCGTAAACACCCAGCTGGTCAGCAATTTCCTGTAAGGTTTCTGGCGTCGCCGCCGGAACGATGCGGTCAACCATGGTGCACGGGAAGGTGACGTTCTCTTCAATCCATGCCGCCAGCTGTGGATCACGCGCCTGAGCCAGCCCCAGAACCGCGACCTTCGCCACATGACCGTTTTCACGTACGTTGTCGCAGGACATCACCGTAAACGCTTTCAGCCCTTTTTCACGACGCAGACGCAGGGCTTCTACGATGTAACCAATCGCGGACTTCGGCGCAGTCGGGTTTTCCAGATCGTGCTTAATCAGCGGATTATTGAGATCCAGCTGACCGCTTGCCGCATCGGCGCAATAACCTTTCTCTGTGACCGTCAGGGAGACAATCGCCGTCTGCGGACGCGCCATCGCGTTGAGAATACCTTCACAACCGTCGATTTCCGGGTGCAGGGCTTCTTTCATCGAACCGATAATTTTCAGCTCGGTGCTTTCTGCGCCTTTTTCCGCCACGGTGTACAGCAGTTGCTGTTTTTTCAGGTTTTCGATCAGCACGCGGTCGTTACCTGGCATCAGGTTAACTTCGCAGATACCCCAGTCGCTGTCGGTACTTTCCAGCAGATGATGGGTATACAGCGCCTGGTGCGCGCGGTGAAACGCTCCGCAACCGAGATGCACAATGCGTGATTCCAGACGAGAATGATCCCATGACGGGCGGGCAACCGGCAGATTGCTGTCAACAATAGTAGTCATCGTAAACTCCAGAATCCGTCTTCAGAGAGTGACGGCAAGGAAGAAGGAACCGGCACGGCGCGCAGCCATGCCGGTGGATATTAACGGCTAAAGAAAGCGCGCTGGATCGCCAGTTCGACACCGCGAACTTCGGCCAGGCCTTTCAGACGACCAATTGCGGAGTAACCTGGGTTGGTTTTCTTCTTCAGGTCGTCCAGCATCTGATGACCGTGGTCCGGACGCATCGGGATCAGGTCTTCTTTGCCTTCCGCTTTACGACGGTGTTCTTCTTCAACAATCGCTTTCACCACTTCGTACATATCAACGTCACCGTTCAGGTGCGCCGCTTCGTGGAAGGTTTTCGGGTTATCTTCACGCATGGTGGAACGCAGATGGGTGAAGTAAATACGCGGACCGAACTGCTTGATCATATCAACCAGATCGTTGTCAGCACGCACGCCGTAGGAACCGGTGCACATGGTGAAACCGTTCGCCATGCTGTTTACGGTATCAACCATCCACTGCATATCTTCAATGGTGGAAACAATGCGCGGCAGGCCGAGGATTGGGCGCGGCGGATCGTCCGGGTGAACAGCCATACGGACGCCAACTTCTTCCGCAACTGGAATGATCGCCTTCAGGAAGACCGCAAAGTTTTCGCGCAGTTTGGCTTTGTCGATATCTTTGTACAGCTCCAGGTGCTTACGGAACTGGTCGAGGGTGTACCCTTCTTCCGCGCCCGGCAGACCGGCAATGATGTTACGGGTCAGACGCGCTTTGTCTTCGTCGCTCATAGTGGCGAAGCGTTCAGCTGCCTGAGCAATTTCTTCTTCGGTGTAATCCGCTTCCGCACCTGGGCGTTTCAGGATATGCATTTCGAATGCAGCGAATTCGATCTGGTCGAAGCGCAGAGCTTTGGAGCCGTCTGGCAGCACGTATTCGAGGTCAGTACGGGTCCAGTCGAGCACCGGCATGAAGTTGTAGCACACGGTGCGAATGCCGCACTGCGCCAGGTTGCGCAGGGTCTGCTGATAGTTAGCAATCCACTGCTCATAGTTGCCAGTGTGGGTTTTGATATCTTCGTGAATTGGTACGCTTTCAACGACAGACCACACCAGGCCTGCGTCTTCAACGATCGCCTTGCGTTTGAGGATCTCTTCTACGGACCATACTTCGCCGTTCGGGATATGGTGCAGCGCGGTAACCACGCCAGTTGCGCCCGCCTGACGGACATCAGCTAAAGAAACCGGATCGTTTGGGCCGTACCAGCGCCAGGTCTGTTCCATGATTTTTCCTCTTTCACATAGTGGGTTCCACAGCAAAGAGACGTGGAGCCCCGGAGTTGTTTAGGTATCCGGATGAACAACCAGACCGCAGCCGTGGCGTTGCATCGGATGAGATGGCGTATAAGTTCTACCTTTTGGTAAGACATGTCAACCCGAATTCTAAAATTGGTTAACCACATCACAAGAATTTCACTCTCATGGTTGTTGCTGCAAATTGCATCAAAGGGTAATCGATGGTTATTGATCAGAGGATGTGACATTCATCGCAACAATGGTTGACCAATTTACATAACATGTCGCCCAAAATAACAACGGTTCAACCAGGTAAGGTAAAACGTTATGCATGTGCTTAACATTCTCTGGGTGGTATTCGGCATTGGTCTGATGCTGGTACTGAATTTGAAGTTCAAAATCAATTCAATGGTGGCTTTGTTGGTGGCGGCGCTGTCCGTCGGGATGCTGGCGGGCATGGATTTGATGTCGCTGCTGCACACCATGAAAGCGGGCTTCGGCAACACGCTGGGGGAACTGGCTATCATCGTGGTGTTCGGTGCGGTCATCGGTAAATTGATGGTCGACTCCGGCGCGGCTCACCAGATAGCACATACGCTGCTGGCGCGTCTCGGTCTGCGCTATGTACAGCTGTCGGTGATTATCATCGGCCTGATTTTCGGTCTGGCGATGTTTTATGAAGTGGCCTTTATCATGTTAGCGCCGCTGGTTATTGTTATTGCCGCCGAAGCTAAAATTCCGTTCCTGAAACTGGCGATCCCGGCAGTAGCAGCTGCCACTACCGCACATTCACTGTTCCCACCGCAGCCGGGTCCGGTGGCGCTGGTGAATGCTTATGGCGCGGATATGGGGATGGTTTATATCTATGGCGTACTGGTGACGATCCCAAGTGTAATCTGCGCAGGTCTGATCCTGCCGAAGTTCCTCGGCAATCTTGAGCGCCCAACGCCATCATTCCTGAAAGCAGATCAACCGGTAGATATGAATAATCTGCCCTCTTTCGGCGTTTCGATTCTGGTGCCGCTGATCCCGGCGATCATTATGATCTCCACCACCATCGCCAATATCTGGCTGGTAAAAGATACCCCTGCCTGGGAAGTGGTTAACTTTATCGGTTCCTCGCCGATTGCAATGTTTATTGCGATGGTGGTTGCATTCGTACTCTTTGGCACCGCGCGTGGTCATGACATGCAGTGGGTGATGAACGCTTTTGAAAGCGCGGTGAAGAGTATTGCAATGGTGATTCTGATCATCGGTGCGGGTGGCGTGCTGAAGCAGACCATCATCGACACCGGCATTGGCGACACCATCGGCATGTTGATGTCCCACGGCAATATCTCGCCCTACATCATGGCATGGCTGATCACTGTGCTAATTCGTCTGGCGACGGGTCAGGGTGTCGTTTCGGCGATGACCGCCGCCGGGATTATCAGTGCTGCAATCCTTGATCCAGCAACCGGTCAGCTGGTTGGCGTGAATCCGGCGCTGCTGGTGCTGGCGACGGCTGCGGGTTCCAACACCCTCACCCACATTAATGATGCCTCATTCTGGCTGTTCAAAGGTTACTTTGACCTGTCGGTAAAAGACACGTTGAAAACCTGGGGACTGCTGGAGCTGGTCAACTCCGTGGTTGGGCTGATTATTGTGTTGATTATTAGCATGGTAGCGTAAAAGAACACCGGAGCCTGCCAATGGCAGGCTCTGACTGATGACAAAGTCTAAAAATGTGCCCGGCCAGTCCCCTCGCCCCTCCGGGGAGAGGGTTAGGGTGAGGGGAACAGACCAGCAAAGTGCGCTTTGTTTATGCCAGATGCGACGCTGACGCGTCTTATCTGGCCTACAAAGGGCTAACGTGCAGGTTTTTAGCTTCAGGTAATATTGCGTACCAGCATTAGCAATGTCCTGTGATTTCTTTATTGATAAACAAAAGTCACGCCAATAATCGATTGCACATTCCCTGCAGTCACCTGCCCTCCGGTACGTGCGTAATTTGCCGTTAATCCCAGACTTACCGCCGAAGTCCCTACTGCTCCTAACGATACCGTGTTATTCGCTGGAATAATCGTACCGTTGCGCGTCAACTGTACGCCGACGCCCTGCGCGGGTGAAAACGAGGCGGTATTGGTGAAAATCGAGTTGCCCGCATCTGCGGTTGTGCCGGAGAGGTAATACCCCAGGTTTTGGCTTTTCGCACAATAAACGGTAAGAGGAATCGGCACTGAACCAGGGTAGTCCGGCAGAGTAACGGTGACATCACGAGCAGAAACATCGCAGCCGCCAGTGGGCACCACCACATCATTATTGGCGTAAATATTCCACACAAACTGAAAATCATCGCTGTTATAGTTGTTGGTCTGTCGCAAAATAAGCACGGCAATTAATGAACCAGCTTTAATCGCCACCCCGCCAGCACTGCTCACAGGCGTCAAATAAAGCGCCACCGGCCACGGCTTATCCGTTCTCGAATTATAAACAACGCGCGGCGTTTCACTGGTGGTAGGAAATGGATAGCTACTACCACTATATTTTACGGTCCCGGAAAAATTAGATAACACGCCGCCATAAGCCGAGCCTCGTTGCAGTGTGACATAGTCTGTAATGGTTTCCGGATAATCGTTATGGCAAAAGATTTGCGTCGAAAGATCTACGACCAGGTTTTGCCCCACATTCACGGCAGGCGCAAGGTTTACATAAACATTGGCGCTGCCACCGCCAATAGGGATAGCTGTACCATTGGCGGTTTTACAGGCGAATGACCAGGCATTTACCGACCAGCCCATCAGCAGTACAGCAAACAGGGTAATAACTCGTTTCATTACAATCATCTCTTCGGGTTCAGCTGTAGGTATAGGTGATGCTAATCACTGCCTGAATGGTTCCCTGAGTGGCTCCACCATTTACGGTCAATGCTCTGACCTGTAACGGGAAGTGCGCTGATTGTGAGGAATCATCCACCTGAACTGTTTTGGTTGCGCCAGTATTCAATGTGTTGCCACTGTCATCCTGTAGCTCTAACTGGATGTTTTGCGCGGTCCCCTGATTTTTATAATATCCGGTACTGTCGGCTGCCCCGCTGAAGCTGGCAGTGACCCTCGACGTTCCCACCGGACAATTAGTCAACTCAAGCGCAACATCATGCCAGGCCGATGCCGCCCCGGCAGACATAAGACTGAAAGAATAAAGATCGCCGAGATCAACCGTGGCATTGGTGGTGGAAACCGTGCACGGTTTGGCGACGACCTTACCGTTCACCGTGATGGTGACATCGGCTGCCTGTATCGTCGCACTTGCGAGCGCCAATATTGCCGCCAATAAATACCCACGTTTGCGCCATTTCATGAGCATCTCCAGTTACTGATATTCAAGAGTGAAGGTAGCCGTGGCATTAATATGCCCCGCAGTGACAGGCACCTGTGTCGCCATTAGCCGGGCGTAAAAATTCAACGTATTTGGTTTACCCGGCGTCAGGGTCGTCCACGAAAGCGCGGACGATGGGGCATTAAGGGGTATCTCATTTTGCTGCTCATTCAGAAGCTGTATTCCCAGTCCCGCAGCCGCTGACACCGTATTTTCAAGTGCAAGCAGGTTGGCATTGTGGCTATCTGCAACGCCGGTAAACCCAACCTTTACGGCAGAAACAGCGTTACCACAGGGTGACAGCAAAATACGAAATGGAACGACAGGAGTCGTCGCGCCAATGTTGTTAAATTGCTTCGCCGCGTTTTCCATCAGATCAACAGTAAAATTGGTTGATTCAGCGGCCACACTACAGCCGTTATCTCTGACATAGCCGCGGATAGTAATCGTGCTATCCGCAGCCAAAGCGTGACTTACCGCCAGCCACAAAAAAGCGCACAGAAGATAAAAAGGTTTGTTTCTCATCACGCCCCCTTAACGACATTCAGCTGATAGCTGGGTTAATAACTGCTGCTGACTCTCTGGTGGCAGTTGATAATTGGCGACACAGTGAGCATTTTCCTCTTCTCCCCATTTCACCTGAACTTTTCCCGCTAAAGGCATTCCGCTGAGGTAAACCTGACCATTATCCGCAACAATGCCGCTACTCTGGCTACTCTCTGATGTCACCATCGCCCCAAACGGCAGCGGCTTATTATTGTGGGTCAGCGTCATGAGCAGTTTTATCCCAACGCGCGCTTTAAACTCTGCTCGCACGATCGCCCCACGGGTGGGAACAACGTTAGCGACCGCGTTATCTAAATCGACGTTATCAGCCAGGGTATTGGTATCCAGCGCTACTCTGTTTTCCCGATATTCAGTGGCATAAGGCAGCACGGCATAACCGCGCCAGTCGGTACGCACCCCCGTCTGGTTTTCGACTTTTGCATCTTTTGCGCCAGGCGCTTTAACAAGCACCACCGTATCGTTTAACGGCTGCCCCAGCGTTACGCCATTGGCATGAGCCAGTACCCCACCGCTGACTCCGTAATAGAGCTGCTTAATATCATCGCTATGGCTGTAACCGATGTTGGCATTGCCGTAACCACCGCGATAATTCAGCGTGGCGTAGCCTGTACTTCCGCTATTACCATCGCCTCCCCCGGCATAGCCGGTTTGCACGCTATAGCTGAGGTTGTTGTCTGCCAGCAACGTACCGTATACACCGGCCAGATTGGTCATCCGACCGTTGAGATCGTGTGACATGCTGTAGCTGGCACTGGCATGTCGCCACTGAGATTTACTGTCAGAACGCAGCCAGTGGCTGAAAGGAATATTGACGTTAAGCGCTAACATCTGATCCCGTCCTTTTTGCCAGGCGTTTTTCGTCAGGCTATAGCTGAGCGTCCAGTTAATATCTTCGAACGCAGTATTTAATCCAGCCTGGAATTGCTCATCGACATTACTCGTTCCCCAATAAGTTTGATGGCTACCACTCAAATACAGTGTTGATGTGCGCCCGAGTTGCTGAGTAACGGTGAGTTGTAATTTCCCGCGTTTGTTATAAGCGAGATTGTAATAGTCGGTGAATTTCGGCTTAACCTGAATAACTCCGTCCTGTGTTTCGATGTTGTAGCCATTCATTCGACTGTATGTTGTATCAGCGAAATTAAAATATCCGCTGGTCGAATAACGGTAACCCACTAACTGAATATTCGTGCCTGACTCATTGAGCGATTTGTTATAGAGAAAACGCACCGATTGTCCATCATGCTGACTGTCATCGGGAAGTGTGGAATTAGCCTGCGTCATATCCACAGACAGAGCGCCCAGTGCCCCCATGTTTTTCCCGATACCGAAATTAAACGCACGATAACGATCCGCCAGTTGCGTTCCACCATATATTGTCCAGCCAGCCGGAAGGCCGTGGAGTAATGTACTCTGGAAAAAGCGGGGTTTTTCCTGTTGCGCATTTCCACTACGGTATTCTCCTGCCGTAATGGAATAACGAGTATGCCCTTCACGTTGCAAAAGCGGGACTGACGAATAGGGTACGGTAAAAATCTGCGTGCTGCCGTCAGCCTCTTTGATCGTTACCTGCAAGTCACCACTATTACCTGCGGCATAGATATCGTTGATGGTAAAAGGCCCCGGTGGCACCGTACTATTATAAATGTCATACCCATTTTGTTTAATAGTGACCTGTGCAGTACCACGAGCAATACCGTGGATCACCGGGGCAAATCCTCTTTGGCTATCGGGTAACATATTGTCATCTGAGGCCAATTGTGCGCCGCGAAAGTTAATACCATCGAAAATATCGCCCTGAGTATAACCATCACCCAGCGTCAGCCGGGAACGTAACGGTATTATGTCTCGCTCAAGCCAGGTATTGATATGCTGCCATTTATTTTTGCTACCTGATGAACTGTCGCTACTGTTATAACTCCAGGTGGTATTGTCGCGTAAACGCCACGCACCAATATTTAACCCACTCTGTAGGTTTAAATATGCATAATGGCTGTTACCCCCAATTCGATTCTGTACACTATTTCCGCTGAAATTATAATTGAGCAATCCGGCATTAATACCGGGATCCCATAACTCAGGAGGAATATAACCACGCGCGCGATTACTCATAAATGCCTGAGGGATCGTCAGGTTGAGTCGCTGCTGACCCACATCCAGTTGCGCAGTAGCGTCATGTATCATTGAGGTTAATGGCACGCAGGCATCATCCGCCAGCAGATTCATACCGGAGACAGAAGCCGTATTCAGCCCCATACTGGCAAGTTGCGCGCGTGTCAGGCAGGGAACAATCCCTTGTTCGCTGTCGCCCGTATTAAATGTGACATCACGCGTTGCCATATAACCATTATTCAAATAGATATCGACACGATACGTCCCTGGCGGTAATTCTTGCCCATTTTCAAAACGCGATAAATCAGCCACAGCCTGGGGATCATCCGCTAAAAAACGCGGGTTAAAATAGAGTTCGGCAGATGACAAAGGTGCCTGTGCGGTAAAAGCACAGGCAACAAAGAGCCGGACAAAAAAACCAGCCAAACGATGCTTACGAATATGCAAGCACTGTGTGTTTCGCTGGTAAAGTCTTAAATTCAGATATGACATTATTCCTCCGGTTTAAATCACCCGGCAGTCAATTCTTTTTATTCAGGCGAAAAAATCCCCCTGCGTTATTCCATTACGCCCGTCATTTTGGGGGTAAGTGCGCCATAATCATTTATTGTTCGGTAAGTAATATTGCTTCCTGCATCAGAAGGCAATTTAACCGTGCTTTCGCCCATTGGAGGCACCAATGCATTTTCAAGAACCCGAGTTCCGGCATTCAACTCTGTTACCGTCAGGTAATAGGGTGTCGGGTTAATCAGCATCAGAGAATTCGCGCTACGACGAAATCTTAATTTTTCTGCGGCCTGATCGGGTGGCAACGCTAATTTAGCCGGACGATAGTACAGTTTAATGCGGCTGATAATTGCGAGCTGTAGCGTATTCTCAGTCAATTTTGATTTATCCATTGACGGAATCGCTTTAACATTCATCCAGAATAAACTTTCCCGATCCTGTGGCAATTGGTTATTTGTTGCATCAAGAATACGCAAGGTATTCTCTTTTTTTCCCTTCATCGCAAACAGAGGTGGCGTCACGATAAAACGGCCATCCTTTACACCATCGGCATTTTCTACCCATGATTGAATTAAATAGGTGCTATTTTCATCATTATTTGTCACGGCAAGTTGCACTTGTTTTTGCCCTGCCGGATAAATTACGCGAGTCGCACCTAAGGCCACTCCCGCTTCAGCGCGTCCGGCAACCATCATTGCCATGAACATCAGGATACCTGCCAGCAAGCAGAATGTTATTTCCTGCGATTTCCTTACATTGACGTTTTTATTACTCACTGTCCTGTTCCTGTTATCACATTATCTGCTGAACAATTACTGATAGGTTAAAGAGAACCAGGCCTGGGCATTGGCGATGCCGCCAGTAACCCGACGCCCGGTAGCACGATATTTGGCGATGAAATGTAGCGAAGTAGAGCCTGAGTAAAGCCGTTTCCAGTTTGCTGGAGGACGGTTAATCGGTACGAGGTTTCCTTCATCATCAAACAACGCTACGCCAATATTGGTGGCTATCCCTGGCCCCTCTCCCACGGAAAGCACATCCGGATTTTTACCATCCGCGACACCGTGAAACGCCACACCCACACGTTCACTCACCACCGTGCTACATTCCCGTAAATGAATAACAAAAGGCACCGGTGCGCTATCTTCCCCTACCGCATGAAACCGGTTACTGCTGATTTGCCCCATATTGACCGTCATTTGTTTATCACCGGCTTCAATCCGGCAAGCTTCCGCAATAATGACGCCCTGAAATTGCATATTTCCGCCGGGCAGCGTGGTATTCCATTTATTTCCGGCCAGAGCAAACATTGGCAGCAACGACGCTAACAGAAATAATCTCTTCCTTTTCATCGTTATTTTTATCGCACAAGGGTGGGCATCCCTGCCCGTAATGACGTCCCTGAACCTGGGTAGGTTATTGATACTGAACCTTGAAGGTCGCATCCGCATTAGCAGCACCCGGGGTTGCGACACCGGTTGCATAATAACGCGCCTGGAACGGAATGGTGTTAGTACCGTTATTCAGGGTTGTTTGCTCACTGAATGTCGCACCGTCCAGCGTCAGCGCAGCACCCGTTCTGTCCAGGATCTGCACACCAACGTTTGTTGCACTACCTGCAGCAGAACTCTGCAGAGCCAGAACGTTGGTATGAGTCGCATCAATCGCCGTACCTAAAAAGGCAACAGCGGCTTTTGATGCAACATTGGTATCGCAATCATTCAGCTGAATGTTAAAACCGACAGCAGAACTGGTTGCTCCGTCCTGTGCCAGCGATGCGGTACGAACCTGTCCTAACTGAACGGTTTGATCAACAGAGCCTGCATCAACTGCGCAAGCGGCGTTAACAACTTCCCCTTTAAAGTGAACGGTCCCACCATTAACCGTCGTGGCAGCGGCCAGAGCCGCTGTAGAACTGAGGGACAGAGCCGACAGAACAACGATTGCCAGAGTTTTAATTTTCATGCTGCTTTCCTTTAAAAAAACTATTTCTAAATCGACATGGGCAGTCGTTCTGTACGCTTTGTTTTGTCAACGAGTTTGACTGCCAACACTGCACAGTTTCCCCCCAAAAGATGAAACATTTGGGGCCATTTTGACTCATAGAGGAAAGCATCGCGCACAAACTTTTTCAGTTTATTTGTTGGCTTAATGTTCTATAGTTATCTTTATTTGCAGTTTTTTATATTGCATGAGGTGGTTTTTGGAGAGAAGAATGAGGAAGTTGCGTCGAGCTACAGAAACGTTAGCTTTACATATAGCGGAGGTGATGTGAAATTAATTTACAAGAGAAATAATTTACATATCAAACAGTTAGATGATTTTTGTCGTTTTTTAATATTTTTATGCTTGAGAAAAAATACGTAACTTATTTATGATATAGACAGTTTGGCCCCAATTGTCTTGTATTTATTTGTTTTTTAACTTTATTATCAATAAGTTAAATCAAACTTCTTCTCTTTTTAATTTTTCGTTTATGAGATTATTTCTTTCCCATAATCCGGCAAAACGAGCAGCATTACTGGCGGTATAACGCACTGTATGGCGAATATTTCGATGCCCGAGATAATCCTGAATTAAACGGGTATCTGCACCACGCTCCGCCAGTTCATAACCGCAAGCATGCCTTAACATATGAGGATGAGTCTGCGTTACGGTTCCAGCTTCAATACCTGCATCACGAATAATGCGATAGGCCTGCTGGCGAGAAAGCCGACTCCCGCGGCGAGAAATAAATATAGCGTCGGTCCGGTCAGCGCCTTTCCAGTTAGCACGTTCCAGGGTCCAGCGTTCCACGGCTTCACGCTCATCAAAACGTAACGGGTGAACGGTAGAAAATCCGTTCTTCAGTCGGCGAATATTTATTCGACCTTCATTAAGGTCAAGATCCTGATAATGCAGATCAAGCAGTTCACTAATACGCATCCCATGCCGATATGCCAACAGAATAAGACAATAATCTCTGGCTCCCGTTGCCCCGTAACAAACCGCCTGCATCATGGCCTGAACTTCTTTACCGGTAAGATAACGACGTTTACTCACAATAGTAGTACTCCTAACTGAGATATATTTGAATGAATACCTATAGGAAACCTCAATCGGTCAAAATTAGCCCAATAGATAAAAAGATAACCACACACGAAGTGATGTGGCTATCAGTCAATTACATTAAATATCATACAAAAATAAAATATCACCGATGTGACAACATCTATTTTCATTGATTTGATTCAATATAACAATAGATTGCAGAGGATTAACTTCCAGTTGCTTAAAAAATAAAGAAAAAAGTGTGGAAACAGGAGAATTTAAGTGATGTGTAAATTTATGAATGATTTTGTTTATTTATTTTGAAGAACATAAACCATTGGATTTTGTATGGGTATGGTTAACTTAATGTTTATTATGATAATTAAGAATTACACTTACAATAACATCAATTAATAAATGGTTAATCATTTTTGATATATCGTAAGAATAATGTAGTTTTTAACACCATCCATGGTATCTCAACTATCTCTATAAAACAGCGTGACGCTGTCGTCCTCTGGCTCTATCCCAGATGCCGTAAAAACGCCCTGCATTGCTGGCGGTATACCAGACAGTATGACGAATATTGCGATGCCCAAGATAATCCTGGATAAGTCGCGTATCTATTCCCATATTCGCCAAAGCAAAACCACACGAATGGCGTAACATGTGCGGATGAATCTCCAGTGACAACCCGGCATTACCACCAGAAGTCGAGATAATATGGTAAAACTGTTGCCGAGAAAGCGGATTCCCCTTACGTGATAAAAATACCCACTCGCTCTCAGAATGCGGATAAGAAGTACGGATACTCAACCAGTTTTTTAAAGCCTGAACTTCTTTGTTCAATAGCGGGTGCGTTGTTGAAAAGCCTTTTTTTAATCGATGGATATATATACACTTTGCCTTAAGATCAATATCCGAAATCCTCAATCGGCAAATTTCACTCGCCCGGAAACCATGAATAAAACAAAGCAAAGTCAGACAATAATTACGTGCAGCATGAGGCCCGGTATTTGCTGCTTTAAGGAGTGATTCGATTTCACTATGGGTAAGGAAGTTCCTTTTTTTGTTATCAGCCTTATTCTTCATCGTTTTCCCTTATAATTACAGACGCGCACTAGCTGTGCTGGGTTAGCAATAATCCAACATTTTAATCCTGATTATGTTTATAAAAGCGAACGTTTGCTTAATAACTAACGTAAGTGGACCAGTTCTTCTGAGCGAACTTAAATGGAGTAGCGATAGTTACTTATAATAACTTTGCCATACAAACGCCATGCTCTTGCATGCTATGTACCTTTATATATTTATCAATCTGATACGAATCTAATAATAACCCTCATCATTAATGCAACTAATCTTATCTATATATCATGTGATATGTTCTGTAACAAGTAAAATCAACATAAAAAATTCAGCAAAATTTAATATTCGTTCAACTAGCCGTCTCACATATGACATTATTAGTCAACTGCATTTGCCACAAAATGGCTATTTCATGGAACGCAGTTATTTCTTAGTGGCTATTATCATGCTAATTCTTAGGTCCCTAGCGATTATTCCTGCCTGGTTCATCAGCTTACGCCATGAGATTGTTACATTCCTTTTTATCCTGGAGATATGGGGGAACGCAGGCGACGCTTTTTCATCTACATCCGTTGGTAAATATGGCTTTGGTCACTACGACTTAAACCTTCCTCAATCACAGCTATTCGCCGGGCGATACGGCAAACAAACTAAGTGAAACATCATCCTGAAAACACTAACATCAACAAGCCTCTCCAGATCGACATCAGGAGTGACCAGTTACAAGCCACAAACCAAGAAACATATTTCATGATGAGAATTATGCTCAGCCTGATGGCGGGTAAACACTTATTTTCACCAAGCTCACTGAGTTAGCTTGCAAAGCTTCCTTTGTTTAGATTCTAAATAAATTATTTATAAAACAAATAGTTAAAAGAAAGCCTTTAGTTTTTGAAGACCACCTCAAGTGTTCGTCTGGCTTCACATGTCATCTTCCTCTTAGAAAAAGATCGACATATTTTGTGACACGAATTGCAAATCTGGTTTTGTTGTATGGATTGCGTGATTTTTGATCTGGTATAACAGGTATAAAGGTGCACCACGATAGTCAATGAGACTGGGCATCTCGTAATCTATGGCAAACATCACTTCAGTTCTTTCTCATCGGGTGATGAAAACGCACTTCAGTCAGAAAGGAATATGAAAATGAGATCAACAGACACTCTATTTTATGACTCTGGGTAAAATGAATTGAGTAAGTGATATAGCTTACGAACATTCAAATCAATTAAACATCAGAATAGATTTTATACTCAGGTATTTAATCTGGCTCTCTGTTTATTTAAATAATGTGGAAAGAGAATTTTCACAGGAGACCTTATACAAAAAATATAAAATACAGCTACTCGTTGCCAAAGACACTATAAGCCTGGCAAAAAATATTACACAACATAAATGCTAATTGTTTATGCGGGCTTTGTATTGCTTTCTGTATCCTACAAATGAGTGAAATTTATGAAAAAGGCTAAAATACTTTCTGGCGTATTATTACTGTGCTTTTCGTCACCATTAATTTCTCAGGCTGCGACACTGGACGTACGTGGTGGATATCGTAGCGGAAGCCATGCCTATGAGACTCGACTCAAAGTCAGTGAGGGATGGCAAAATGGATGGTGGGCAAGCATGGAAAGTAATACCTGGAATACCATTCATGATAATAAAAAGGAAAATGCCGCACTCAATGATGTTCAGGTTGAAGTTAATTACGCGATTAAACTTGATGATCAATGGACGGTGCGCCCGGGAATGTTAACGCATTTTAGCAGCAACGGCACACGCTACGGACCCTACGTAAAACTGTCCTGGGACGCGACAAAAGATCTTAATTTTGGCATTCGCTATCGTTACGACTGGAAAGCTTACCGACAACAAGACTTATCCGGTGATATGTCTCGTGATAACGTTCATCGTTGGGATGGATATGTCACTTACCATATTAATAGTGATTTCACCTTCGCATGGCAAACGACGCTATACAGCAAACAGAACGATTATCGCTATGCAAACCATAAGAAATGGGCGACGGAAAATGCATTTGTTCTACAATACCATATGACGCCCGATATTACGCCATACATAGAATATGACTACCTTGACCGCCAGGGTGTTTACAACGGCAGAGATAATTTATCGGAAAACAGTTATCGCATTGGTGTGTCATTTAAACTGTAGTAGACAGGAGACAGTCACAATGAATAAAACAATAATGGCGCTTGCTATCATGATGGCTTCATTTGCCGCAAACGCGTCTGTATTACCGGAAACTCCTGTGCCATTTAAAAGTGGTACCGGAGCAATTGATAACGACACTGTCTACATTGGTTTAGGTAGCGCAGGTACAGCATGGTACAAGCTGGATACACAGGCCAAAGATAAAAAATGGACAGCGTTAGCTGCATTCCCTGGTGAACCGAGAGATCAAGCAACCTCGGCATTTATTGATGGCAATCTGTATGTGTTTGGCGGCATTGGCAAAAACAGCGAGGGCTTGACTCAGGTATTTAATGACGTACACAAATACAACCCCAAAACCAATAGCTGGGTTAAATTGATGTCGCACGCGCCGATGGGCATGGCGGGTCATGTGACTTTTGTACACAACGGCAAGGCTTATGTTACTGGCGGTGTTAACCAGAATATCTTCAATGGCTATTTTGAAGATCTCAACGAAGCTGGAAAAGATTCAACCGCTATAGATAAAATCAACGCCCACTATTTTGACAAAAAAGCAGAAGATTATTTCTTCAATAAGTTTCTGTTGTCTTTTGATCCCTCAACACAGCAATGGAGTTACGCTGGCGAATCTCCCTGGTACGGGACGGCTGGTGCGGCGGTTGTGAATAAGGGTGATAAAACCTGGCTTATTAATGGCGAAGCCAAACCAGGATTGCGAACGGATGCCGTATTTGAACTTGATTTCACCGGTAATAATTTAAAATGGAATAAGCTTGCTCCCGTCGCATCACCAGATGGCGTCGCTGGCGGTTTTGCAGGCATGAGCAATGACTCACTTATATTTGCCGGAGGAGCTGGATTCAAAGGTTCACGAGAAAATTACCAGAACGGTAAGAACTATGCGCATGAAGGCCTGAAAAAATCATATAGCGCTGATATTCATCTTTGGCATAACGGGAAATGGGATAAATCGGGCGAATTATCGCAAGGTCGGGCCTACGGAGTATCATTGCCCTGGAATAATAGTCTATTGATTATTGGCGGTGAAACTGCGGGTGGCAAAGCGGTGACGGATTCAGTTTTAATTTCTGTGAAGGATAATAAAGTCACAGTACAAAACTAACGCTTCAGGGCCCCGGTAAAGGGGCCCTGCTATCAATTTGTCATTTGTATTACGCGAAAATTATATGAACGCAATAATATCGCCCGATTATTACTATGTTCTTACCGTTGCTGGTCAGTCTAATGCCATGGCGTATGGCGAAGGACTGCCATTACCGGACAGGGAAGATGCGCCTCATTCCAGAATTAAACAATTAGCGAGATTTGCGCATACGCATCCCGGAGGCCCGTCATGTCACTTTAACGACATTATTCCACTGACTCACTGCCCACACGATGTTCAGGATATGCAGGGTTATCACCATCCTCTGGCAACGAATCATCAAACACAGTACGGCACCGTTGGCCAGGCACTGCATATAGCACGGAAATTACTGCCCTTCATTCCTGATAATGCAGGGATTCTCATCGTTCCGTGTTGCCGTGGCGGATCGGCTTTTACCGCAGGCAGCGAAGGGACATATTCAGAACGGCACGGAGCCAGCCATGATGCTTGTCGTTGGGGAACGGATACTCCGCTATACCAGGATTTAGTCAGCAGAACGCGAGCCGCACTGGCAAAAAATCCGCAGAACAAATTCCTCGGCGTATGCTGGATGCAAGGCGAATTTGACTTAATGACCAGTGACTACGCGTCACACCCTCAACACTTTAATCATATGGTTGAAGCCTTTCGTAGGGATCTAAAACAATACCATTCTCAGCTTAATAATATTACTGACGCACCGTGGTTTTGCGGCGATACCACCTGGTACTGGAAAGAAAAATTCCCTCATGCGTATGAAGCGATTTATGGCAATTATCAAAATAATGTTTTAGCCAATATTATTTTCGTCGACTTCCAGCAACAAGGTGAAAGAGGACTGACGAACGCGCCTGATGAAGATCCGGACGATTTAAGCACGGGATATTACGGTTCAGCGTACCGGTCACCGGAGAACTGGACGACGGCACTGCGAAGCAGTCATTTCAGCGCGGCAGCCCGTCGGGGGATTATTTCTGACAGGTTTGTAGAAGCAATTTTGCGTTTGTCACATTTTCACAAAGAATAGTACACGCTATTCCTTGTGCAATCAGGCCAACTCGCAATAAAGGCAGCAACTATGCTTGAAGCCCCTTCCCCGCCGGATAAATAATATCCTTACGGCAATTGGTAACCGTATAAAAGGCCTGATGTTTTGAACTGCCGTTGACGGAGATGAAGTAATCTGCTTTTTTGGCAGCATCCAATAACGCATCAATGGCAACGCGATCATTGTTGAGCTCAATTCATAGCGCTGGATACAATTTCAATAAGGCGTCTTTACCACGTTGCGTGGCATTTTTGTAATACTGTAAAACACCCGCTTTTTCCCGCGGAGATTCCGATACAACGGAGACGTTACGCTTGCTGGTATGGTTTCTGTCGGGAGGGTACTACCGATATCCTTACAAGCGTAGAGCTGTTCCATCATGCGTGCCAACAACAACATACGGATATCCAACCGTTCCCAGCGACGTAGGAACATCTCGCGAATGTTAATCCAGTACTGTAGTCGGCGATCGCTATCACCAGATTCACAATCATAAAGAACCTCTGCAATATCAAGAGTATACTTGAGAATTTATGTCGATTCATTTTTCGTGCACAACATTTCGATAGCTTCGAGGGCATCATGGTATTCTTTGTGACTGAAGGTCCATGAAAGTAACGTATCGAGAATAATCCCTGTAGTTGCCAAAATGAGTTGATCACTACACAATGATTTGTTTGTACAGAAGGAACGATTATTATATGTTCTTGTAGGGCAGAGCACGTTGCTACCGTAACAGCGTTGAAGATAATTTGGCCGAGACTGTAGTGGCCCAGTTTAAAAGGTAGCAGAATTTTAAAAGTGTCAGGTGCATAGAATTAAAAAAATGGAACTATAAAAATGGAAATCATATTACCAAAAAACACCTTATATGACAGAGAGCAAAATGTCTTTTTTGAAAAGGTTACGGCCTTAATTGGCGAAAATGGTGCTGGTAAGTCCTCGATTTTACAATCCGTATTTATTAACTGTTTAACAAAAAAATATCTACCAGAAACAAAGGTTGTTTGTTTTTCTTCTGGACAAAATGAGAAATACTCAACGTACTTCTCTGATTATCTTTCTCATGAAAGGCAAGCAAATAGAGGTCTTAACTTAGATTGTTGTTATTACGATAAATCATGGTCAAAGTTACTAATATTCATATCCACAATTTGTAAATCAAATGGTCTTGTTAGAAATTTTTTATGTGAGAAAGGCTATATTGATGTATCAGATGATAAAAATGATGATATATCAAGCAAGCTTACATTGACGGTCCGAGTAAATTCGGCTTACGTTAATCGAGTAAAAATGGCATTAGCACAAGAAGAACAAGGTATTGAAAATACTTTAAGGTATTCAGCTTATCATAGGACTTTAGAAAGTTTCATTAATAATATTGTTAATGCTGATTATGATTTCGAGTCTCCACTTGAAGCTCAAGAGATCTTGCTAACTCATTCAAATTTTTTCAATCCATCATTTGAGGAAGCAGAAGATTCCTTTTTTGATCCTATCATAACATTTTTCACTCAAGCAGCAGATAATGATTACTTTATAATAAAACCATCATTACAGCTAGAGTTTAAAAATAATATCGAACTGAATGATATTAGTGATGGGGAATATCAAGTACTCTTTTTATACTCTCTGCTTGATATTTTTGATAGTCCTAATACTTTATTCTTATTAGATGAGATAGATTCCCATTTACATTACAAGAATATTGAGCTCTTATGGCATCGACTACATAGTATTAATGGTTATGCGATAACAACCACCCATCTATTAGACTCAATTACAGCTACTGATAATGATTTTAAAAACTTAAAGATTGTTGATAAAGGAAAAATAAAAGAAGATGATAAAATAAAAACTATAATAGAACGTTTATCTGTCTTGACAAGAATATCAGACGTACAGTTCGAAGTGTGTCGTAAACTAGAAAACATAGTATTGATGGATGATTATAATGATTGGACTATTTTTTATGCCTTAGCAAAGAAAAAAGGACTTGATGTATCAAAGTTAGATGGCCTCCATGCAATAAAACAGTCCTCTGGTTACGATAATTTAAATCAAGAGTTCGCAAAACCAAAAATAGAGTGGATTAATTCGCTTTTAAATGTAAATACTGATAAAAAAGTCAAAAGAATATTCATGATCTGCGACAAAGATGAGGCTCCAATTACCTATCAGAAAGATGGAGTTCAAGTCAATGGAAGTGAATATTCAAAACATATAGCGAAGTTAGAAAATAAAAACAAAAATAAAATATATCTCCTTGCATGGAAAAGAAGAGAAATAAAAAACTACTTACTATCTTATACGGCATTGTCCCATCATGGATTTATCGAGCAAATAAACAATGGAGATCTGCCAGCTAACAGTTATTTAAAAGAAAACGATCCTGGAGATAATTCAGCAATTAGCCGGCTTAACGTAAAACATTGCATCACAAAAATAATTGATTCTGATGGTATAGGATTAGATATATCAAAACTTTACTCATATATAGAACTTATACCACCTGCTGAGATCAGTGAAGATATAGTGAACATGTACAATTTTTTGGTGGAGAAATTAAAATGAACACCTCTTTATTTGAAGATCTACTTACACTAATCAAGAAAAAGAGTTCGATAAGGAATACAGAACAAGCAGTAGAGTTAATTTCATTATTTATTTTTTTACATTATATAAAATTATATCTTTATGAAAATGATAAAAGATTTTCAGATATAAAAAACATATCAAGCAACAACATTAATGAAATTAAATATTATTATCAGCAACTATATGAAAGTTTTATTTTCTCGATAGATATAAAAAATATAAACCACGACATGCTTGAAAAGCTCAGGAGTAAGATAGGTTTTTTAATTAATAACATCAATGACCATGAAATAATTAAATATATAGATTATTCTATTTCGCAGATACATTCACTTACAGAATTCTATCAATATGCAAATTCTTATCAATCTTTAATTCTTAGGATGGTTAATGAATCGGGTCGTTCAGGTGAATATGTTACTCCATCTGCTTTAGTTCAGCTCATGGTTGAAATGTTATCACCTACAGATGGCACATCAATCTACGACCCCGCATGTGGAACTGGGGGTTTATTAATAGAGTCAGCACGATATATTAAAGGCAACAGTTTAAACAAAAACTTAAATTTAAATTATTCCCTTATTGGTAATGACACATCATCATTTGCCTGTCTAATCTCAATTGTTAACCTTTTAATCAATAAAGAATTTAATTTTGAAATAATACTAAAAGATAGCTTAGATATAAATTATAAGAATACAAAATATGACTTTATTTTAACTAACCCACCATTTGGGAAAAAGAGCGGTTGGGATAATATTCATATTGACACACATTATAAAGGACCTAATCTAGACTATTACTTCCTGGAGCATGTTATTGACTCTCTCGCTGTTAATGGCAAAGCAGCCATAATATTACCAGAGCGTTTTTTATATGATGTGAGTAAAGAGTGCATCACTCTTAAAGATAAGATCTTCCAAAATTATAATTTAGATTGTATTTTATCTATACCGTCAGGTGCATTGCTTCCTTACACTGCAGTAAAATTATGTATTCTTTTTATAAGTAATCCTGGCCCAACAGATAGAATATTTTTCTACAATTTAAATAATGGTGAAAAATACTCACGTACAAATATTATAAAATTCGATGATTTTATAGATTTTTTAGAGTCAGCAAAAAATAGAACAATAACTGAACACTCCTGGATTATCAATATTAGTGATACACCTTCATCTTATAACTTACTCTTAAAAGATAAAGAGCGAAACTCATATGAGTTTCTTAGTGATTCTATAGTTAACATTGAACAGACAATACGTAATAATGAATTATTACTAACAGAGTTGTCTTTATTAAGAGAAAAAATAGCAATCTTAGAGTCAACAATAAAAAATCATTCGCATGAATATGAATTTGAGAGACTTAAAGTTGGAAATATTGCAATAGTAAAATCCGGAAATTTATTACAAAAAAACAGGCTGTTACCCACTGGACCAATTCCTGTATACGGTGGAAATGGAGTTATTGGATATAACAATGAGGCAATGGTAAATGGTGAAAATATTATTATTGGTAAGGTCGGAGCTCTTTGCGGAAACGTTCGGTATGTTCAAGGTGATATTTGGGTGACAAATAACTCATTAATTATTAAGAATTATTTACCAAATAAAGTTTTAACACCCTACCTTGCAAAGTTATTATCTACTTTAAACTTAAGAAAGCTCGCCGTTGGTACCGCTCAACAATATTTAACCACAACACAAATAAAAAATGTAGAAATTAGCATTCCACCTTTAACGACCCAGCATAAATTAAATATGTGGCTTGATGAGTTAGATAATACCCTTGAACAATATAATAAGCTCATTGAAAAAATAATGAATGATAAGCGAGAACTTAAAGAGAATTTGTATAAAGGTCTTTTAATAGAATAGATCACAATAGCAGGGTGTCCATAAAACACCCTGCTACTGGTTGCAAGTAAGTTGCAATATCTGTACTGCTGAAGCTACTATTAATAATGCTCCTCAATATACCCATACGCCTTCTGGAACAACTCTTTATCTTTCCCTAGTCCAAACTGGGCCAAGGTCAGTAAAAGCGCCTTTTGGATTTCGCGCGGGCCACTGTTGGAATTTTGCCAGCCATCAAAGCGGGTAGCTTTCACAATTTTATCAATTTGCTCTACAACATCACCGATTAACTTAGGGGTAGTTTCCGGACGTGTTTCGAGGAAAAGCTTAGTCAACGCCTGTTTATTATCAGCTTCAGTTACTGGGCGCTCGCCCGTTTCGCGCTCGGCTTGAACGGTATCTTTCGCTGCATCCAACAGGCCTTTCAACCAGTCAATGGCCTTGATAACACCAGCTTCATAGTCCTGACGCAGTTTTTCAAGGCGCTCGCCCAATGCCACAAATTTAGGATCATGACTGCCGCGCAAACGTCCCATAAGATCAATCTCCAGGCGTTTGGCACGTTGTTCCTGCTCTTTAGCGGTCAGGGTAAAAATAGCGTGCTCGTCCATAACCAACTCGTCAATATCATCGCGAATACGATTGATATCAGTATGCTCATGGATCATCTTGATTGTTTCGGGGCCAAGGGCAGCCCAAACAAGCGCACCTGTCTGCCCTACCGGACGCACCGATTCATAAATTTGCGCCAGCCATTTATAGTCCTGACGATAAGAGGTCAAAAAAGGATCTGGGTTGATAGCTGACCATAACTTGGATAACACACCAAAGCTGGCAGCGAATTCATCGCGTTTCTCGTTGGTCGGCAGGCATTCCTGCGCGGCCATAATACCTTCAAAACCAGCTATGGACCGATCCACACCAGGGAAGAAGGACAAACATTTATTCAGTTGTAACGGCAATAGCTCTTTAAATGCCTCAATTCCCTCTACAACTCCTTCAATTTCTTCAGGGTTATAGGCCAGAGCGGTACGCAGATTTTCGAAAACGCCGAGGTAGTCGATAATTAATCCCATGTCCTTGCGTACAGTATCGGTTTCGTACAACCGGTTGGTTCGGCACATGGCCTGAAGAAGAGTATGATCGCGTAGAGGCTTATCGAGGTACATGCAGTAGCAAATCGGGGCATCAAAACCCGTAAGCAGCTTGGCGGTTACGATAATAAGCTGTAATGGATGTTCAGGATCTTTAAAGCATTCAATCAGATCCTTTTGCACCTGTTCTTCGGCATCAATGTGCTGCCAGCGTTCAAAATCGACTTGTTTGACTGGCAGCTCCAACTCATCATGCCATTTAAGCCAATCCTTGTTGAGCTTGTCTTTTTTGCCACCCTCTTCAACTTTAACCGGAGCCTGGTCAACGTTCATAACCACTTCAACCGCATCAAAACCAAGCTTTTCACCGAGCAAATAATACATCTGCACACAGGCTTCGCGATCGTATACCACAACCATGCCTTTCATCTTTTTCGGCATAACATGGTTGGTAAAATGCTCAGCAATATCATTACTCACCGCAGCCATACGCCTAGGGGATTTCAGCATGATTGCCAGCTTGCCTGCACGCCTGGACAATGCTGCTTTTTCTTCTTCATCCAGGTTGTTTTCGGTAGCCAGTTGCTCGAACTCTTCATTGATGGCATCACGATCCACTCGGAGTTCAGCCAGCCGAGGTTCGAACTTCACCGGGTTAGTTGCGCCATCCCGGATCGACTGCTTATAGCTATAGCGGCTCATATAGCGACCTGGATCTTCTTCGGCACCGAACAATTTGAACGTATTACGATCAATGCCAGAAATCGGAGTACCAGTCAGGCCATAGAAGTGGGCATTGGGCAACGCCCAGCGCATTTTCTCGCCTAATCCCCCTTCCTGTGTACGGTGAGCTTCGTCAACCAACACAATGATATTGTCCCGGTTGTTCAGGCCATTAGGGTTGCTATCGTCAATTTCGATATCTTTAAATTTAAAGATGGTGGTGATTAAAATGCCACGGCTGTCTTGTTCTATGTATTCACCCAACTTTTTGCAGCTTTGCACTTTAATCAGATTCTTAACGTCGGCTCCGCCAAAGGTCTCGTTAATTTGGCTGTCCAGATCTCGCCGGTCCACAACGATAAGTACCGTCGGGTTTTTTAACGCATTATCGGCACGTAGCATTTTGGCGGCGTAAAGCATCAACAAGGATTTACCCGATCCCTGGAAATGCCAAATAAGACCTTTTTTTGGATAGCCTCTGCGAACACGCTCAACAATTTGTTTTGCAGCTTCAAATTGCGGATAACGCGGCAGGATTTTAACGCGTTTAGGTGGAGTATTTTTGCCCGTTTTGACGGTTGAAAATAATGCAAAAGATTCAAGTAACTGCAATAAGGTTTGTGGATTTAACAAACTCTCACAGCTGTTGAGTACCGATGCTAATCCCGGCAGAATTTCATCACGAAGCTCAGTATTATGCCAGGGCCCCCAGTCTTTAACTCTGGCATTAATGGCACCATAGGCAAAGGTTTTTCCTTCGCTGGCAAAGCACAGCAAGTTAGGTACAAAGAAAGATTCAACATTTTTCCAGTAGTACTTTTTGCCACCCATGAAATCGGCAGCACCGTCTTGCCAGGTCACGCTGGGGCGTGTTGCGGTTTTAACTTCGCCCACTACTAGCGGTATGCCGTTCACATAAAGAACAATATCAAAATAGACTTCAGTGGCCGCGATATAGCGAACCTGCTGCGCCACCACAAAGTGGTTGTTCTCTATATTGTCAAAATCAATCAGATTGATGGTGATATGGTCGCCATTCTTACCAAAAGGCAAGGTTTTGTCGGCCATCAACCATTCCTGGAAGTTTTCATTGGCCTTTACCAAGCCGGTATGGCGGGCTTCTAAAACCACTCCTCGCAGTTTGTAAATGACCTCATCGGCATAGTCAGGCTGTCTGCCGATATCAGGGTTTAACGAACAAAGCGCGTCTTTTAGCCACTCATCAACGAAGATATCCTGCGCTTGTTTAGGCAGGTTTTCACCGTGGCAGTAAGTCCACTTGACTCCGCTTAAACCTTTTAAACGGTCGATAATTCCATTTTCTGTGACGGTTTGTTCGTTAAACAATTTATTGTCCCCTCAGAAGAATATTCAAATAACTGGACTTGAGTTTACGAATTTTTTGAAGCCTTGATTTAGCTTCTCTATAACTGTTTTCGGCTAAATGTAATATATCCTTATATTTCCCAAGCTCTCTTGATGGTGGTATAACCATCTTCTGAGAATGTACATCGGCATCATTAACAGCCGGGAAACTTGTACCAACTGCCAAATTGGTTAATGAATAAGTGAATTGCTTCGACAAAGTGAAATAATAAATAAAATCGGACAAATCATTTTTTGCCCTTAGAACAGTAAAACCTGTTGATGCTATTGAATCATTCAATATTTCAGACACATAAAACGTAGCTCTATGATTGGGTCTAACAGTGCTAACAACAATATCTTTTTCCTTAAGAATACGCCGAGCTCGGCTGGGGGCTTCAGCGAAATGGTATTCTTTAGGAGTATCGACAAAACCAGGAAAAGTCACTGAAGATATATCTATATACCTAATCAGCTTATTTTTATTGGCATCATTACTTAACAAGTCAAAATTAATATTTGATACATCCTTCAATCTAACTTTGTTATATCCAAATGGCAGTTTTTCTTTTCGATCAAATGTAGTCAACCGATCAATTAATCTTTGAAATAAATTTAATGCAGACCTTTCAGTCTCATTTGCACAATGTAATACTTGTTCGATTTTTTTTAAAGAATTTAAAAAATCAACTTGCAGATCCATTTCAGGAATAATAAATTCCTGCTGACTTAAAACTTTCCATTTTATCGTTGGAGACAATGACCCCTCCGAAATTGCTACTGCACGATTCATGAAAGTATCAGACTGCATAATAAAGGGTAAAAACTCAGGTATTACAGTATTTGAATTTGCCTCCAGAACCATGGCATGAGCCGAACAGATACAATCCCAATCTGCTACCGCGACTTTACGTTGATAAGCACGACGCTTACCAAAAATAATCTGGCCTTTTTTCACTAAAAGCTTCTGCCCTTCAACGTCACTGGGTGTACCATGACGTTTGATTTTCAGGCTGTCAGGGTCTAAATGCTCCAAACCGACATAAATTTCAAGGTCTGTCTCGCTCGGTTCCACTCGTTTAGAGATATGTTTAGCGATATCGCCAAACTTCACCATTTGCCAGCCTTCAGGTAATTGCTGTTCTGTCATTTACTGCTCCACCTTGCTTTCAACGTTATATCCAAGCTCTGCAAGGCTCTGGAATAATTTATTAGTTTGCTTTTTCAACTGAGTACGGCTTACTTTCCACGCTTCAATCGCATGTTCAATATTATGTACTTCAGCGTTGTTTTGTGCTTGCACATACAGTGGAATTGAAAGGTTATAAAGGTTTTCTTTAATAGCTTCAATATTCACTAAAGAGGTTATATCGTTTTTTTTCTCCGGATTAAAATAAGCCTCGCATAATACCTCCAAATCCTCATCGGATAAGCGACTATGAGCGCGTTCACGGGTAACATGCTCAACCCCGTTGATAAATAACACTTTATTTTTGCGTTCGGCAGGTTTATTGCAATTAAGCACCACCACACAAGATTCCATCGGCGAGTTATAAAACAGATTTGGTCCCAAACCAATCACCGCTTCAATAATGTCCGATTCAATCACCTGTTTACGAATGGCCTGCTCAGAATCACGGAACAGCACACCGTGTGGCCAGAGCATAGCAGCACGACCGGTATCGGGTTTTAAACTTTTAATTATATGGGTATAAAAAGCATAATCAGCGCAGCCCTGCGGTGGGACACCATAAAGATTTCGACCATACGGATCAGCAGCAAACTTGTCACGATTCCATTTTTTAATGGAGTACGGTGGGTTGGCAAAAATCACATCAAACTGCTTGAGCCGATCGTTTTCAATAAACTTTGGCTCAGCCAAAGTATCACCACGCAGCACATCAAACTCTTCAATATCGTGCAGGAACATATTCATACGGGCGATTGCGGATGTCAGCAGGTTCACTTCCTGACCATAAAGGTGCACAGAGCGCCACTCTTCCCCTCTAGCACGCAGATCCATCACTGCATTTAGCAACATCCCACCTGTGCCACACGTTGGATCATAGGCGGTTTCACCCGGTTTTAAGCCCATAATGCGCGTCATTAAATGCACGACTGTTCGGTTGGTGTAGAACTCTGCTGCCGTATGACCGGAATCATCAGCGAACTTTTTAATCAGGTATTCGTAGGCCTCACCAAGATCATCCTGAGCGACAGATTTAATGCCTAGCGGAATTTGACTGAAATGTTCAATCAGATCAGCCAGCAGATGATCGGGCAGGCGCTCTTTATTGGTCCACTGCGCATCACCGAAGACGCCATGTAAACGCGGATTATTGGCTTCAATTAGTCGAAGCGCATTCTGGATCGCTTCACCAATGTTTTTACTGGTATTGCGTACCTTTTCCCAACTGGCTTCAGAGGGAATGTTGAAACGGTGAAACATCGGCATGGCGGCATATTCAGCATCACCTTCATGGAGTTCCAGCGCTTCGTTATATTCTTCCAGATAGACATCTGACAGGCGTTTGTAAAACAGCAACGGGAAGATATACTGCTTGTAGTCTGATGCGTCAATTTGGCCACGAAGAAATTCGGCGGCTCCCCAGAGCAGCTCTTCCAGCTTTTTATTACTCATAGTACTCATACCTCGAAACCTTCTTTGATAAGCAGGGCCTCCAGCTCCTCTTCTGCTTTTTCCAGCTCAGCCAGCTTCCGTTGAAAATCTTTGAGCGCCTCTTCCACAGTGATGGTTTCTTCTTCGAGTGGCTTTTGCACATAACGAGCAATATTTAGATTGAAGTCATTTTCTTCAATCTCCTTCAGAGAAACCCAGCGTGCAACGCCTTCGATTTCTTTTGCATCTGGCCCTTGTTGCGCCTGGTCATGATAGATTTGGTATATTTCATCGGCCTGCTTGTTGGACAGCGTATTCTGCGCACGTCCCTTGGTATAGATTTCTTCAGCATTGATGATCAATACATGATCTTTATGCGCGGCCGGACGTGATTTACGCAGCACCAAAATACACGCAGGAATCCCAGTCCCATAGAACAGGTTGGAAGCAACACCAATAATCGCCACAATGCGATTCTCTTGCAGTAATTTGGTTCGAATTGCCCCCTCTGCGCCGCCACGAAACAGCACACCATGAGGTAATACGACTGCCATACGTCCATTGTCGTTAAGTGAAGCAAACATATGCTGCACCCAGGCAAAATCACCATTTGTTTTAGGCGCCAGGCCATATTGCTTACGGCCATAGGGATCGTTCGACCACAGATCGTATCCCCATTCTTTTAAGCTAAATGGTGGGTTGGCAACAACGCAGTCAAAGGTTTCTAAACGATCGCTTTTTAAAAATTTAGGTTCGCGTAAAGTATCCCCTCGGACAATATCGAAATCTTCCTGTCCATGCAGGAACAGATTCATACGCGCAATAGCTTCCGTCGTTAAGTTCTTTTCCTGACCCTTGATTTTTAGTAAACGCGGATCACCACCATTTTCTTTTACATGGTGGATGGTCTCAAGCAGCATACCACCGGTACCACAGGCGGGATCGTAGACACTCTCACCGGCTTTTGGATCAAGAATGTTAACCATCAAACGAACGATAGTTCGTGGGGTATAGAACTCACCGGCTTTCTTATTGGCTTTGTCTGCAAAGCGTTTGATCAGATACTCGTATGCGCGCCCCATATCATCGTCACGGACACTAGAAACGCCAAGGTTCACCTTATTGAAGTGATTGAGTAACGTAGCCAGTAACTCATCAGAAAGGCGTTCTTTATTGGTCCAGCTGGCATCGCCAAAAATGCCATGCAGTTTAGGGTTTGCCAGTTCTATACCACGGAAGGACTCTTTTAAAGCCTGACCGATGTCCTTGGTCTCAGCGAAAACATCGCGCCAGTGGCAATTTTCAGGTATCTGAATACGGTGAAACATCTTGCCCTTGGCAAGCTCTGCATCCCCAATGCTCTCCATCGCATCGGCAAATTCTTCGTCATACACGTCACAAATGCGCTTGAAGAACAGGATGGGGAAAATGTACGTTTTGTAATCTGACGCATCAATGGGCCCTGTAATAATATGGGCTGCATGCCATAGATGGGCCTCGAGATCTTTTAGGTTAATCAGTGTCATTGTTGTCTCTTTTCGATCCTGCAGTGCTTGAACTCTCAGCAACTCATGGATTTCACAGTAAAAAAGCAAGTAAAGCGATTCCACAACCACCTGAGCGTTCAATATGTATGACGCCTTTACCCAAGTTGCTTAAATCAAGGAAATTGCCAGAGATAATACTCTGGCATCAGAATGATACCAAGTTGAAGGGCTGATTTCCGCATCAATACCTTGTGGTAATAGGGGATTACTCTTTTACCCTTATTGGCGCAAAATGGCGGCATTTCCTCATTTCTCCATCGGAGCATCTTACGCGCTATAACCACTCTCGTTTTTTCCTATTCCCATGCAGATGAAGCACTACGCAATGAACTTGAGAAGCATCTCTCCCCGCTGAAGCGAACCGGGAAGATCACAACATGGCACGATCGCCGCATCGTTCCTGGTCAGGAGTTCGAACGTCAGATCGACCACTATTTTTCGCAAGCAGATATCATCCTGATCCTGATCAGCAGTGACTTTATTGCTTCTGATTACTGCTATCAGGTAGAGATGAAAAACGCACTGGAACGGCATAACCGGGGCGAGGCAGTGGTCATTCCGGTAATTTTAAGAGACTGTGCATGGCATCAGTTAGAATTCGGCAGCATTATGGCGGCGACTATCGACGGTAAACCCATCACTAAGTTTGCCACCCACGATGAAGGCTACGTTCAGGTCGTCGAGGCTGTCTCGCGTGCCATTGCCCGGATGGAAGCCAAAAAACCACAGCAAACCATACATATCCCTTCACCGGCTCCGGCGAATCCGATCTTTCAGGGAGTAGATTCCGTTTTTACACCGCGTTCAAGCAACCTTACTCTACCCAAGAAATTTACCGATCTGGATAAAGATCGTGCCAGACGTGAGGGCTTTGAATATGTTGCCCGCTATTTTGAAAATTCGTTAGATGAACTCAAAAAGCGCCACCCCGGATTAGATATCGATTTTAATCGGCTTGATACAGATTCATTCACCTGTGCCGTGTATATCAATGGCAGTAAGGTCGGCCAATGTGGCATCTGGCGAGGCAATCAACATCATGGAATGGGAGATATCTGTTATAGCCAGGATAATGTTGTTCGAAACAGTATTAACGAAACTCTAAGCCTTGCTGATAACGGCCAGACTCTTGGTTTTCGTGCTCTGATGGGAGGCTTCAGTCGAGGAACTTCACGAGACGAACTATTGACCAATGAAGGTATGTCGGAACATCTCTGGGAAATGTTCTTCGGGCTAATCAAGCAAAGAATGTCCCGATAATTTGCCATATCACAGTCGGGCATACTGCCCGATTTTTGTGCTGTCATTATTGGCAATATCTCAATAGGCGTTGAGAAATGGTGCAATTTAATCTTGCCAGAGCGCTGTTACTTGGGGACGAAATTAATGGGCTCCTGCTGTAGTTACAGCAACGCCTGTAAATACAAAAATAGGCGTTGCAAATTCATGCTGGCAAATACGTTTTCTTAAGCGGCACCAATAGCTTAGTCTCTATATCCACTTGCTCATAGTTTTCA
This sequence comes from Escherichia sp. WS3063, assembly GCF_046486595.1. Classification (NCBI taxonomy): domain Bacteria; kingdom Pseudomonadati; phylum Pseudomonadota; class Gammaproteobacteria; order Enterobacterales; family Enterobacteriaceae; genus Escherichia; species Escherichia sp. WS3063. Next base: position 175,449 of record NZ_JBJQKY010000002.1, read on the forward strand.
ACTAACGCGCGTACCAAATCATCCAGCGTCCATAGCGTCAACGGGATTGTAGAACGATCGGCCTCATAACGCGCATCCTTGCTGAATCCGCCGGTACTGACATACAGCCCGCGATCGTCTTTATGGCGGCCACCGATAAAGCTACGGATTTGCTGGCTGCTCATCTGTTCCCGCCGGTGCTTCACCTCAACAATAATGCGCGGATTTTCAAACCCAAATCCGTCAGGCGAAGCAATGATGTCTTTCCCACGGTCAGCACCCGCAGGCGATACCTGAGTTTTATATCCCATGCTGCGTAACACGCCAGCGACCAGATTCTGCATCTCATCCCAGTCGAGACGGTTGATACGATCCTTGATGCCTTCAAAAGCGATCATTTCCATGTCGCGCAGAGGATTAGAAACGACCTCATCCTCTTCACCTGAAACAGGTACTTCCGGCACGATATCTGAGACAGGCTTATTGCCCTGCACTAATTCATTCACAGCAAAATCAGGCACCTGAAAAACTGTCAGCGTTGAACCAAGGGTGTTTCTAGTTGCATCACTCAGACTATCGCGCTTAATCTCTTCCGCATTCCACTTCACTTTACGGGCGATGCCCATGCCATCTTCAAGCCACTCGGCATGAAACTCAAAATCTGACGCTATTTTCCCTATTAAATAGGTCCGATTAGAAGGTGAATAAGTGATAGCCCAGTCGCCTTTCTGCATTTCATTCACAAAGCGCCAGACCTGAGAAGCTCCAGAACGAACTGTGCCTGGCTTAGTCTGTGGCTCAAGCTCCTGATACCGGGTAAACAACTGCTCTCTTGAGCATCCAGGTTTCACATAGGGAGCGAGCTGCGACCAACCAATTGCAACAACCTGTTTGTCTCTGAAGTCGTCGTACAATTTTCCGCCATCACCGCGGATCATCCACATCTTAGTCGCCACAATAATTCCTTCTGAAAATACTTCATCGTTATACCGGGACGTGATCATTCCATTCAGCCACCTTATCCAGGGGAAAAACACCGATAAGATGGCTAATCAAAATGTCTGTTCTAAACCTGACGCCTATCAAGACTATTATAAATAGCCTCAATCTCACCTTTCAGGTTATCACCAGAGTAAACCATCGATGTATCGTATCGTTCATATCGCGCTTCCCGTGTCGCACTAAACCAGTTGAACGATCCCACGCATAGCAAACCATCATCACCAATAACAATTTTGCTATGAACACGGTTTACCAGCTTTGTAGCAATACCCAGCGCATTCAGTTTCTCCAGCGCCGCTTTAAGGTTCTGCTGCTTCTCTTTTCGCTTCTCAAAATCTTTATGTTCAGTGTTGTAGCTTCTGTCAGTGACTATCGTGACGTTAATACCACGTGAACACGCCGCAATCATGGAATCAAGAAAACCCGTTTGCTCCAGCTTTTGCCAGGTCAGCCATGGAGAAACTATCGTGATGTGTTTATCGGTATTTTCAAACGTCTGATTCAGGAAGTTATCATGCTGCTCCACACCATGAAGTGTGTAGATTTTGGTCTCGGAAGTTTTTAAATCCTTACGCTCTTTATAATCAAAAGAGAGCGCATTCTTCTCGAACTCAAAGAGATATTTTGCCAGCAATCCTCGCGGAGATGAGGGAGCCTGGATCTCAAACAGATCCATATCGCCGAAGACCAGGAAGCTATCCTTCGCACGGGAGACTGCAACATTCAGCATGCTGTTATCGCTATCAATAAACCCGCCGTCTTCATGTTTTGAATAGACTGGCGAGAATATAACAATCGCTCTTTCCGCTCCCTGAAGAGAGTGCACGGTGCCCACTGTGAGCGACTTTTCATTCGCGCCCGTACTGATACCTTGTTTACCCAGCGCCTGTTTTATAGTGGATACCTGCGCGCTAAAAGGCGTCACGATACCGACAACTTCATGAAGCGATTTGCCGTAATGCGCTTCAATATTTTGCTGGTTCTCTGCCAACCAGGCCGCTATCGTTTCAGCCTCAAGCAAATTATATCTACTTCCACTACTTGCCTGCTCTCCTTTACCATCAATATGGAGATAACCCATTGCGGGCATTAAATTGCTCTCTTCACGCCCTCTTTTAGGCAACAACTTACCGTGATAGCAGAGCGTATTACAGTATCCAATAATATTATCGAAGCACCGGCGGTGTTCATATAGGTACATACCACGAGCCAGTTCGGGATCATATTGATAGCGCGAAGCAAACTGCGCTATTTTCATAACGCTGCCAGATGCGGCACTTTTACCAAGGTCTGCGATTGCCGTATATTTCTCGGTAATCTCTTCTTGCGTACTGCCAGACAGAATTTTTTCCGCCAGCATGTTACCGACATCAATCGCGGGAGCAATACTCCATATTGGCGGGATCTGCTCCGTATCGCCAATCACTAATGCCTTCTTAGCTAATGCAAACGAGGCAGCAGCCACTTCAGGAAGCACCTGCCCGGCTTCATCGACAATGAGTAAATCGGCAAAATCATACAAATAACTTTTCTCGAATTTACGTTGTCCTTTGTGCTCACTTATCTGCATATTGCCGGGCAGCATATAGCATGTCATCACCACACATGGAGTGAGTTTCATTCGACGTTGCCAACGGGCGGTTACCCCTTTAGCGCCTTGTTTCTTCTTCTCTTCCTGCAGATCATCAATTCTGGCCATATCCATCAGCCAACGACCTTCCCAGTAGTGAGTCGTCAGTAAAAATGCAGGGAAGCGAATCTGCGTATCAGCCAGTTCATCGGCCTGTGAGAAGCTCAGTTCCTCGTCGCCCTCATACCCTAAATCAAATGCCAGCCTCTGCCACTCCTGAACCGCCTGCTGTTCTTTAAGAACGATTTCATGGGCGGAGTCAATCTGCTGCCGGTATGTTGTTTGCTCGCGCTCAGCGGAATTGAGCAGCCCATCAATATTACGTTCGATAGTTTCAGGATCAGACCACTGATTTCCTGCAATCAGCGCGCCTAATTTATCTTCGAGAAACAGCTGTATTTGGTACTGTCGCTTATTGCGAACCGCCGGGAGCCAGGAAAATAATGAATAGATCAGTGATTCACCGGCGCGATATTTTTTCCATTCCGTTTTAGCACTCTTCAGTAGAGTGACTTTTTGTTCTTGTCCGGAAAGTAATTTATTTAAATTATCGAGATATTGCTCAATATCATTAGCAATAAGCTCACGCGCAGCCCGAATCTGGCTTAACATTTGCCATGTTGCGTTCAGTCTTATCAGTTGCTCGGATTTTGCTGCCAACTGACCATGCAGGAGTTCAATGATCTTTTCAGGGGATGAACACTCTTTTTCAGGAAAGGCTGCCTTAGCCTTCTCCAGATAAAACAGCAGTGCATCCTCTACATACTCTTTTGACTCAACCTGGGTGAAGAAATCTTCAGTTTGATATTTTTTGGCTGCCTCAGCTTTACGAGTGCTTGAGGGAAAATAAGCGCCGAAGCTTTTCAGCTCTGGCAACCATCGTCCGGCCATCGCACCTGAACCTTGCGAAAAGTCTTTCCCGAATGCCTCAATAATGTTCGTTACAGCCTGGTTATTCGTTGAAGTCGCGATAATAACCGGAGGCTCAGATTTTTCGAGAGCTGCTCTGGCCCACTGCGTGGCGATGATAGAAAGCACCAGCGTGGTTTTTCCGGTTCCCGGAGGTCCATTAACAGCAAGGATATCGCCATGTCTTGCATCCAGAAAATGGCTTAAGGCATCGCGCTGAGCCTTTGCCAGCGGAAACTTATCTCCGGAGTGTCCAAGCCTGTCGCTGAATTTTGCTCCTGGGGCCAGCAAAGACTCTGCAGCATGAACCTCTCGCGAGGCGAAGCGATTGAAGAGCGGCACATCCTTCTTGCAAACAAGCAGGTGATCATAAAGAGAAAGGATATGGAAACTGGCACCGCCAGATTGCGCCGTTTTAACAATATAACCGTGCTCAGCGAGTACATATTGCTCAGGATTTTTAATCCAGTCGCCGGCAACATTCTTCAGCAGCCTCTCTGAATCATCCAGATATTGACGCCACTCCTGCTGCAAGGCTGCATATCGTGCTTCCCGTTCTTCATCCGTTTCGGCAGTCTTATCAATGCTGTCATCAAAGTTGATAGAGAACGAGGTATGGATTGTCTTGTATTTGTCATACTGCCCAATATCACCAATCGAAAATGCTCCTTTTGGCAAAGGTTCAAGCAGGTCTCTGGGAATGGAGGTCGCTGGCGTCGGATATAAAAAACCCTCACGGCTTAGCAAGGCTGGCGTCACTAGCGGGGTAACAATATCAGGTGCGCCTGCGGAACGGTCCTTACCATGCTGCAGTAACCGAAAATAAACTTTTGGGCGCAAGACGACATCGACCGTTTCGACATCGTCTTTTTCTCCCTCAAAAAATTTACTGACAATCGCTTCGTCAAGACGTCCCGCCGCTATCCCATGCCAGTGAGTGAAATTTTTGGCGTCTTTCCGTTCAAAACTGCCCTTTCCTGACTCAGCATCTGCAAGCGAGTTGCGCCAGTATGAGGCAAACCCTAAAGCATTTTCATCCATTACCAGTCCTATGACTCAATGAAATCCATTGATTTATCGAATATAAAATCACCGTATGGATAACTATTGTCCACGTTGAAAGGCTGGCTGCAATGTTTTGTTCACGCTTCGATACAAATACTCAGGTTATACGGAGTTCAGAAAACGACCATATCATGTTGCATGGCACATAAAAGCTTTATAACCGAAGCAGCAAAGGATTACCGGCTGCGCAGCACGCCCCGAAAGCCCGTGAGCCCTGCTGGACAGCGTTCAGTGCAATATTGGAGCCTGTAAGTTCAGAAAATATCGCTGTCGAAGATGGTTCTGTATGTAGGCGCGCCAGCTATCGTTTTGTCCGATGCTTGCGAATAAAAGCATTCAAAATGTCGCCTTCACCATGCATGACAGAAAAAGAATATTCACATTCTTTCTTTATCAAGATTCCACATAATTCCTGGTGCAAATCAACATTAACTCCCTTTCCTTTCTGCGCTTTCTTCACACCGAGCTCACATGAACTGATTAATTCAACGTTACAGGGTTTCTTCAAACAATTCACACCATCAATTAAGCCATGGAGAATGCATCTATTTGCGGTCGTATCACTGTAGGAGAAAGTCAGATATTTTATTTTTCCTTCGCATTCCAGCACAATTTCCGCCGAACCTTCACGTGTTGCAGCATCACAACCTCCTGTTGAATATATTTTTACCATCTTCATTTTGTAACTTTCCCCTTACCAAACGAATCGCGACATCCTATATCAAAGGCATTCTCGTCAAAACTTAATTATCTCAGTAAATTCTTCCGATGCCACTCCAGATAACAATACGATTCAACAGAAAACGCCTTTATTTTCTCCGGCAACAAACATTGCTCTTTAACGCTAATATCCAGCGCCTTACTAATTAATAAATGCCCATCGTTCTCAAACGAAATCCATCCCTGATCGAATAGAATATCAATATGCGCAGCCAATATAATTCCATTAAAAGGATCAAGACGTTCATTTCCATTCTCGCAGGCAGCCCACGGCTTTATATGGCTGGCACGCAGTAAAGGTGCAAAAGTCGTTCCCGTAACAGGGCATGCCGGATACAACATGAGACAATTTTTCCGAAAGGTACCTTGCCCCAGCCGTGCCGCAATCAGCTGCTCGCGTACGGTATCTTCAATACTTTTATCCTGCTGAATAGCAAGACAGTCTCGTTGTGCCTGTTCATCTCCAGCAGAAGATATTAACGAAAGAACGCGCTGCTCAATCGCACTGTCTGAAAGCACACTCATTCGCTGATACACACGCTGCGCTGAATGAGAAAGCGCAGCAGGAGCGCCCTGCTCGTCAAGCCAGCCGACACGTACATCACTAAGCCAGGAATCAAAACGGTCACGACTATTTTTCAGACTATTGTGAAACTCACTGGCAGTTTTGCCCGCTCCAAATCGAGGATAAAACAAGGCAAAAGCCTCTTTCCATTTCTGAACACCCAGTCCTGCGGGTGGTTGAGATTTTCCGTACTTCGACAAATACCACGCCACTTCAAGCAAATCGTCTTCAGAGCTATTCAATATTACGTCCTGTTTTTGCAGAGTAAATTATCACCAGATTATATCTGAAAAGATCGTTTACTAAACTGATCTGCTTACCTGCAAAACGGTACTGCAAACGCTAATACTCAGAACCATTAAGAGGAACAAGCAGGTGCATTCCGCTGCCATCGGTCAGTTTGTATTGCTTATCCCCTGCCTCTAGGTACAAGCATTTTCGAAACGGAAATACCATCATCTGTTGGTAGATGTACGTTGAAGTTGGTTCGCCTTGAGAGAGTTAATATAGCGGGAATGATAGGTAAATACTGGATTCCAGGCACAAAAAAAGCCGCCCTTGAGCGACTCGATTTGCATACGATGTGGTGCCGAAGGCCGGACTCGAACCGGCACGTATTTCTACGGTTGATTTTGAATCAACTGCGTCTACCGATTTCGCCACTTCGGCACTGAAGAGGTATGCGGAAAACGTTGTGGATTATACCTGTCGCACGCCACCATGCAAGCGCCAGCTTGCTCGCACCTCGCTAAGTGCTGAAATTTTCAGCATTGCATACAGCGATGTGTAACCTTTGTCACACTCCAGGCACCCCGCCCTGCCATGCTCTACACTTCCCAGACAACACCCGAGAAGGACCAAAAAATGTCGATGATAAAAAGCTATGCCGCAAAAGAAGCGGGCGGCGAACTGGAAGTTTATGAGTACGATCCCGGTGAGCTGAAGCCACAAGATGTTGAAGTGCAGGTGGATTACTGCGGGATCTGTCATTCCGATCTGTCAATGATCGATAACGAATGGGGATTTTCACAATATCCGCTGGTTGCCGGGCATGAGGTGATTGGGCGCGTGGTGGCGCTCGGGAGCGCCGCGCAGGATAAAGGTTTGCAGGTCGGTCAGCGTGTCGGGATTGGCTGGACGGCGCGTAGCTGTGGTCACTGCGACGCCTGTATTAGCGGTAATCAGATCAACTGCGAGCAAGGTGCGGTGCCGACGATTATGAATCGCGGTGGCTTTGCCGAGAAGTTGCGTGCGGACTGGCAATGGGTGATTCCACTGCCAGAAAATATTGATATCGAGTCCGCCGGGCCGCTGTTGTGCGGCGGTATCACGGTCTTTAAACCACTGTTGATGCACCATATCACTGCTACCAGCCGCGTTGGGGTAATTGGTATTGGCGGGCTGGGGCATATCGCTATAAAACTTCTGCACGCAATGGGATGCGAGGTGACAGCCTTTAGTTCGAATCCTGCGAAAGAGCAGGAAGTACTGGCGATGGGTGCCGATAAAGTGGTGAATAGCCGCGATCCGCAGGCACTGAAAACACTTGCGGGGCAGTTCGATCTCATTATCAACACCGTCAACGTCAGCCTCGACTGGCAGCCTTATTTTGAGGCGCTGACGTATGGCGGTAATTTCCACACCGTCGGTGCGGTCCTCACGCCGCTGTCTGTTCCGGCCTTTACGTTAATTGCGGGCGACCGCAGCGTCTCTGGTTCAGCAACCGGCACACCTTATGAGCTTCGTAAGCTGATGCGCTTTGCGGCCCGCAGCAAGGTTGCGCCGACCACCGAACTGTTCCCGATGTCGAAAATAAACGACGCCATCCAGCATGTGCGCAACGGTAAGGCGCGTTACCGCGTGGTTCTGAAAGCCGATTTTTGAAAATCATTCGCAGCGCTGATCTGAGGCGCTGCCCCCTTTCGCACATATTCTGTCTTGTCGTATCGCCAGCACGGCCTGCCGACATTGTTCGGTGACATTGGCAATATCATGGTTGATATCAATGCGCACAATATCCTGTTCATCTGCTTGTGGACGCTCCAGCGCCTCAAACTGACTTTTTAGTAACGCTACCGGCATAAAATGCCCAGCCCGCCGCTGCATTCGCGCGAGAATAGTTTCATAGTCGCCATCTAACCAGAGGAAATGAACATGGGGGCTACCCTTGCGTAAAATATCACGATACTGTTTTTTTAATGATGAACAGACAATAAATCCTGTTTCATTCTTTTTATAAAGACTGTATGAAGCATCATTTAAGCGTTCCAGCCAGGGAAGTCGATCTTCATCAGATAATGGAATACCCTGCGACATTTTATCTATATTTTTGGCTGGATGAAGATCGTCACCATCAATAAATTTAGCAGATAATAACGTGGCAACCTTGCTACCAATTAATGTTTTACCACTCCCTGAAACGCCCATCAAAATAAAGCTTTCACCCGCCATTTAAAATCTCCTGAATCATCTTACCTGCTGCGATACTACGCCTGGTGGCATAATAATTTCACGTTTTTTTATTTCTGCTGATAAGAATTACAAGGCACATCACGTTATGCGTAACATAATAATGTAACAATTTTCTGACGTGATCTTCATCACAAATAATGACAATTAAAACCGCTTAAATGCTTCCGAGGTGTCTACCTGACCAGTGAGGAATTTATGCAAGTGAAAACACAGTCCTGCGTTGTTGCGGGCAAGAAAACTGTTGCCGTTACCGAGCAGACGATAGATTGGAATAATAATGGAACATTAGTACAAATAACCCGAGGTGGAATTTGCGGTTCCGATTTACATTATTATCAGGAAGGAAAAGTAGGTAATTTCATGATAAAGGCACCGATGGTGTTAGGTCATGAAGTTATCGGTAAAGTTATTCATAGCGACTCATCAGAATTACATGAAGGGCAAACGGTAGCCATTAATCCGTCTAAACCGTGCGGTCACTGCAAATACTGCATTGAACATAACGAGAATCAGTGTACAGATATGCGTTTTTTTGGCAGTGCCATGTATTTCCCTCATGTTGATGGTGGTTTTACCCGTTATAAAATGGTCGAAACGTCGCAATGTGCCCCTTATCCGGCCAAAGCTGACGAAAAGGTTATGGCTTTTGCCGAACCTTTAGCCGTCGCGATTCATGCCGCACATCAGGCCGGCGAGTTACAGGGCAAGCGAGTATTTATTTCCGGTGTTGGGCCCATTGGCTGCCTGATTGTCAGTGCAGTGAAAACACTGGGGGCCGCGGAAATTGTCTGTGCTGATGTGAGTCCCCGTTCCCTTTTGCTGGCCAAAGAGATGGGGGCGGATGTGCTCGTAAACCCACAAAACGACGATATGGATCACTGGAAAGCGGAAAAAGGCTATTTCGATGTCAGCTTTGAAGTGTCCGGTCATCCTTCATCAGTGAATACCTGTCTGGAGGTCACTCGTGCACGCGGCGTAATGGTGCAGGTAGGGATGGGAGGCGCGATGGCAGAATTCCCAATGATGACGTTGATTGGTAAGGAGATTTCACTCAAAGGCTCTTTCCGTTTTACCAGCGAATTTAATACCGCAGTGTCATGGCTGGCGAATGGCGTTATCAATCCACTGCCTTTACTGAGTGCTGAATATCTCTTCACTGACCTGGAAGAGGCGCTACGTTTCGCCGGTGATAAAACCCAGGCAGCAAAAGTCCAGCTTGTTTTCTAAGAGATAAATAAAGGAATAATACAATGAACGATCTATTTTCACTGGCAGGAAAAAATATCTTGATTACCGGTTCAGCACAGGGCATTGGCTATTTACTGGCAACCGGCCTGGGTAAATATGGCGCACAAATAATTATTAATGATATTACTGCCGAACGCGCAGAACTTGCTGTAGAAAAACTCCACCAGGAGGGTATTCAGGCCGTTGCCGCACCTTTTAATGTTACTCATAAACATGAAATTGATGCCGCCGTTGAACATATCGAAAAGGACATCGGCCCCATTGATGTGCTGGTGAATAACGCCGGTATCCAGCGCCGTCATCCTTTTACTGAGTTCCCTGAACAAGAGTGGAATGATGTGATCGCAGTAAACCAGACCGCCGTGTTCCTGGTGTCGCAAGCGGTAACTCGTCACATGGTTGAACGCAAGGCGGGTAAAGTTATTAATATTTGCTCGATGCAAAGCGAACTGGGACGTGACACCATCACCCCTTATGCCGCATCGAAAGGAGCGGTAAAAATGCTCACCCGCGGCATGTGCGTCGAGCTGGCGCGCCACAATATTCAGGTCAACGGTATTGCGCCGGGCTATTTCAAAACAGAAATGACTAAAGCACTGGTTGAGGACGAAGCCTTCACCGCCTGGTTGTGCAAACGGACCCCCGCCGCACGCTGGGGCGATCCGCAGGAACTGATTGGTGCTGCGGTGTTCCTTTCTTCAAAAGCCTCTGATTTCGTAAACGGCCACCTGTTGTTTGTTGATGGCGGCATGTTAGTGGCTGTTTAACAGCCACCACCCTACGTGCAGCGCGAAAGCGCTGCTTTTCTGGCACTAATAAGAGATAAAGACTATGCCATTAATCATTATTGCGGCAGGCGTCGCGCTGCTTCTTATCCTGATGATCGGCTTTAAAGTTAACGGCTTTATTGCCCTCGTTCTGGTCGCTGCCGTCGTCGGATTTGCCGAAGGGATGGATGCACAGGCCGTCCTGCACTCTATACAAAATGGTATCGGCAGCACGCTCGGCGGGCTGGCAATGATCCTCGGTTTCGGGGCCATGTTAGGCAAGCTGATTTCTGATACGGGCGCGGCACAACGTATCGCCACTACGCTGATTGCTACTTTTGGTAAAAAACGCGTGCAATGGGCGCTAGTGATCACCGGTCTGGTTGTGGGCCTCGCCATGTTTTTTGAAGTGGGTTTTGTCCTGCTGCTGCCGTTGGTATTTACCATCGTGGCATCATCTGGATTACCCCTGTTGTATGTTGGCGTACCGATGGTAGCAGCGCTCTCTGTAACCCACTGTTTTCTGCCGCCACATCCAGGGCCTACTGCCATCGCGACTATCTTTGAGGCTAATCTCGGAACGACTTTACTGTATGGATTTATCATTACCATTCCGACAGTTATTGTCGCAGGACCGCTGTTTTCTAAACTGCTAACTCGCTTTGAGAAAGCACCACCGGAAGGCTTATTTAATCCTCATCTGTTTAGCGAAGAGGAGATGCCCTCCTTCTGGAACAGTATTTTCGCTGCCGTGATCCCGGTCATCCTGATGGCTATCGCCGCCGTTTGTGAAATTACGTTACCGAAAACTAACACCGTGCGCCTCTTCTTTGAATTTGTCGGTAACCCTGCCGTTGCGCTGTTTATTGCCATTGTTATTGCGATTTTCACACTGGGCCGACGTAATGGACGCACCATCGAGCAAATCATGGATATCATTGGGGATTCTATAGGCGCTATCGCGATGATTGTGTTTATTATCGCTGGCGGCGGCGCGTTTAAGCAGGTATTAGTAGATAGCGGTGTCGGGCAGTATATTTCACACTTAATGACCGGAACTACACTTTCGCCGTTATTGATGTGCTGGACTGTTGCGGCGCTGTTGCGTATCGCTCTGGGCTCTGCCACAGTCGCGGCCATTACCACCGCGGGTGTGGTGTTGCCGATTATCAACGTTACCCATGCCGATCCCGCTTTAATGGTACTGGCAACCGGTGCGGGCAGCGTGATCGCGTCACACGTAAACGACCCTGGCTTCTGGCTATTTAAAGGGTATTTTAATCTGACGGTTGGTGAAACGTTGCGTACCTGGACGGTGATGGAAACCCTTATTTCTATTATGGGTTTGCTGGGCGTGTTAGCCATTAACGCCGTATTGCACTGAAAGAATAAAATATTGTGATGTAGTTTCGGGGGAAGATTGAAGATTCCCCCGACGTTGGGAGAAGTTATGCGCAATCACAGAATTTCTTTACAGGATATCGCTACGCTGGCTGGCGTAACAAAAATGACCGTGAGTCGTTATATCCGCTCGCCGAAAAAGGTGGCAAAGGAAACAGGCGAGCGCATCGCCAAAATTATGGAAGAGATCAATTATATCCCTAATCGCGCTCCCGGCATGTTGTTGAATGCACAAAGTTATACCCTCGGTATCTTGATTCCGTCATTTCAAAATCAACTCTTCGCTGACATTCTCGCGGGAATAGAATCCGTCACCTCTGAGCATAATTATCAGACCCTTATTGCTAATTACAATTACGATCGCGATTCCGAAGAAGAGTCGGTGATTAACCTGCTCTCTTATAACATTGACGGGATTATACTTTCGGAAAAATATCACACCATCAGGACGGTGAAATTTCTGCGTTCAGCCACCATTCCGGTCGTGGAATTGATGGATGTACAGGGAGAACGGCTGGATATGGAGGTCGGTTTTGATAATCGGCAGGCCGCTTTTGACATGGTGTGTACCATGCTGGAGAAGCGAGTCAGGCACAAAATTCTGTATCTCGGTTCCAAAGATGACACCCGCGATGAACAGCGTTATCAGGGGTATTGCGATGCGATGATGCTGCATAATCTTTCCCCATTACGCATGAATCCACGCGCCATCTCATCCATTCATTTAGGAATGCAGTTAATGCGTGATGCCCTTAGCGCAAACCCGGATTTAGACGGTGTATTTTGCACCAATGACGATATTGCGATGGGTGCGCTTCTGCTGTGCCGCGAGCGAAACCTCGCCGTGCCAGAACAAATTTCCATTGCGGGTTTTCATGGGCTGGAGATTGGCAGGCAAATGATCCCAAGCCTCGCCAGCGTAATTACTCCCCGTTTTGATATTGGTCGGATGGCCGCCCAAATGTTGCTGAGCAAAATTAAGAATAACGATCACAACCACAACACTGTTGACCTCGGGTATCAGATTTATCACGGTAACACGCTTTAGGTTATTTTCTCTTCATTACACATATTCTCTTTGCCGGACGTTGCCTATACTCCAGGCAGGAAACTGGAGGAAATCTCATGAGCGAACCCCTGTTAATTGCCCGCACGCCGGACACAGAACTGTTTTTACTGCCGGGAATGGCTAACCGTCACGGGCTGATTACTGGCGCAACGGGGACGGGTAAAACTGTCACGTTGCAAAAACTGGCAGAGTCATTGTCGGAAATCGGTGTTCCGGTGTTTATGGCCGATGTGAAAGGCGATCTGACCGGCATCGCGCAGGCAGGAACGGCGTCGGAAAAACTGCTCGCAAGGCTTAAAAATATCGGCGTCAACGACTGGCAACCGCATGCCAATCCGGTGGTGGTGTGGGATATCTTTGGCGAGAAAGGCCATCCGGTGCGGGCGACGGTTTCGGATCTGGGGCCGCTGTTGCTGGCACGACTGTTGAATCTCAACGATGTGCAATCTGGCGTGCTGAATATTATCTTCCGCATTGCGGACGATCAGGGATTGTTGCTGCTCGACTTTAAAGATTTGCGGGCGATTACCCAGTACATCGGCGATAACGCCAAATCCTTCCAGAATCAGTACGGTAATATCAGTAGCGCATCGGTTGGTGCCATCCAGCGCGGGCTGTTATCGCTGGAACAGCAAGGCGCGGCGCACTTTTTTGGTGAGCCGATGCTGGATATCAAAGACTGGATGCGTACCGATGCCAACGGTAAAGGCGTTATCAATATCCTCAGCGCCGAGAAGCTTTATCAGATGCCGAAACTGTACGCCGCCAGCCTGCTGTGGATGCTTTCAGAATTGTATGAACAATTGCCTGAAGCGGGCGATCTGGAGAAACCAAAACTGGTGTTTTTCTTCGACGAGGCACATCTGCTGTTTAACGATGCACCGCAGGTACTGCTGGATAAGATTGAGCAGGTGATAAGGCTTATTCGCTCAAAAGGCGTGGGCGTCTGGTTCGTTTCGCAAAACCCGTCTGATATTCCGGATAATGTGCTCGGGCAGCTAGGTAATCGCGTTCAGCACGCTTTGCGGGCTTTTACGCCAAAAGATCAGAAAGCAGTGAAGGCAGCGGCGCAAACCATGCGGGCCAATCCGGCATTTGATACCGAAAAGGCAATCCAGGAACTGGGGACCGGCGAGGCGTTAATCTCGTTTCTCGATGCAAAAGGAAGTCCTTCTGTGGTGGAACGGGCGATGGTGATCGCACCTTGTTCGCGAATGGGGCCGGTGACGGAAGATGAGCGTAATGGCCTGATTAATCACTCCCCGGTGTATGGCAAATATGAAGATGAGGTGGACCGCGAGTCCGCCTATGAGATGCTGCAAAAAGGCTTTCAGGCCAGTACCGAGCAGCAAAATAATCCCCCCGTGAAAGGGAAAGAGGTGGCGGTGGATGACGGTATTCTTGGTGGATTGAAGGATATTTTGTTTGGCACTACCGGACCACGCGGCGGGAAGAAAGATGGTGTGGTGCAAACAATGGCGAAAAGCGCCGCTCGCCAGGTGACGAATCAGATTGTACGCGGGATGTTGGGGAGTTTGCTGGGGGGGAGAAAAAGGTAAGTCAGACGTGATCTGTGCCCCTCACCCTAACCCTAACCCTAACCCTAACCCTAACCCTCTCCCCAAAGGGGCGAGGGGACCGTTCGAACTCGTATTTGACTTTGTCAACAATAATAAAGGGAGCTTTCGCTCCCTTGTTAGATTACGATTTTCTCATTAACAGCCACAGGCTGATTAAGAAGAAGCTGGCGCTTGGCAACAGTGCGCCAATGATCGGCGGGATGCCGTAAACCAATGTCAGCGGGCCGAAGATCTGGTCCAGTACGTAGAAGACAAAACCGAAGCTGATACCGGTGACCACACGCACGCCCATCGGTACGCTACGCAGTGGGCCAAAGATAAACGACAGCGCCATCAGCATCATCACCGCCACGGATAGCGGCTGGAAGATTTTGCTCCACATGTTGAGCTGATAACGTCCGGCATCCTGACCGCTCGACTTCAGATACTTCACATAGTTGTGCAAACCACTGATGGAGAGTGCATCCGGGTCCAGCGCCACCACGCCCAGTTTGTCTGGCGTGAGGTTGGTTTTCCAGGTGCCGCTCACCGTCTGCGAACCGGTGATCTGTTTCGGATTGGTCAGATCAGATTCATCAACCTGCGACAGACGCCAGACTTTATGTTCCGGGTCAAACTTCGCAGTAGCGGCATAACGTACGGATTGCAGACGACGATTCTCGTTAAAGGCATAAATACTGATGCCACCTAACTCTTCGTCACCTTTAACCCGCTCAATGTAGACGAAGTTGTTGCCATCTTTCGCCCATAAGCCTTGCTGAGTGGAGAGCAACGAGCCGCCGTACATCGCCTGCGCACGGTAGTTACGCGCCATCTGCTCGCCCTGCGGCGCGACCCATTCACCAATCGCCATCGTCAGCAAGACCAGCGGAATGGCGGTTTTCATCACCGACAGCGCCACCTGCATACGGGTAAAACCAGAAGCCTGCATGACTACCAGTTCGCTGCGCTGCGCCAGCATCCCAAGACCAAGCAACGCCCCAAGCAGAGCCGCCATCGGGAAGAAGATTTGCACATCTTTCGGCACGCTCAGCAAGGTATACATTCCTGCGCCTAACGCGTCGTAACTCCCCTGCCCGGCTTTTTTCAGCTGATCGACAAACTTGATAATGCCCGACAGCGACACCAGCATGAACAGCGTCATCATGATGGTGGTGAAAATAGTCTTACCGATATAGCGGTCAAGTACGCCAAAAGGTTGCATCACACCGCTCCTTTACGCGAAAAACTGGCGCGCAGGCGGCGGACCGGCACGGTGTCCCAAAGGTTGAGAACAATCGCCAAAGCCAGATAAATCAGGTTAACGGTCCACATCCACAGCGTCGGGTCCAGCTTACCTTTACCGCCGTTCGATTTCAGGGAGGTCTGGATCAGGAAGAAAAGTAGATACAGCAGCATGGCTGGCAGCATCGACAGTACGCGTCCCTGACGCGGGTTAACCACGCTCAACGGTACAACCATAAGTGCCATCATAAACACGGTGAACACCAACGTGATACGCCAGTTCAGTTCTGCGCGGGCACGATCGGTGTCAGTGTTCCACAATGTGCGCATGTCCATCTGGTCGGTATCGTTCGGGTCGAGCGCCACCGCCTGGTGACCAATGATCGCCTGATAATCCTGGAAATCCGTAATGCGGAAATCACGTAACAGTGCAGTGCCTTCGAAGCGCGTTCCCTGATTGAGAGTGACGACCTGGGAGCCGTCGCGCAGCTGGGTTAAATGTCCGGAATCGGCCACCACCACAGAAGGACGTGCATTACCTTTTGGTCGAATTTGCGCGAGGAACACATCTTTGAAATCGCTGCCGTCAACGCTTTCGATGAACAGCACCGAGCTGCCATTAGTCGCTTGCTGGAATTGCCCTTGCGCCAATGCCGCCATGCCAGGGTTCGCTTTCGCTTCTGCTAACACTTCATCCTGATGACGCGATGACCACGGTCCCGCCCACATCACGTTAACCGCCGCGACGATTGCCGTGAATACCGCAAGGATCATTGCCGCTTTCACCAGAACCGCTTTGCTCAGGCCGCAGGCATGCATTACCGTAATTTCACTTTCGGTATACAGTTTGCCCAGCGTCATCAGCAGCCCGAGGAACAGGCTTAATGGCAGGATAAGCTGCGCCATTTCCGGCACGCCCAACCCGAGAAGGGAGAGCACCAGATTCGCCGGAATATCGCCGTCAACCGCTGCGCCGAGGATCCTCACTAACTTTTGACAGAAGAAGATCAAAAGCAAGATGAAGAGTATCGCCAGCTGGCTTTTGAGCGTCTCCCGCACCAGATATCTTATGATTATCACTTTAAATACGCCCGTAAAAACTCGTCTTTTGCAGGATTTTAGCTTGTTTCATGGCTTAAACGTCATTTATTCTCTTGAGTCGTCGAAATCGTCGCTAAGATAATTATACTCAACGGATTCACCTCTCAGATTTTGTTCTGACGTGCCAATGCCGTAATAACGTTAAGATTAACACGAAGTCATCGCAACAGCGGACATGAGTTACGAAAGCTTGCAATTCTATCTGTAGCCACCGCCGTTGTCTTTAAGATTCAGGAGCGTAGTGCATGGAGTTTAGTGTAAAAAGCGGTAGCCCGGAGAAACAGCGGAGTGCCTGCATCGTCGTGGGCGTCTTCGAACCACGTCGCCTTTCTCCGATTGCAGAACAGCTCGATAAAATCAGCGATGGGTACATCAGCGCCCTGCTACGTCGGGGCGAACTGGAAGGAAAACCGGGGCAGACACTGTTGCTGCACCATGTTCCGAATGTACTTTCCGAGCGAATTCTCCTTATTGGTTGCGGCAAAGAACGTGAGCTGGATGAGCGTCAGTACAAGCAGGTTATTCAGAAAACCATTAATACGCTGAATGATACTGGCTCGATGGAAGCGGTCTGCTTTCTGACTGAACTGCACGTTAAAGGCCGTAACAACTACTGGAAAGTGCGTCAGGCTGTCGAGACTGCAAAAGAGACGCTCTACAGTTTCGATCAGCTGAAAACGAACAAGAGCGAACCGCGTCGTCCGCTGCGTAAAATGGTGTTCAACGTGCCGACCCGCCGTGAACTGACCAGCGGTGAGCGCGCGATCCAGCACGGTCTGGCGATTGCCGCCGGGATTAAAGCAGCAAAAGATCTCGGCAATATGCCGCCGAATATCTGTAACGCCGCTTACCTCGCTTCACAAGCGCGCCAGCTGGCTGACAGCTACAGCAAGAATGTTATCACCCGCGTTATCGGCGAACAGCAGATGAAAGAGCTGGGGATGCACTCTTATCTGGCGGTCGGTCAGGGTTCGCAAAACGAATCGCTGATGTCGGTGATTGAGTACAAAGGCAACGCGTCGGAAGATGCACGCCCAATCGTGCTGGTGGGTAAAGGTTTAACCTTCGACTCCGGCGGTATCTCCATCAAGCCTTCAGAAGGCATGGATGAGATGAAGTACGATATGTGCGGTGCGGCAGCGGTTTACGGCGTGATGCGGATGGTCGCAGAGCTACAACTGCCTATTAACGTTATTGGCGTGCTGGCAGGCTGTGAAAACATGCCTGGCGGGCGTGCCTATCGTCCGGGCGATGTGTTAACCACCATGTCCGGTCAAACCGTTGAAGTGCTGAACACCGATGCCGAAGGCCGCCTGGTACTGTGCGACGTGTTAACTTACGTTGAACGTTTTGAGCCGGAAGCGGTGATTGATGTGGCGACGCTGACCGGTGCCTGCGTGATCGCGCTGGGTCATCATATTACTGGTCTGATGGCGAACCATAATCCGCTGGCCCATGAACTGATTGCCGCGTCTGAACAGTCCGGTGACCGCGCATGGCGTTTACCGCTGGGTGACGAGTATCAGGAACAACTGGAGTCCAATTTTGCCGATATGGCGAACATTGGCGGTCGTCCTGGTGGGGCGATTACCGCAGGTTGCTTCCTGTCACGCTTTACCCGTAAGTACAACTGGGCGCACCTGGATATTGCAGGAACCGCCTGGCGTTCTGGTAAAGCAAAAGGCGCAACCGGTCGTCCGGTAGCGTTGCTGGCACAGTTCCTGTTAAACCGCGCTGGGTTTAACGGCGAAGAGTAAGTTTGCGTTTTACCCTCACCCTAACCCTCTCCCTAAGGGAGAGGGAACCGATCGAGCGCAATAGAAATTCATTGCTCATCTTTCAGGGTGAGGAATGCAGCAATATTTAAATCCACCACAAGAAGCCCCATATATGAAAAACGCAACGTTCTACCTTCTGGACAATGACACCACCGTCGATGGCTTAAGCGCCGTTGAGCAGTTGGTGTGTGAAATTGCCGCAGAACGTTGGCGCAGCGGTAAGCGCGTACTCATCGCCTGTGAAGATGAAAAGCAGGCTTACCGGCTGGATGAAGCCCTGTGGGCGCGTCCGGCAGAAAGCTTTGTTCCGCATAATTTAGCGGGAGAAGGACCGCGCGGCGGTGCGCCGGTGGAGATCGCCTGGCCGCAAAAACGCAGCAGCAGCCCGCGCGATATATTGATTAGTCTGCGAACAAGCTTTGCAGATTTTGCCACCGCTTTCACAGAAGTGGTAGACTTCGTTCCTTATGAAGATTCTCTGAAACAACTGGCGCGCGAACGCTATAAAGCCTACCGCGTGGCTGGTTTCAACCTGAATACGGCAACCTGGAAATAATGGAAAAGACATATAACCCACAAGATATCGAACAGCCGCTTTACGAGCACTGGGAAAAGCAGGGCTACTTTAAGCCTAATGGCGATGAAAGCCAGGAAAGTTTCTGCATCATGATCCCGCCGCCGAACGTCACCGGCAGTTTGCATATGGGTCACGCCTTCCAGCAAACCATCATGGATACTATGATCCGCTATCAGCGCATGCAGGGCAAAAACACCCTGTGGCAGGTCGGTACTGACCACGCCGGGATCGCTACCCAGATGGTCGTTGAGCGCAAGATTGCCGCAGAAGAAGGTAAAACCCGTCACGACTACGGCCGCGAAGCTTTCATCGACAAAATCTGGGAATGGAAAGCGGAATCCGGCGGCACCATTACCCGTCAGATGCGTCGTCTCGGCAACTCCGTGGACTGGGAGCGTGAACGCTTCACGATGGACGAAGGCCTGTCCAATGCAGTGAAAGAAGTTTTCGTTCGTCTGTATAAAGAAGACCTGATTTACCGTGGCAAACGCCTGGTAAACTGGGACCCGAAACTGCGCACCGCTATCTCCGACCTGGAAGTGGAAAACCGCGAATCGAAAGGTTCGATGTGGCACATCCGCTATCCGCTGGCTGACGGCGCGAAAACCGCAGACGGTAAAGATTATCTGGTGGTTGCGACTACTCGTCCGGAAACCCTGCTGGGCGATACCGGCGTGGCCGTTAACCCGGAAGATCCGCGTTACAAAGATCTGATTGGCAAATATGTCATTCTGCCGCTGGTTAACCGTCGTATTCCGATCGTTGGCGACGAACACGCCGACATGGAAAAAGGCACCGGCTGCGTGAAGATCACCCCAGCGCACGACTTTAACGACTATGAAGTCGGTAAACGTCACGCCCTGCCGATGATCAACATCCTGACCTTTGACGGCGATATCCGTGAAAGCGCCCAGGTGTTCGATACCAAAGGTAACGAATCTGACGTTTATTCCAGCGAAATCCCGGCAGAGTTCCAGAAACTGGAGCGTTTTGCTGCACGTAAAGCAGTCGTTGCTGCGGTTGACGCGCTCGGTCTGCTGGAAGAAATTAAACCGCACGACCTGACCGTTCCTTACGGCGACCGTGGCGGCGTGGTTATCGAACCGATGCTGACCGACCAGTGGTACGTGCGTGCCGATGTACTGGCGAAACCGGCAGTTGAAGCGGTTGAGAACGGCGACATTCAGTTCGTACCGAAGCAGTACGAAAACATGTACTTCTCCTGGATGCGCGATATTCAGGACTGGTGTATCTCTCGTCAGTTGTGGTGGGGTCACCGTATCCCGGCATGGTATGACGAAGCGGGTAACGTTTATGTTGGCCGCAACGAAGACGAAGTGCGTAAAGAAAATAACCTCGGTGCTGATGTTGTCCTGCGTCAGGACGAAGACGTTCTCGACACCTGGTTCTCTTCTGCGCTGTGGACCTTCTCTACCCTTGGCTGGCCGGAAAATACCGACGCCCTGCGTCAGTTCCACCCAACCAGCGTGATGGTATCTGGTTTCGACATCATCTTCTTCTGGATTGCCCGCATGATCATGATGACCATGCACTTCATCAAAGATGAAAATGGCAAACCGCAGGTGCCGTTCCACACTGTTTACATGACCGGTCTGATTCGTGACGACGAAGGCCAGAAGATGTCCAAATCCAAGGGTAACGTTATCGACCCGCTGGATATGGTTGACGGTATTTCGCTGCCAGAACTGCTGGAAAAACGTACCGGCAATATGATGCAGCCGCAGCTGGCGGACAAAATCCGTAAGCGCACCGAGAAACAGTTCCCGAACGGCATTGAGCCGCACGGCACTGACGCGCTGCGCTTCACCCTGGCGGCGCTGGCTTCTACCGGTCGTGACATCAACTGGGATATGAAGCGTCTGGAAGGCTACCGTAACTTCTGTAACAAGCTGTGGAACGCCAGCCGCTTTGTGCTGATGAACACAGAAGGTCAGGATTGCGGCTTCAACGGCGGTGAAATGACGCTGTCGCTGGCGGACCGCTGGATTCTGGCGGAGTTCAACCAGACTATCAAAGCGTACCGCGAAGCGCTGGACAGCTTCCGTTTCGATATTGCCGCAGGCATTTTGTATGAGTTCACCTGGAACCAGTTCTGTGACTGGTATCTGGAGCTGACCAAGCCGGTAATGAACGGTGGAACAGAAGCCGAACTGCGCGGTACTCGCCACACGCTGGTGACTGTACTGGAAGGACTGCTGCGCCTCGCGCATCCGATCATTCCGTTCATCACCGAAACCATCTGGCAGCGTGTGAAAGTACTTTGCGGTATCACTGCTGACACCATCATGCTGCAACCGTTCCCGCAGTACGATGCGTCTCAGGTTGATGAAGCCGCACTGGCCGACACCGAGTGGCTGAAACAGGCGATCGTTGCGGTACGTAACATCCGTGCAGAAATGAACATCGCGCCGGGCAAACCGCTGGAGCTGCTGCTGCGTGGTTGCAGCGCGGATGCAGAGCGTCGCGTAAATGAAAACCGTGGCTTCCTGCAAACGCTGGCGCGTCTGGAAAGTATCACCGTGCTGCCTGCCGATGATAAAGGTCCGGTTTCCGTTACGAAGATCATCGACGGTGCAGAGCTGCTGATCCCGATGGCTGGCCTCATCAACAAAGAAGATGAACTGGCGCGTCTGGCGAAAGAAGTGGCGAAGATTGAAGGTGAAATCAGCCGTATCGAGAACAAACTGGCGAACGAAGGCTTTGTCGCCCGCGCACCGGAAGCGGTCATCGCGAAAGAGCGTGAGAAGCTGGAAGGCTATGCAGAAGCGAAAGCGAAGCTGATTGAACAGCAGGCTGTTATCGCCGCGCTGTAATCAACACCGTGATGAAAACGAAGGCCGGAGCATGCTCCGGCCTTTTTTATCTCTTACAGAAATGGTAAAGAAGGCATAACTCCCCGTGAAATACTGGCTAAGAAGCCTTTATCTGGTTGTTCTTCTTTATTGATTAAAGGAAAGTCATCCAAATCGCCCAGCAAATACGTATTTTTTGCCTGCCAGTCAATCATCCATATTTTCAGCAGTGGGTAAGCCAGACCACCCGTAATCCCGGATATCACCACCAACGCACACATGCGATAAAGCATACCGTGGTACGTTAAAGTTGAGCGAAAACGAATACGCCCATCATTCAGTGACAGGTTGCTCATAAAATGATTTCGCAACGACACCGTTAAATAACTGGTGCTAACAGCAATCCCAAAATAATAGATTAACTGCGCGATTATCATTTTACGTTGCATTTCCATAAATTGCTGTAAATTCTCAATATCATCATTTGCATACCCAGAACTATCATACTCATTTAATATTTGATCGAAGATAATATAACCAGCAACAGCGAGAAAAGGTAATAAAGCTAAAAATGCGAGAATGGCATATTTTATACAATATGTAGTATCTAATTTCACCTTGAAACGGTGTATACCGAAACTGGTATTACTCCAGAGAAAACTCATTACCAGACTATATAAAGTGCCATTAAAAATACCAATGGAAACAATACCAACTATTGTCATCAGAACCACAGATATAATAACGCTACTTGAACTATTGGCATGTAGCATCTTTGTCGAGATAAAGAAAACAGTCCCCATCCCAAGGGCCATTAAAATCGGCAAGAAAAAGGTCACCCACCAGAACCCTTTCATAGAGCAATTAAAACTAAATCTTACGCCGTTGAGACTGGTCATCAAGGCCTGATAACGCAGTCCTTTTGCTGCCATAAATATAAGCAAAACCAACAGTGACAAAGTCAAAACACAGCCAATAAGCGGCATATCTGCTGACACTGTCATTAAGATTGCGAAATAGAAAAAAACAAAAACAAGACAACTAACAAAAACATTCCCACCGGTAATCCCATAAGAAAATCGTTGTCCGTTAACTTCCATATTAGCATAGAGATAACGCTTACATTTCATTAATGCCCATGGTAAATAGATACCTAGCGTTATAATCGTTAACAACACATTCACCACACAAATAAGAAAATATCTCTCACCTGTACCATGAAAAACAAACGAATGGGACGGAACATCCATATCATTAATAACTTGAGCCATAAAAATTCCCTGAATTAAAAAATCCATTGATATAATTTATATATACAGACAGTAAAATGTTCTGCCACGTTACAATACTCTTATCAGTAATAGGCTGGCAAAAACTTTATTGCTTTATAAGATGCTTGCGCACGTAAGAAGAGAGTGGTATTAAACAAATGTATAATTACTTTATTTTTATTGGGTTAAACTATGAATAACATTGCGCCGCAATCACCTGTAATGCGTCGCCTGACGCTGCAGGATAATCCTGCTATCGCCCGCGTCATTCGTCAGGTATCCGCCGAATACGGTCTTACCGCTGATAAAGGCTACACCGTCGCCGATCCGAATCTTGACGAGCTGTATCAAGTGTATAGTCAGCCTGGCCATGCATATTGGGTGGTTGAGTACGAGGGTGAAGTGGTCGGCGGCGGTGGGATTGCGCCATTAACCGGGAGTGAGTCGGACATTTGCGAACTGCAAAAGATGTATTTTCTTCCGGCTATTCGCGGTAAAGGGCTAGCGAAAAAACTGGCCTTAATGGCGATGGAGCAGGCACGAGAGATGGGCTTCAAACGCTGCTATCTGGAAACGACCGCTTTTTTAAAGGAAGCCATTGCGCTTTATGAGCATTTGGGCTTTGAGCATATCGACTATGCGCTTGGCTGCACGGGCCATGTCGATTGTGAAGTGCGGATGCTACGCGAACTCTAAAAAAATGCCCGCTAGTATGTGCTATCGGGCATTTTAATCAATTAATTAGTGGCGAACCCCGTCATCGTCTTCATCGACAAAATCTTCATCGTCGCCATCTTCGCCGTTAGGATCTTCAAAGTAAGTGCCCCAACCGTCGTACTCAACGTCAAATTTCTCCGCCAGCGTCATCAGTTGTTCAACCTGGGCATCGATCAGATCGGCATTCAACGCGCACTCGCTGAGGATGTCGCAGCAAATCACGATATCACCATCTTCAACTTCCAGCTCTTCTGGATCGGTCACTTCGTAACCGAGTTTAAACGCTTCAACTGCCGCTTTTTCCAGAGTTTCCAGATCGTCTGCGGAAAGATGGTGTTCGATGGTGTACAACGCGTCCGGATCGCTGCCATCTTCCAGTAATTCTTCAATAATCAAACGTGTTTCTTCACGCTGTTCTTCCAGTTGTTCCGGGTTTGCCATGGCTCATTCCTCTTAATGTCCTGCCGATACTCTTATTGTCACACACCACTGACATTGCCTCCACCTTTGTGATAAAGATTTATGCTTTAGACTTGCAAATGAATAATCATCCATATAAATTGAATTTTAATTCATTAAGGCGTTAGCCACAGGAGGGATCTATGTCCGGGTTTTATCATAAGCATTTCCTGAAATTACTCGATTTCACGCCAGCTGAACTTAACAGCCTGCTGCAGTTAGCCGCGAAGCTGAAAGCCGATAAGAAAAGCGGTAAAGAAGAAGCCAAACTCACTGGTAAAAACATCGCGCTCATCTTCGAAAAAGACTCGACCCGTACCCGATGCTCTTTCGAAGTTGCCGCATATGACCAGGGTGCTCGTGTTACTTATCTCGGCCCAAGCGGCAGCCAAATTGGTCATAAAGAGTCGATTAAAGACACTGCCCGCGTGCTTGGTCGCATGTATGACGGTATTCAGTATCGCGGCTATGGTCAGGAGATTGTCGAAACACTGGCGGAATACGCTGGCGTGCCGGTATGGAACGGCCTGACCAATGAGTTTCACCCCACGCAGCTGCTGGCGGATCTCCTCACCATGCAGGAGCATTTGCCCGGCAAAACGTTCAACGAAATGACGCTGGTCTATGCAGGTGACGCACGTAACAACATGGGCAATTCGATGCTCGAAGCTGCAGCGCTTACCGGTCTGGATTTGCGTCTGGTCGCGCCACAGGCATGCTGGCCGGAAGCTGCGCTGGTTACGGAATGCCGCGCCCTGGCACAACAAAATGGCGGGAATATTACGCTGACGGAAGATGTAGCTAAAGGAGTTGAAGGTGCTGACTTTATCTATACCGATGTATGGGTGTCGATGGGTGAAGCAAAAGAGAAATGGGCTGAACGCATTGCATTGCTGCGTGATTATCAAGTGAACAGCAAGATGATGCAGTTGACCGGTAACCCGGAGGTCAAATTCCTCCACTGCCTGCCCGCGTTTCATGACGACCAAACGACGCTTGGCAAAAAAATGGCGGAAGAGTTTGGCCTACATGGCGGAATGGAAGTGACTGATGAGGTCTTCGAATCTGCCGCCAGCATTGTATTTGATCAGGCGGAAAACCGCATGCATACCATCAAAGCGGTGATGGTCGCGACGCTCAGTAAATAATTGATATCGCTATAAAGATGCCGGGAAAAACAAAAACATCCCGGCGTCACATTATTTTATGCAGTGATAGTTCAATTATTCCACCCCAATTTTTTTATTGCTATACGTAAATCTTCCGGAGGATTTAATTTTCCTAACTGTTCTTCATTAATATATCCATATATATTGATTTTGCCATTCCGGAGGATTTTCATCATTCTTGTTCTAATTTTTAATTCATTACCCATCTTTTCTTCAAAAATCTTAACGACATAACCCGGAAGTTTATTTACAATTTCTTTTGTTTTTTCTTCATCACCATAAACATATCCTAACTCATTAAGATACAGCTGTTCGCCCTCATAACACTTAAGTAATTGATAGAAGTACCACTTAGCAAAATCAGGTTGCTTCATGAAAAAATCCTTCAAAAAAATATCATTTACTAAAATGCTGACAGGCACTTCATTAAATAGTAACTTAACATCATCAAATAACCTTAGTATTAAGCGTGATTTTTCTTGATTGCTTAAGCTAAAATCATTGACATATGCAACCAACTTATCCCAAATCAATTCCTGTAATTTACGGCTATTTTTATAGGGTTCTTTATCGAGATTGAAAAATAAGGTCTCAGCTATTTTAATTTTAGATTGATCGCAGCTAAAATCTTTAGATTGATCGCGGCTAAAATCAATATGATTTATCACAGAGCATGCATGCTTTATCTTTGCTGAATCATCAAAATATTGCATGCTTTTATTAAAACACCAATCCAGTATTCTTACATCATTAATATATGGGGATTTTAAAAAAGTCTCCAGAATCGAAACGATGACCGGTGCAAGGTTAACTTTTGCATCATCCAAGGAATCAATAAGAATATGAGACAGGTTAACTTTGATGTCATTAATTTCATTGTCAGTAGCTTTTTTATTATTAATAAGATAATTATTTAATACGTTAAGGTCATCTATTTCTTTCAGTATCCCTTTTTTACCCAGCAAGTATGAAATCGATTCATTACATACATAAGGCATTAATAGCAGATGTTCTTTCCTTATTGCTAATAATGCATTATTCAATGGTTTTTCTAATAAATCCGTAATCGTAGAATCAACTGAACCTTTACAACTCACCTGCGAGTTATTTAAGTCATGAGAATTATTTAACTCCTGCGGAATATTTAATAGACGAGCTATTTCCTTGTTAGCTTCGCGTTGGTAACACGCCAGAATCTTGTTAGTAATCAGGTGTAATGAACTCTCATCTTTTCTTTCAAAGGACTTTCCTTCATAACGATTAGTCGAACCATCAGGTTGTTGAAATATAATAGCCGTATGTCCTTGACGAGTCCCCATAGTAGTGATAGTGGAAAGTGTAATTTCTATTTCCACCTTAGATAAATCCGCTCGTTCCCCTTCAGGATTATTCATAACAAACTTCATTAACTCACTGCCATCATTATTTTTGATATAAGATGAGGACTCAATATGAGCCATCATATTTCTTCCCGCTTCGTTGGAGCGTTTGCTAAAATCCACATAACCCAGGGTAAATATTTTTACCAAAAACTCCAAAAATGTCTTAGGATCAAGGATATTTCTTGTATTATCCTGCCCCTCGGCATTACGGGCAAAATTATTCATTCCAACACGCCAGGTATTTAAAACTTCACTTTTTTGTTTAAAATTGTCGGCTAATGTAATGTGTTGAAAATAATTCAAATCTGATATTTTGCTCATGACGAACTCCTTGAATTAATAAGAACGTCTAAGCATTACAAATTTTACTCACAAAAAAATATCAAAAAACGCTCTTTTCACAAACTCGCCGTAAACCTGGAGTTATTTACGGCGAAAAGTCATCACGCCATCAGCATCTTCACTACTGCTTTGCGAACCTGGGCTGGCGCGCCCACTGCGCACAGCGGTTTATGCACTTCCCCCGGATAAAACACAACAAAATCACCTTCATTAAGAATAACTGTTTTCTCATCAACGCCTTCCGGCAAAAATGCGATGTCTTTGTCTGCTAACCAGTCGGTATCCGGCGCGCCTGCAGGTTGCGTGCTGAAGGTCATGCCTTCCTGACCTTTTAACACAATCTGAATGTCGAGATAGCGGGCATGGTACTCCGCACGGCGAGCTTCGTACGGCTCGGTCATATCTTCCGAGATAAGATAAAACAGACGATTGCCTTCGATATCGTGCTTGCCCTTGGGCGTTTCTGCCGTAACGTTTGCTTTGATATGCTCAATCGCCTGGCGTAACTCCTGGGGTAGCCACGGCTGAAGATTATGAATATTTCCGATGATCATCTTTTCCACTCCTTAATTAAAACAATGTTTCATTTCTATCGTTATACGAAAAGATGATCAATTCCGCCAGCCTTAACGCGTGAATTATTGTCTTATCACAACTTATCGGCAGGCGCGTTCCCGCCTTTCGGATCAAGGCCAGCATCACTCCTTGAGAAGAGTTTTTATCGCTTCCCCCGCCATGGCAGCTGTTGCACAGAGTTGTTCGATGGAGTGCCCCTCCCGTGCCTTCGCAGAAAGCCCTGACATCACGGTACTCATAAAATCAGTCACACATTGTGCGCTTTGTGGATGCCGCCTGGCGATATAGTCATAAATGGTCGTTTCTGCGGCGTGATAATATTGAACGGCAATATCACGCGCTTGTGGATCATGACTATGAATACCTTCAAGAACCATACAGCCAGCGCAGCCGCCGTTTTGGCTATATCTGCGCGCCGCTTCTTTTAATACCTCAACCAGGCACTCGCCTACCGGACGATCATCACGAAGAATATCGGCAAGCGGAATAGCTTCCGTACCGACATATTCATTGAGTACACGGCTAAATAACCCAGCCTTACTGCCAAAAGCCGCGTAGAGGCTCGGGGGGTTAATACCAAGATAATCAGTAACTTCAGCAACACTGACAGCATCGAAACCTTTTTGGTGAAAAAGCACTTTTGCCGCAGAGACTGCCTGCTCAGGAGCGAAACGTCTGGGACGACCTGGAACGCGAGATTGTTTTTTAGTGACCATTACAAAACTTGTTGACAGAAAGTTAAAACAGTTTTGTAATGCATGTTACATAATAAATCAAGGAGTCCTTATGGGCGCTTTTACAGGTAAGACAGTTCTCATCCTCGGTGGTAGCCGTGGAATCGGTGCCGCTATCGTACGTCGTTTCGTCACCGATGGAGCCAATGTACGATTCACCTATGCGGGGTCGAAAGATGCCGCTGAACGCCTGGCACATGAGACTGGAGCGACAGCAGTATTCACAGATAGCGCTGACAGAGACGCTGTTATTGATGTCGTTCGTAAGAGCGGCGCATTGGATATCCTGGTGGTAAATGCAGGTATTGGCGTCTTTGGCGATGCCCTGGAATTAAATGCCGACGATATTGATCGCCTTTTCAAAATCAATATTCATGCTCCTTATCATGCCTCTGTTGAAGCCGCCCGGCAGATGCCCGAAGGCGGGCGTATCTTAATCATCGGCTCCGTGAATGGCGATCGTATGCCTGTTGCAGGCATGGCTGCTTATGCCGCCAGTAAATCTGCCCTGCAAGGCATGGCGCGCGGGCTGGCCCGTGATTTTGGACCGCGTGCGATCACCATTAACGTCGTCCAGCCAGGACCAATTGATACCGACGCTAATCCCGCCAACGGGCCAATGCGCGATATGTTGCATAGTTTTATGGCCATCAAAAGACATGGGCAACCGGAAGAGGTCGCTGGTATGGTCGCATGGTTAGCAGGGCCAGAAGCCAGTTTTGTTACCGGCGCGATGCATACCATTGATGGCGCATTTGGCGCATAACCGACTACGCTCAATTAAGCCCAGCCATTATCCATGATGTCTGGGTTTTGTTTACTCACGTCGTCCCCCTAAAAGCGGCTCCCGGTAAATATAAATCTTCTGTTCATGTCGTAAATCTTGAGGATAACCAAATGGTAGAAAGAACCGCTGTTTTCCCTGCTGGCCGACATTCACTGTATGCTGAGCATCGTTATTCTGCGGCTATTCGTTCCGGCGATTTGCTGTTTGTTTCCGGGCAAGTAGGAAGTCGAGAGGACGGAACACCAGAACCCGATTTTCAGCAACAAGTCAGACTGGCATTTGATAATTTGCATGCGACCCTGGCTGCTGCGGGATGCACTTTTGACGATATCATTGATGTTACGAGCTTTCATACCGATCCAGAAAAACAATTTGAAGACATCATGACGGTGAAAAATGAAATATTTAGCGCCCCACCTTATCCAAACTGGACGGCGGTGGGTGTTACATGGCTGGCAGGCTTTGATTTTGAAATTAAAGTGATAGCGCGCATCCCTGAGCAGTAAGCAATAGTGTTAGCCGTTCGCTTTCACACTCCGCCCTATAAGTCGGATGAATGGAATAAAATGCATATCTGATTGCGTGAAAGTGAAAAAGAAAAAAGCAGGGAATGTCTGCAATTATTGATACCGAAGGACAGTTCCCCTGCAGAATCACATCAAATAAAAATGCATATACCTTGACTTTTAATTCAAATAAACCGTTTGCGCTGACAAAATATTGCATCAAATGCTTGCGCCGCTTCTGACGATGAGTATAATGCCGGACAATTTGCCGGGAGGATGTATGGTTCAGTGTGTTCGACATTTTGTCTTACCGCGTCTGAAAAAAGACGCTGGTCTGCCGTTTTTCTTCCCGTTGATCACCCATTCCCAGCCCCTCAATCGAGGGGCTTTTTTTTGCCCAGGCGTCAGGAGATAAAAGATGGCTAATCCGCTATATCAGAAACATATCATTTCCATAAACGACCTTAGTCGCGATGACCTTAATCTGGTGCTGGCGACAGCGGCGAAACTGAAAGCAAACCCGCAACCAGAGCTGTTGAAGCACAAAGTCATTGCCAGCTGTTTCTTCGAAGCCTCTACCCGTACCCGCCTCTCTTTCGAAACATCTATGCACCGCCTGGGTGCCAGCGTGGTGGGCTTCTCCGACAGCGCCAATACATCACTGGGTAAAAAGGGCGAAACGCTGGCCGATACCATTTCGGTTATCAGCACTTACGTCGATGCGATAGTGATGCGTCATCCGCAGGAAGGTGCGGCGCGCCTGGCCACCGAGTTTTCCGGCAATGTACCGGTACTGAATGCCGGTGATGGCTCCAACCAACATCCGACGCAAACCTTGCTGGACTTATTCACTATTCAGGAAACCCAGGGGCGTCTGGACAATCTCCACGTCGCAATGGTTGGTGACCTGAAATATGGCCGCACCGTTCACTCCCTGACTCAGGCGTTAGCGAAGTTCGACGGCAACCGTTTTTACTTCATCGCGCCGGACGCGCTGGCAATGCCGCAATACATTCTGGATATGCTCGATGAAAAAGGGATCGCATGGAGTCTGCACAGCTCTATTGAAGAAGTGATGGCGGAAGTAGACATCCTGTACATGACCCGCGTGCAAAAAGAGCGTCTGGACCCGTCCGAGTACGCCAACGTGAAAGCGCAGTTTGTTCTTCGCGCCAGCGATCTCCACAACGCCAAAGCCAATATGAAAGTGCTGCATCCGCTGCCGCGTGTTGATGAGATTGCGACGGATGTTGATAAAACGCCACACGCCTGGTACTTCCAGCAGGCAGGCAACGGGATTTTCGCTCGCCAGGCGTTACTGGCACTGGTTCTGAATCGCGATCTGGTACTGTAAGGGGAAATAGAGATGACACACGATAATAAATTGCAGGTTGAAGCTATTAAACGCGGCACGGTAATTGACCATATCCCCGCCCAGATCGGTTTTAAGCTGTTGAGTCTGTTCAAGCTGACCGAAACGGATCAGCGCATCACCATCGGTCTGAACTTGCCTTCTGGCGAGATGGGCCGCAAAGATCTGATCAAAATCGAAAATACCTTTTTGAGTGAAGATCAGGTTGATCAACTGGCGTTATATGCACCGCAAGCCACGGTAAATCGTATCGACAACTATGAAGTGGTAGGTAAATCGCGCCCCAGCCTGCCGGAGCGCATCGACAATGTGCTGATCTGCCCGAACAGCAACTGTATCAGCCATGCCGAACCGGTTTCATCCAGCTTTGCCGTGCGAAAACGCGCCAATGATATCGCGCTCAAATGCAAATACTGTGAAAAAGAGTTTTCCCATAATGTGGTGCTGGCCAATTAATTGCGGTTGGTAATAAAAGTCTGGCTCCCTATAATGAGCCAGACTTTTTACCGCTGTAATAAAGGAGAAATCATGAGCAAAACTATCGCGACGGAAAATGCACCGGCAGCTATCGGTCCTTACGTACAGGGCGTTGATCTGGGCAATATGATCATCACCTCCGGTCAGATCCCGGTAAATCCGAAAACGGGTGAAGTACCGGCAGACGTCGCTGCACAGGCACGTCAGTCGCTGGATAACGTAAAAGCGATCGTCGAAGCCGCTGGCCTGAAAGTGGGCGATATCGTTAAAACCACCGTGTTTGTGAAAGATCTGAACGACTTCGCAACCGTTAATGCTACCTACGAAGCCTTCTTCACCGAACACAACGCCACCTTCCCGGCACGTTCTTGCGTTGAAGTAGCCCGTCTGCCGAAAGACGTGAAGATTGAGATCGAAGCGATCGCTGTTCGTCGCTAATCTTGATGGAAATCCGGGCTATCATGCCCGGATTAAGTCTGATGACAAACGCAAAATCGCCTGATGCGCTACGCTTATCAGGCCTACGTGATTCCTGCAATTTATTGAATTTATTGGCCGGATAAGGCATTTACGCCGCATCCGGCATGAACAAAACTCACTTTGTCTGCAATCTGAATCCGGGTCACCATGTCCAGTTGATTCTTTATTGCCAGCCGTAACGACGGCTATAGAACCCTTTCACCAACTGGGTTAACGTCATATACCCTGCCAGAATCGCAACCAGCCACGGGAAATAGCTTAACGGCAGCGCCTGCAGTTGCAGATAACTGGCCAGCGGTGAAAAAGGCAATGCGATCCCGACAATCATCACGATCACGGTCATGATCATTAACGGCCACGATGCACAGCTCTGAATAAACGGTACACGACGGGTGCGGATCATATGCACAATCAGCGTTTGCGACAGTAATCCCACCACAAACCAGCCCGACTGGAACAGCGTTTGCGTTTCCGGCGTGTTGGCATGGAATACCCACCACATCAGGCAAAACGTCAGAATATCGAAGATCGAGCTGATCGGTCCGAAGAAGACCATAAAGCGCCCCAGATCCGCCGGATTCCAACGCTGCGGCTTTTGAATTTGCTCGTCGTCGACGTTATCAAATGGGATCGCCACCTGTGACACATCGTACAGCAGATTTTGAATAAGCAAGTGTAGCGGCAACATCGGCAGGAAGGGCAAGAAAGCACTCGCCACCAGCACGCTGAACACATTACCGAAGTTAGAGCTCGCCGTCATTTTGATGTATTTCAACATGTTGGCGAAAGTGCGACGTCCCTCAATAACCCCCTCTTCCAGCACCATCAGGCTTTTTTCCAGCAGGATGATATCAGCCGCTTCACGAGCAATATCTACTGCGCCGTCCACAGAAATGCCGATATCCGCAGCGCGTAAGGCGGGCGCATCATTAATACCATCGCCCATAAAGCCAACCACATGCCCTTCGCGCTTCAGCAACGTTACGATGCGTTCTTTATGCATCGGCGTCAGACGAGCAAACAGCGTGGTGCGCTGTGCGAGATTTGCCAGTTCGTCGTCAGATAGCGTTTCAATATCACTACCAATGACCACCTCTCCCGCGTCCAGCCCCACTTCATGGCACACTTTCGCTGCAACTAACTCACTGTCGCCAGTAAGGATTTTTACGGTAATGCCACTCGCTTTTAATGCCTTCAGTGCCGGAGCAGTTGTCTCTTTTGGCGGATCAAGGAAAGCAATATATCCTTCGAGGATCAGGTCGGATTCATCCGCCCGCTGGTAATCTCCTTCACGCGCTGGCAGGTATTTCGTCGCCACCGCAACCACGCGCAGCCCCTGACGATTCAGCGTATCAGTAACCCGCTTAATCTTACGCAGCATAATGTCATCGAGCGGTACAATCTCGCCATTGTGACGCACCTGCGAACACACATTGAGGATTTCCTGCAATGCGCCTTTGCAAACCAGCTGATGGTGTTCGGTATTTTCTGCCACAACCACCGACATCCGACGACGCTCGAAATCAAACGGAATCTCATCAATTTTTTGCCAACGGCTGGCCAGCGAACGCGCTGACTCTTCATCCGTACCTTCGAGCACCGCGGTATCAAGCAGGTTTTTAAGTCCGGTCTGGTAATGACTGTTCAACCACGCACTATGCAGCACGCGTTCGCTGGTTTTACCGGAGATATCGGTATGATTCTCCAGCACAATTTTATCCTGTGTCAGGGTGCCGGTTTTATCAGTGCACAGAATATCCATTGCGCCAAAGTTCTGAATGGCATCCAGATGTTTGACGATCACTTTCTGTTTCGACAACTTTACTGCACCGCGCGCCAGCGTCGAGGTAACAATCATCGGCAACATTTCCGGCGTTAAGCCTACCGCGACCGAAAGCGCAAACAGTGCCGCTTCCCACCAGTCGCCTTTGGTGTAACCATTGATTAACAGCACCACCGGAGCCATCACCAGCATAAAGCGAATCAGCAGCATACTGACGCGGCTGATCCCTTGCTGAAAGGCATTCGGCTCGCTTTCCTGCTCACTAACACGCCCCGCCAGTTGACCAAACCAGGTATTGGCACCTGTGGCAATCACCATTGCTTGTGCCGTGCCGCTCACCACGGTGGTGCCCATAAAACACAGGGTGTCGCACTCCAGCGGATTGCTGTGCTCCGGCTGGCGAGTAGTAGCGGCTTTTTCCACGGGCAGAGACTCACCGGTTAACGACGCCTGAGCGACGAACAGATCCCGCGCCTGCAAGATACGTAAATCTGCCGGGATCATATCCCCTGCCGCCAGTTTTATAATATCGCCGGGCACCAGCTGGTCGATCGGGATCTCCAGCCAGCCATTTTCGCCTTTGTCGTTAATTACGCGCAGCACCGTCGCAGTATTGCTGACCATCGCTTTCAGGGCATCTGCCGCTTTAGTGGAACGTGCTTCCTGAATAAAGTTCAGCAACGTAGAAATAGCGACCATTAGCGCGATAACGCCCGCGGCAAATAAATCTTCCGTGGCGTAAGAAATAGCGCCGAGAATGGTGAGTAAAATATTAAAGGGGTTGCGATAGCAGACCCATAAATGAACCCACCACGGCGACGGTTGTTGTGCGGGTAATTTATTTTCACCATGTTGTTCGCGGGCAGATTCCACTTCCGCCTGATTTAATCCTTCCGGATGGGTGTCGAACGTTTTCCACAATTCTTCTTCGGGCATCACCGCCATTTTCAGGCAATGCGCACTTAAGGACGGCGGGACCGCCGTATTCACTGTCTGCTGCGCGCCAGGCAATGGATCGCGATGAACCAGACGGGAAGGTAAATGGCGAATGAACCGGGTAAAAATTTCTTTAAACATAAGGAGTCCCTCCGCACTGTCTGAAACAGTACAGAAATGTCTTCAGGCGTGGCGAAGCCTTACCTGAAGGTAATAAAGCTGAGCAGGGACGTTAAAACGTCACGGCCTTACGCATCCGGTAACGCCGTGAAAAGACGGGCTTACCGGAAAAGTTTTAATCTCCGTCGAGGGAGAGGCGTGGGATCAGGTTCCATATAACCTCCGGTAAGTGAAAAAAGCGCCGCAAATAATAAGGAGAATCCAATAATATTCGTAGCATCTATGGCGATATAATACCTGCTGGCAACTAAACCAACGATAAACCAGACTTTACCCATTGCTGAATGCACGGGTAAAGTTAGGCTCAAATAATTAAACAACACGTTACGGGACAACAGGATGCAAAATCGGCTGACCATCAAAGACATCGCGCGCTTAAGCGGCGTGGGGAAATCTACGGTTTCCCGGGTGCTGAATAACGAAAGCGGCGTGAGCCAGCGCACGCGCGAGCGTGTTGAAGCAGTGATGAATCAGCATGGATTTTCCCCTTCCCGCTCTGCGCGCGCTATGCGTGGGCAAAGCGATAAAGTGGTCGCCATCATTGTTACCCGTCTGGATTCGTTGTCAGAAAATCTCGCCGTTCAAACCATGCTGCCAGCGTTCTATGAACAAGGTTACGACCCAATCATGATGGAAAGTCAGTTTTCCCCGCAATTAGTTGCCGAACATTTGGGGGTCCTGAAACGGCGTAATATCGACGGCGTAGTGCTGTTCGGTTTTACCGGCATAACAGAAGAAATGTTAGCCCACTGGCAGTCATCGCTGGTTCTGCTGGCGCGTGACGCAAAAGGCTTTGCTTCAGTCTGTTATGACGACGAAGGGGCAATCAAGATCCTGATGCAACGGCTGTATGACCAGGGGCATCGTAATATCAGTTATCTCGGCGTGCCGCATAGTGACGTGACGACCGGTAAGCGACGTCACGAAGCCTACCTGGCGTTCTGCAAAGCGCATAAATTGCATCCCGTTGCCGCTCTGCCAGGGCTTGCTATGAAGCAAGGCTATGAGAACGTAGCAAAAGTGATTACGCCTGAAACTACCGCGTTACTGTGCGCAACCGACACGCTGGCACTTGGCGCAAGTAAATACCTGCAAGAGCAACGCATCGACACCTTGCAACTGGCGAGCGTCGGTAATACACCGTTAATGAAATTCCTCCATCCGGAGATCGTAACCGTAGATCCCGGTTACGCCGAAGCTGGACGCCAGGCGGCCTGCCAGTTGATCGCGCAGGTAACCGGGCGCAGCGAACCGCAACAAATCATCATCCCCGCCACCCTGTCCTGATCGTTTCCCGAACGATAAATTGTGATCTTCGCTGCGTTTCGGGAACGTTCCCGTTTTTAAATTTTTCCGCGCAATATATTCTGCAGCCAACCAAAAATGTCATCTGCCATGGGGCTTTATGATGAGCAAAATAAACCAAACGGATATCGATCGGTTGATTGAACTGGTCGGCGGGCGCGGCAATATTGCGACGGTGAGCCACTGTATTACTCGCCTGCGCTTTGTCCTCAACCAACCGGCCAATGCCAGACCGAAAGAAATTGAGCAACTCCCCATGGTGAAAGGCTGTTTCACCAATGCCGGGCAATTTCAGGTGGTGATTGGCACCAACGTGGGTGATTACTATCAAGCACTGATTGCGTCAACCGGACAGGCGCAGGTTGATAAAGAGCAGGTAAAAAAAGCCGCCCGGCAGAATATGAAATGGCATGAGCAGTTGATCTCTCATTTCGCGGAGATCTTCTTCCCGTTGCTGCCCGCGTTGATTAGTGGTGGTTTGATCCTCGGTTTTCGCAATGTGATCGGCGATTTGCCCATGAGCAACGGTCAGACGCTGGCGCAAATGTACCCTTCCCTGCAAACGATCTACGATTTTCTATGGTTGATCGGTGAAGCGATCTTCTTCTACCTGCCGGTCGGGATTTGCTGGTCAGCGGTGAAAAAAATGGGCGGCACGCCGATCCTTGGTATCGTGCTTGGCGTGACACTGGTTTCTCCACAGCTGATGAACGCTTATCTGCTCGGGCAGCAGCTGCCGGAAGTGTGGGACTTTGGCATGTTCAGCATCGCTAAAGTGGGCTATCAGGCGCAGGTGATCCCGGCACTGTTAGCCGGGTTGGCGCTGGGCGTTATTGAAACTCGCCTTAAACGCATCGTACCGGATTACCTCTATCTGGTGGTGGTGCCCGTCTGTTCGCTGATCCTCGCGGTGTTCCTCGCCCATGCGCTGATTGGTCCGTTTGGTCGCATGATTGGCGATGGCGTTGCCTTTGCGGTACGTCACCTGATGACCGGCAGCTTTGCTCCGATTGGCGCGGCATTGTTTGGCTTCCTGTACGCCCCGCTGGTGATCACCGGGGTACACCAGACCACGCTTGCTATTGATTTGCAGATGATTCAAAGCATGGGTGGTACGCCAGTGTGGCCGCTGATTGCGCTGTCGAATATCGCTCAGGGCTCCGCCGTGATAGGCATTATCATTTCCAGCCGCAAGCACAATGAACGCGAGATCTCCGTGCCTGCGGCGATCTCCGCCTGGCTTGGGGTCACTGAGCCTGCAATGTACGGCATCAACCTGAAATATCGCTTCCCGATGCTGTGCGCGATGATTGGTTCTGGTCTGGCAGGATTGCTATGCGGCCTGAACGGCGTTATGGCGAATGGCATCGGCGTAGGCGGCCTGCCGGGAATTCTCTCGATTCAACCGAGCTACTGGCAGGTGTTTGCGCTGGCAATGGCTATCGCCATCATCATCCCGATTGTACTCACCTCGTTTATCTATCAGCGGAAATACCGCCTGGGCACGCTGGACATTGTTTAATTTTCTTCGGGGCGCAATTGCGCCCCCTCGCATTTGCAGGAATAACGTAATGACTCATCTTCCCCACTGGTGGCAAAACGGCGTTATCTACCAGATTTATCCAAAGAGTTTTCAGGACACCACGGGTAGCGGCACCGGCGATTTACGTGGCGTTATCCAGCGCCTGGACTATCTGCATAAACTGGGCGTTGATGCCATCTGGCTAACCCCCTTTTATGTCTCTCCCCAGGTCGATAACGGTTACGACGTAGCAAATTATACGGCGATTGATCCCACCTATGGCACGCTGGACGATTTTGACGAACTGGTGACACAGGCAAAATCGCGCGGGATTCGTATCATTCTCGATATGGTGTTTAACCATACCTCTACCCAACATGCCTGGTTTCGCGAGGCGCTGAACAAAGAAAGCCCTTACCGCCAGTTTTATATCTGGCGCGATGGCGAACCAGAAACGCCACCGAACAACTGGCGTTCAAAATTTGGCGGTAGTGCGTGGCGCTGGCATGCGGAAAGCGAACAGTACTATTTGCATCTCTTTGCACCAGAACAGGCGGATCTCAACTGGGAGAATCCAGCGGTACGCGCAGAGCTGAAAAAAGTCTGTGAGTTCTGGGCCAATCGTGGGGTCGACGGGTTGCGCCTGGATGTGGTGAATCTGATCTCCAAAGACCCGCGTTTCCCTGATGACCTGGATGGCGACGGGCGTCGCTTCTACACCGACGGGCCACGAGCACACGAGTTTTTGCACGAGATGAACCGCGATGTGTTTACGCCACGCGGGTTAATGACCGTAGGTGAAATGTCCTCCACCAGCCTTGAGCATTGCCAGCGATACGCGGCTCTGACAGGCAGTGAATTGTCGATGACCTTTAATTTTCATCACCTGAAGGTCGATTATCCCGGTGGTGAAAAATGGACGCTGGCTAAACCTGACTTTGTGGCTTTGAAAACATTGTTCCGCCACTGGCAACAAGGAATGCACAACGTGGCATGGAATGCCTTGTTCTGGTGTAACCACGATCAGCCGCGCATTGTTTCTCGCTTTGGTGATGAAGGTGAATACCGCGTGCCTGCGGCAAAAATGCTGGCGATGGTGCTGCATGGCATGCAGGGAACGCCGTATATCTACCAGGGCGAAGAGATTGGCATGACCAACCCGCATTTCACGCGCATTACTGACTATCGCGACGTGGAGAGCCTCAATATGTTTGCCGAGCTGCGCAACGATGGGCGTGATGCCGACGAATTATTGGCAATCCTCGCCAGTAAATCCCGTGACAACAGTCGCACCCCCATGCAATGGAGCAACGGCGATAATGCCGGGTTTACGGCTGGCGAACCGTGGATTGGCCTGGGCGATAACTATCAGGAAATCAACGTAGAAGCAGCGCTGGCCGATGAGTCCTCGGTGTTTTACACCTACCAAAAGTTAATCGCACTGCGTAAGCAAGAAGCCGTCCTGACATGGGGCGATTACCAGGATCTGCTGCCAAACAGCCCTGTATTGTGGTGCTATCGCCGTGAGTGGAAGGGGCAAACCTTGCTGGTCATTGCCAACCTTAGCCGTGAGACCCAACCCTGGCAGCCAGGGAAAATGCGCGGCAACTGGCAGCTTGTGATGCATAACTACGAAGAAGCCTCACCACAACCCTGTGCCATGACTTTACGGCCTTTTGAGGCTGTCTGGTGGTTACAGAAGTAAATCTTCGCTAAGCCCCGGTAATGCCTGTCATTCCGGGGTTTTGCCTGTCAGCATGTTGTTTTTGTTGATTTTATAATCAAAAAATTCATTAAAAAATTTACATATCGCTGTAGCGCCCGTCATCCGTACGCTCTGCTTTTTACTTTGAGCTACATCAAAAAAAGTTCAAACATCCTTGATGCAAAGCACTATATATAGACTTTAAAATGCGTCCCAACCCAATATGTTGTATTAATCGACTATAATTGCTACTACAGCTCCCCACGAAAAAGGTGCGGCGTTGTGGATAAGCGGATGGCGATTGCGGAAAGCACCGGAAAACGAAACGAAAAAACCGGAAAACGCCTTTCCCAATTTCTGTGGATAACCTGTTCTTAAAAATATGGAGCGATCATGACACCGCATGTGATGAAACGAGACGGCTGCAAAGTGCCGTTTAAATCAGAGCGCATCAAAGAAGCGATTCTGCGTGCAGCTAAAGCAGCGGAAGTCGATGATGCCGATTATTGCGCCACTGTTGCTGCGGTTGTCAGCGAGCAGATGCAGGGCCGCAACCAGGTGGATATCAATGAGATCCAGACCGCAGTTGAAAACCAGCTGATGTCGGGGCCATACAAACAACTGGCTCGTGCCTACATCGAGTACCGTCACGATCGCGACATTGAACGTGAAAAACGCGGTCGCCTGAACCAGGAGATCCGTGGTCTGGTCGAGCAGACCAACTCCTCGTTACTCAACGAAAACGCCAACAAAGACAGCAAGGTGATTCCAACCCAGCGCGACCTGCTGGCCGGGATCGTGGCTAAACACTATGCACGCCAGCACCTGCTGCCGCGTGACGTGGTGCAGGCACATGAGCGTGGCGATATTCACTATCACGATCTCGATTACTCACCGTTCTTCCCGATGTTCAACTGCATGTTGATCGACCTGAAAGGCATGCTGACCCAGGGCTTTAAAATGGGGAACGCCGAGATTGAACCGCCGAAGTCGATCTCTACGGCAACCGCGGTAACTGCGCAGATTATTGCTCAGGTCGCCAGCCATATTTATGGCGGCACCACCATTAACCGTATCGATGAAGTGCTGGCACCGTTTGTCACCGCCAGCTACAACAAACATCGCAAGACCGCAGAAGAGTGGAACATCCCGGACGCCGAAGGCTACGCTAACTCTCGTACCATCAAAGAGTGCTACGATGCCTTCCAGTCGCTGGAGTACGAAGTAAACACCCTGCATACCGCCAACGGTCAAACGCCGTTTGTAACCTTTGGTTTTGGTCTGGGCACCAGCTGGGAATCGCGCCTGATTCAGGAATCGATCCTGCGTAACCGTATCGCAGGCCTCGGTAAAAACCGTAAAACTGCGGTGTTCCCGAAACTGGTGTTTGCGATTCGCGATGGCCTGAACCATAAAAAAGGCGATCCGAACTACGACATCAAACAGCTGGCGCTGGAGTGCGCAAGCAAGCGCATGTATCCGGATATCCTGAACTACGATCAGGTAGTGAAAGTCACCGGTTCGTTTAAAACCCCGATGGGCTGCCGCAGCTTCCTCGGCGTGTGGGAAAATGAAAACGGCGAGCAGATCCACGATGGTCGTAACAACCTCGGCGTGATCAGCCTGAACCTGCCGCGTATTGCTCTGGAGGCAAAAGGCGATGAAGCCACCTTCTGGAAGCTGCTGGATGAACGTCTGGTGCTGGCACGTAAGGCGCTGATGACCCGTATCGCTCGTCTCGAAGGCGTGAAAGCGCGCGTAGCCCCGATCCTCTATATGGAAGGTGCTTGTGGCGTGCGTCTGAATGCTGACGATGATGTTTCTGAAATCTTCAAAAACGGTCGTGCGTCTATTTCGCTGGGTTACATCGGCATCCACGAAACCATTAACGCGCTGTTTGGCGGCGAGCATGTGTATGACAACGAGCAGCTGCGCGCGAAAGGTATCGCCATTGTTGAACGTCTGCGTCAGGCGGTGGATCAGTGGAAAGAAGAAACGGGTTACGGTTTTAGCCTTTACAGCACGCCAAGTGAAAACCTGTGCGACCGCTTCTGCCGTCTCGATACCGCTGAGTTTGGCGTGGTGCCGGGCGTGACTGATAAAGGTTACTACACCAACAGTTTCCACCTCGATGTGGAGAAGAAGGTGAACCCGTACGACAAGATCGACTTTGAAGCGCCTTACCCGCCGCTGGCGAACGGTGGTTTCATTTGCTACGGCGAATATCCAAACATTCAGCACAACCTGAAGGCGCTGGAAGATGTCTGGGATTACAGCTATCAGCATGTACCGTATTACGGCACCAATACGCCGATTGATGAGTGTTACGAGTGTGGTTTTACCGGTGAGTTTGAGTGCACCAGTAAAGGCTTCACCTGCCCGAAATGTGGTAACCATGACGCCTCCCGTGTGTCGGTGACTCGCCGCGTGTGCGGATATTTAGGTAGCCCGGATGCGCGTCCGTTTAACGCTGGTAAGCAGGAAGAAGTTAAGCGCCGCGTTAAACATTTGGGGAATGGGCAGATAGGTTAATCCTTCCCCCTCACCCTAACCCTCTCCCTCAAGGGAGAGGGGACCGTTCCGTGCCCCTTCCTGATTCCCGACATAATGAATTGCCTCTGGCCAGTTTTTGTCGTCGCAAGGAGGCAAATGCGTAGCATCGGGGGACTTCGCCCGTACGCACCAGAGCATTCATGGCGTCAATTGAGAAGCGAAAATGAACTTTCATCAGTACTATCCTGTCGACATCGTCAACGGCCCCGGCACTCGCTGCACCCTGTTTGTCTCCGGGTGTGTTCATGAATGCCCCGGTTGCTATAACAAAAGCACATGGCGGGTAAATTCCGGTCAGCCATTTACCAAAGCAATGGAAGACCAGATCATTAACGATCTGAATGACACTCGTATCAAACGCCAGGGGATTTCCCTCTCCGGCGGCGATCCGCTGCATCCGCAAAACGTGCCGGATATTCTGAAACTGGTACAACGCATCCGCGCCGAGTGTCCGGGTAAAGACATCTGGGTGTGGACAGGCTATAAACTCGACGAACTCAACGCTGCGCAAATGCAGGTTGTTGATTTGATTAACGTGCTGGTCGACGGCAAATTTATGCAGGATCTAAAAGACCCTTCCCTGATCTGGCGCGGCAGCAGCAATCAGGTGGTGCATCATTTACGTTAGTCACTCATCCAGCCGTTTTGTCGCGTCTTCATAAACGGCTGAGTTTTCTCTCTTACCAATAGCTATCACCAACACGAGTAACTCTTTATCATTGACGGAATAGACCAGGCGATATCCCAGTGTGCGCAGCTTAATTTTGTAGCAGTCCGGTAAATCCCGCAGTTTAGCCGATGGATTGCGCGGCCTTTTCAGCACATCCTCAAGCTTTTTTTTAAATTGTTCCCGGACTGTCACGCCCAGTTTTTGCCACTCTTTCAGCGCCCGCGGATCAAACGCCAGCTCATAGTTCATCCAGTCGGACCTTAATGGCCTCTTGTGGGTTGGCCAGTCGTTCCCTGACAGTGCGTAACAAGGCTTCTTCACTATCACTGACAGTGAGCGTTTTTACCGGCATTCGTCCATTTTCCGCAACGTACTGAAACAGCAGCCGCACTGCTTCAGTAGGCGTAATATTTAATTTTTCCAGCACCGCATAAGCCTCATTTTTCAGTTTGTCATCCAGGCGGACGTTAAGTGTGGCCATTATGCCTCCGGTAATTATGAAAAGTGTAATGCATTATAGCATTACATATGCATTACATTCATTTCTGGAAAACGCCTCGCAAAAATGAGGACGACACGCAGGAATATGCCGTGGTGAAGATAGATATTGCGGTGATTTTACGAAGGGAGAAGAAAGCGTTGGGCGGTAACGTTTCACCGCCCAATAAGGAATTAACGATACTTCTGGTGATAGGCGTTGCGGGTCGTTTTCAGTTGCTCTGCGGCAGCCTGCGCTTCTTTTACTTTACCTTCATTTGCCAGCTTCAGCGCGTCGTCAATCTGACCGACCAGAATGTCGAAACCGTGGCGGAAGTCTTTCATTTCCGGGCTGTCCGGTGATTTGCCTTCAAGCTTCGGCGGCGTCGCTTTTTGCGCATCCAGCGCCGCAGCGCGCATTTTAGTTAACGCGTCTTTGACTTGCACCGCGTTATCGGCTTTTTCGACCACTTTTAAATTGTCGTTGAGGGTTTCCATATTGTCTTCCAGATCAGCGGCAAACGACGCCGAACTGAATACCAATGAGGAGACGGCAAGAATAGCTAACAGGCTTTTACGCATTGCTCACTTCCTTTTTTATTATGAAGATTTGGCGCGGCAGGTCGCGCCAGTTTTTTTACTGCCCGGCGATTTTCATCTCCGACAACAGCACAGAACCACACTGTATATTACTGCGTGTTTCAATATCGTTACCGACGGTGACAATATTGCGCCACATATCTTTCAAATTACCTGCGATGGTGATTTCGCTCACCGGATACTGAATTTCGCCATTCTCTACCCAGAAGCCCGCCGCACCACGGGAATAATCACCGGTAATGGCACTCACGCCCTGGCCCATCAGCTCCGTCACCACCAGCCCGGTGCCCATCTCTTTGAGCATTTGTTCGAAGCTTAGCCCTTGTCCGGCAATCCGCCAGTTGTGAATACCGCCCGCATGTCCGGTGCTTTTCAGCCCCAGTTTTCGCGCCGAATAGCTGGTCAGCAGCCACTGAGTCAGGATGCCATCTTTAATAATATCGCGACGCTCGGTGCGCACACCTTCGCTGTCGAATGGCGTCGACGCCAGCCCTTTCAGCAGATGCGGATGCTCTTCAATGGTCAGCCAGTCCGGCAGAATTTGTTTACCCAGCGAATCCAGCAGGAAGGTGGATTTACGGTAAACCGATCCACCCGCTATCGCCCCCACCAGATGGCCAAAAAGCCCGGTTGCCACTTCATTGGCAAAAATGACCGGCGCTTTCATGGTGGAGAGTTTACGCGGTGACAGACGCGATAAAG
This sequence comes from Escherichia sp. WS3063, assembly GCF_046486595.1. Taxonomy (NCBI): domain Bacteria; kingdom Pseudomonadati; phylum Pseudomonadota; class Gammaproteobacteria; order Enterobacterales; family Enterobacteriaceae; genus Escherichia; species Escherichia sp. WS3063. Next base: position 220,054 of record NZ_JBJQKY010000002.1, read on the forward strand.
TGCGGCGAGCACAGTCGGCCCCGACCCACTCTGGCGTTTGTAGATCGCTCATCGCACGACCAATGGTGTAGGCGTAATCACGCTCCATATCGCCATTTTCTTCGGCAATTACACAGCTGGAGAGCGAATGACGCGTTGAGCAGTAACCCTGCAACATGCCGTGGCTGTTGCCAAAAACTTTGACACCGTAGTGGCTGTTAAAGCTGCCACCTTCTGTATTGGTGATGCGTTTATCCGCCTGCAATGCTGCCTGTTCAGCGCGGGCCGCCAGTTCAATGGCTTCATCCGGGGAAACTTCCGCAGGGTGGAACAAGTCGAGATCCGGTGCGTCAAAGGCCAGCAGCTCTTTGTCTGCCACGCCGGCACAGGGATCTGGCGAAGTGTAACGGGCAATATCCAGCGCCGCCTGTACGGTGCGGGCAATGGCCTGCGGGCTTAAATCGGTAGACGATGCGCTACCTTTACGGTTCTGGTGATAAACGGTGATCCCCAGCGCGCCATCGCTATTGAATTCAACATTCTCCACTTCACCATAACGCGTGCTTACGCTAATGCCGGTGGTCTTGCTGACGGCAACTTCTGCACCGTCCGATTTGCCTGAGGCCAACTCCAGCGCAGTCGAAACTGCTTCTTCCAGAATCTTGCGCTGCGCTTCAACTTGAGAGATTACTTTCATTGCAAGTGCCATAATGTAGAGAGTTTCTCTGAAGTCTAACAGAGAACCGTTTTTCAGTGCGCATCTTAACTGGTAACATTAGCCTCTTTTTTTAAGGAGCCTGAGATGACTAAGCAGCCCGAAGACTGGCTCGACGACGTTCCCGGTGATGACATCGAAGACGAAGACGATGAAATTATCTGGGTCAGTAAAAGTGAAATTAAACGTGATGCCGAGGAGCTAAAACGCCTTGGCGCGGAAATTGTTGATCTGGGGAAAAACGCGCTGGATAAGATCCCGTTAGATGCGGATCTGCGCGCGGCTATTGAGCTCGCCCAGCGTATTAAGATGGAAGGTCGCCGCCGCCAGTTGCAGCTCATCGGCAAGATGCTGCGCCAGCGCGACGTAGAGCCTATTCGTCAGGCGCTGGATAAGCTGAAAAACCGCCACAACCAGCAGGTGGTGCTGTTCCATAAACTGGAAAACCTGCGCGATCGTCTGATCGACCAGGGTGATGATGCCATCGCTGAAGTATTGAATCTGTGGCCCGATGCCGATCGTCAGCAACTGCGAACTCTGATCCGCAACGCGAAGAAAGAGAAAGAAGGGAATAAGCCGCCGAAATCCGCACGTCAGATTTTCCAGTATCTGCGCGAGTTAGCGGAAAACGAAGGGTAATTTTCGTTGTTGATGTGAGTATGGTTTGCCGGATACGGTGTAAACGCCTTATCCGGCAATGCTATATCAGGCTGAGGCCAAATTACTGCGCAGCTTCCGCCTTCTTCGCCAGCCCATCCAGCAGTTTCTGATGGATCCCACCAAAACCGCCGTTGCTCATCACCAGAATATGGTCGCCAGGCTGAGCGGTTTTCACCACCATATCTGCCAGCGTATCCACATCGCCACTCCAGTGTGCAGGCTGAACGCAGGCTTCTGCCACTTCTGCCACCTGCCACGGAATATGCGCCGGTTGCAGCAGGAAGACTTCATCGGCACGACCTAATGAAGGTGCCAGATCGTCTTTGCAGATCCCCATTTTCATGGTATTCGAGCGCGGTTCCAGCACAGCAATAATGCGCGCCGTACCACCAACTTTGCCACGCAGCGCCGCCAGCGTTGCCAGAATCGCCGTCGGGTGATGGGCAAAATCGTCATATACCGTGACGCCATTTGCTTCACCACGCAATTCCAGACGGCGACGAGCGTTAATAAACGAACCCAGCGCGTTAGCGGCATCTGCCGGCGCTACACCAACATGGCGAGCCGCCGCAATCGCCATCAGGCCATTGTGCATATTATGTTCGCCTACCAGCGACCATTTCACTTCGCCCACTTTTTCGCCATCCAGCAAGACTTCCCATTCAGAAGCATCGGTGGTTAGCTTTTTCGCCTGCCAGTGACCCTGCTCGCCCACCAGCTCCTGCTCGCTCCAACAGCCCATCGCCATGGTCTGTTTCAGGTTGATGTCGTTTTCCGGCCAGATAATACGGCCCTGCCCCGGAACGATACGCACCAGATGGTGGAACTGTTTCTGGATCGCTTTCAGGTCGTCAAAGATATCGGCGTGATCGAACTCAAGGTTGTTGAGGATCAGCGTACGCGGGCAGTAATGGACAAATTTAGAGCGTTTGTCGAAGAAGGCGCAGTCGTACTCATCCGCTTCGATAACAAAGAAGTCGCTTTCGCCCAGACGCGCCGAGACCTCAAAGTTCCCCGGCACACCGCCGATCACAAATCCTGGTTTGTAACCGCACTGTTCCAGAATCCAGGTCGCCATTCCCGCCGTGGTGGTTTTGCCGTGTGTACCGGCAACGGCCAGCACCCAGCGGTCGCGCAGCACAAAATCGTGCAGCCACTGCGGACCTGACATATAAGGGATGTTTTTTTCCAGTACCGCTTCCACACACGGATTTCCACGGGTCATGGCGTTGCCAATAATCACCAGATCCGGCTGCGGTTCGAGCTGGCTGGCATCGTAACCCTGAATCAGTTCAATGCCTTGCTTCTCAAGTAAGGTGCTCATCGGCGGATACACATTGGCGTCCGAACCCGTTACTTCATGGCCTAACTGGCGCGCCAGCATCGCCAGACCGCCCATAAACGTGCCACAAATTCCTAAAATATGAATGCGCATACGTCACTATCCTTTTTTAATCTGCCGCTCATTTTACGCATATGTCGGGCAAGTGAGAAACGCATTTCAGGATAATCCGCAATTTGCTGGCGCGATTCACCTGAGCGCAACATTGAGATTATTTGTTAAGATTGTTGCGGTCGCTTTACTCCATAAACATTGCAGGGAAAGTTTTATGAAAACGTTAGGTGAATTTATTGTCGAAAAGCAGCACGAGTTTTCTCATGCTACCGGTGAGCTCACTGCTTTGCTGTCGGCAATAAAACTGGGCGCCAAGATTATCCATCGCGATATCAACAAAGCAGGACTGGTTGATATCCTGGGTGCCAGCGGTGCTGAGAACGTGCAGGGCGAGGTTCAGCAGAAACTCGACCTGTTCGCTAATGAGAAACTGAAAGCCGCACTGAAAGCACGCGATATCGTTGCGGGCATTGCCTCTGAAGAAGAAGATGAGATTGTCGTCTTTGAAGGCTGTGAACACGCAAAATACGTGGTGCTGATGGACCCCCTGGATGGCTCGTCCAACATCGATGTTAACGTCTCTGTCGGTACCATTTTCTCCATCTACCGCCGCGTTACGCCTGTTGGCACGCCGGTAACGGAAGAAGATTTCCTCCAGCCTGGTAACAAACAGGTTGCGGCAGGTTACGTGGTATACGGCTCCTCTACTATGCTGGTTTACACCACCGGATGCGGTGTTCACGCCTTTACTTATGATCCTTCGCTGGGTGTTTTCTGCCTGTGCCAGGAACGGATGCGCTTCCCGGAGAAAGGCAAAACCTACTCCATCAACGAAGGAAACTACATTAAGTTTCCGAACGGGGTGAAGAAGTACATTAAATTCTGCCAGGAAGAAGATAAGTCTACCAACCGCCCGTATACCTCACGTTATATCGGTTCACTGGTCGCGGATTTCCACCGTAACCTGCTGAAAGGCGGTATTTATCTCTACCCAAGCACCGCCAGCCACCCGGACGGCAAACTGCGTTTACTGTATGAGTGCAACCCGATGGCATTCCTGGCGGAACAAGCGGGCGGTAAAGCGAGCGATGGCAAAGAGCGTATTCTGGATATTATCCCTGAAACCCTGCACCAGCGCCGTTCGTTCTTTGTCGGCAACGACCATATGGTTGAAGATGTCGAACGCTTTATCCGTGAGTTCCCGGACGCGTAAGCTCCTGCGCCTCTCCACACGGAGAGGCGTTTTTATCGCTGCGCAATGTTGACTCTTGTCACAGGCGAACTCTGACGATTCTCCCATAGCACCGTTAATCCACGCTGTAAGGCAATAAAAATGAACAGCAAAATACCGATGGCGATTTTCGTCCACCAGGAACTCAGCGTGCCATCAAAGTTTATGTAAGTCTGAATCAGTCCCTGAATCGCCACGCCAAAAAGCGTCCCTAATACCGTTCCAACGCCACCACTCAAAAGCGTACCGCCAATTACCACTGAGGCGATAGCATCCAGTTCCACACCTACGCCCGCCAGTGCATATCCGGCCTGGGTATAAATCGAGAAGACAATCCCCGCCAGCGTTGCCAGTCCGGTGGAGAGCATATAAATGCGAATAGTGGTGCTGCGAGTGGAAATCCCCATCAGGTTTGCCGACGTTGCGTTGCCGCCAATGGCGTACACCTGATTACCAAAACGGGTACGATGCGCGAGGAATATGCCGATAACCACCACCGCCAGCATCAGCAGTCCCATCGCACTTAAGCGACCGCCGCCAGGGATTTTCCACGCAAGGCTTGAGAGCGTGTCATAAACAGGATGATTTATCGGGATCGACTCTTCTGAGATGAGATAGCTGACACCGCGCAAAAAGAACATCCCCGCAAGGGTAATGATAAACGCCGGGATCTTCAGCGCGTCGATCAGAAGCCCCATAAATGCGCCGAAGGCACAGCCCATCACCAACACCAGCGGAAACTCCAGCAGCGGCGAGAGGCCGAAATCGCCAATCACTTTTGCCAGAAACACGCCGGTAAAGGCGATCACCGAACCGACGGAGAGATCGATCCCACCGGAGAGGATCACAAAGGTAATGCCAACGGCGATGATCCCAAGAAAGGCATTATCGGTCAGGATATTGCAGATCACTCTTGTGGAAGCAAAACCGGGAAACTGCGTCAGACAGTAGAGATAACCCAGCACAAAGACGCCGATAGTGATCATCAGCGGCAAGTTACGTTTTATCACGGCTACGCACTCCTTTAATCAGACTGATAAAGCGTTGCGACTGAACAATCAGCACGCAAAGCACCACCACCGCTTTTACGACCTGGTTCATCTCCGGCGGAAAGCCAGAAAGCAAAATTCCGGTGTTCATTCCCTGAATAATCAGCGCCCCCACCACCGAAAGCAGCAGGTTAAAGCGCCCGCCCATCAGCGATCCACCGCCAATAACCACTGCAAGAATGGCGTCCAGCTCCAGCCATAATCCGGCGTTGTTGGCATCGGCACCGCGAATATCCGCCGCCACGATAATGCCCGCAATCGCCGCACACAGCCCGCTCAACACGTAGGTGAGCATGACGATGATTCGCGTGTTAACTCCGGCATTTTTTGCCGCCCGAATGTTGATACCAACGGCTTCGATAAACATCCCCAGCGCCGTTTTGCGGGTCAACAGCCAGAAGAGGAGAAGCGTCAGTACCGCAATAATGACTGGTGTTGGCAGGAACAACAGCGATCCGCTGCCAAACCAGGAGAGATCCGGTGAGTTAAATGTGACGATCTGTCCGGAGGTGATCAGTTGCGCCACGCCGCGCCCGGCGACCATCAGGATCAGGGTGGCGACAAACGGCTGAATTTTGAGGATCGCTACCAGTATGCCGTTCCACAATCCCGCCAGGATGCCAGTGCCCAGGGCGCTTAACAAAACAATCGGCAGGCTGAATCCCGCGACCGTCATCGCAGCCGTTGTGGCTCCGGCGATAGCCATCACCGCCCCCACGGAGAGATCAATCCCACCAGTGGCGATCACCAGCGTCATACCAATCGCCAACAGCGCAACGGGGGCGGCGCGATTAAGAATGTCGATAGGGCTACCGAACAAACGCCCATCCTGAAGCACAACCTGCCAGAAATGCGGGGCCACCAGACTGTCGACCAGCAGCACCAGCAATAGCGCTACCAGTTGCGGCATCCCCGTCGGCCAGCGAAAACGCCTTTTCGGCGGCGTAGTGTCCGGGAGAGATTGAGGCATCACACTGTTCTCCTTACGCCGCAATGGCGTTCATGATCGCCGGAACGGAAAGCTCTGCCAGCGGGATCTCCGCCACCTGTTTGCGATCGCGCATGATAATCACCCGATCGGCATAGCCCACCAGTTCTTCCAGTTCGGAGGAGATCACCAGCAGCGCCAGTCCATCGGCGCACAGCGTTTCAATCAGGCGGATGATCTCGGCGTGGGCACCAACATCAATGCCGCGGGTTGGCTCATCGAGGATCAGAAATTGCGGTCGGGTCAGTAGCCAACGTGAAAGCAACACTTTTTGCTGATTGCCGCCGGAGAGAAATTCAATCGGTTGTTCAGTTGAAGGTGTGCGAATGCCAAGCTGGCGGATAAAGCGTTCGGCAATTTCTTGCTGTTCTTTGCGGGAAATCGGTCGTAGCCAGCCGCGCTGGGCCTGGAGAGCGAGGATGATATTTTCCCGCACCGAGGCGGCAGCGATGATGCCATCGGTTTTCCTGTCTTCCGGGCAGAAGCCGATACCCAGTACCGAAGCCTGATGTGGCGATCGCAGGGTTTGCGGTTTGCCTTTGATCAGCGCCGTGCCGCTGTCAGCAGGTTTGATACCGAAGATCACTTCGGCGGTTTCGGTACGTCCTGATCCCAGCAACCCTGCCAGGCCGACGATCTCGCCGGGGCGCACTTCGAGATCAAACGGTGCGATCGTTCCTTTTTTGCCGTAATTTTTGAACGCTGCAACGGGTTTGTCGCTCAACAATGTTCGCCCGGCACGCTGTAGCGCGTGAGTGTCCAGCTCGCGCCCCAGCATCATTTTTACTAGTTCGATCTGCGGTAGCTCGCGGGTTTCCCGACAGCCTACGAAACTGCCGTTGCGTAAGACGGTGATCCGATCGCTGACCTGATAGACCTGATCGAGAAAGTGAGTAACGAAGATCAGGCTGACGCCGCGATCGCGCAACTGCCGCATCAGGCCAAACAGTAACTCTACTTCCTGAGTGTCGAGACTGGCAGTGGGTTCATCGAGGATCAGCACTTTGGCAGAGAGATCGATAGCCCGGCAAATGGCGACGATTTGCTGCATCGCCACTGAAAAGCGGTTGAGCGGTTCGCGCACGTCGAGGGAGAAACCGTAAGATGCCATCAGTTCGGTGGCGCGCTTTTCCATCTCTTTACGGCGTAGAAGGCCGAAACGTTTGGGTTCGCGACCTATGAATAGATTATCAGCGACCGACATATTGGGTAGCAGGTTGACTTCCTGATAGACGGTGCCGATGCCGAGTTGTTGTGCGTGGGCGGTATTTTTCGGTGAGATTGCCTGGCCTTCCAGCCAGATGGTGCCGCGATCGGCGTGGTATACACCGGTTAAGGCTTTGATTAGCGTTGATTTTCCCGCCCCGTTTTCACCGAGCAGCGCCATAATTTCGCCGCGGCGCAGGCTGAAATCAACGTTGTCTAACGCTTTGACGCCGGGGAAAAATTTACTTAATCCTTCGGTGCGGAGGATTTCCTGGTGTTGGTTAGTATTCATAGTTTCCCCCGGTGTAAAGCGTGCGTCAGATAAGACACAACTGCGTCGCATCAGGCATCTCGCACAACCGCCGGATGCGGCGTGAATGCCTTATCCGGCGGCCCACAAGTCGGCATCAGGCATTGATGCCCCTCAATACCCCATATTTTTCTTCTTCTCTAACTCTTCTTTTGCGGTATCAGGCAGATAAAGGGTGGATTTGGTCAGGGTCAGCTTTTCAGGCATGGTGCCGTCTTTTTTGTATTTCTCCAGCGCATCAAAAGCGGGGCCTGCCATGTTCGGCGTCAGTTCAACGCTGGCGTTCGCTTCGCCATCAATCATCGCTTTGTAGATGTCCGGCACGCCGTCGATAGAGCCTGTCAGGATATCTTTGCCCGGTTTCAGGCCCGCTTCTTTAATTGCCTGAATTGCACCAATCACCATGTCATCGTTATGGGCGTAAACCATGCAGATGTTTTTGCCGTTGTTTTCCGCTTTGATAAAGCTCTCCATCACTTCTTTGCCTTTGCTGCGGGTGAAGTCACCTGACTGCGAGCGGATAATTTTGATATTTGGCGCATTCTTAATGGCTTCGGCAAAGCCTTTCTTACGGTCAATGGCGACGCTGGCCCCAACGGTGCCCTGCAGCTCCACCACGTTGCATGGTTTGCCATTCACTTCTTTTACCAGCCAGTCACCAATCAACTTGCCTTCGAGGATGTTGTCGGCGGTGACAGTGGTCATATAGAGAGATTTGTCTTTCACATCGATGGAACGATCGAGCAAGAAGACCGGGATTTCGGCATCTTTCGCCTCTTTTAATACCGGCTCCCAACCGGTCGCTACCACTGGAGCGATAAAGATCGCATCCACCCCTTGCGCGACGAAGGAACGTACCGCTTTAATCTGGTTTTCCTGCTTTTGCTGACCATCGGCAATTTTCAACGTAATTCCGCGCTTTTCGGCTTCACTTTTCGCCACATTGGTTTCTGCGGCGCGCCAGCCGGATTCCGATCCGACCTGCGAAAATCCAACGGTTAATGGAGCAGCCAACGCCATAGACGACATGGCTGCCGAGACTGCAGAGACTACAAGTAAGCGTTTCCACATAGGGTTGTCCTCGTCGGGGTAATTATTATTGGTGAAAAGATGTTCGCGAAAAAACTATAGACAATTCGTTATGTAACGGATTGCGTTACATCACACTTCAAAAAAGTAAATAAAACGTTAATCACAAGTTTGTAATCGCTTTCATCTCACTATGAAAAATGCGGCTACGGTTATGGATTTTCCTGCTCTTTAAACCACCTTAAAACTGGCTAAAAAGGAAAATGAAGAAGAAAACAAGCGAAGACATTCGGCGCGAGTTGGCTATAATACTCGGCACTTGTTTGCCACATATTTTTAAAGGAAACAGACATGAGCTTACTCAACGTCCCTGCGGGTAAAGATCTGCCGGAAGACATCTACGTTGTTATTGAGATCCCGGCTAACGCAGATCCGATCAAATACGAAATCGACAAAGAGAGCGGCGCACTGTTCGTTGACCGCTTCATGTCCACCGCGATGTTCTATCCGTGCAACTACGGTTACATCAACCACACCCTGTCTCTGGACGGCGACCCGGTTGACGTACTGGTCCCGACTCCGTACCCGCTGCAGCCGGGTTCTGTGATCCGCTGCCGTCCGGTTGGCGTACTGAAAATGACCGACGAAGCCGGTGAAGATGCGAAACTGATTGCTGTTCCGCACACCAAGCTGAGCAAAGAATACGATCACATTAAAGACGTTAACGATCTGCCAGAGCTGCTGAAAGCGCAAATCGCTCACTTCTTCGAGCACTACAAAGACCTCGAAAAAGGCAAGTGGGTGAAAGTTGAAGGCTGGGAAAACGCAGAAGCCGCTAAAGCTGAAATCGTTGCCTCCTTCGAGCGCGCAAAGAATAAATAAGTTCTTCTAGCGTAATAACCCTGAACGCCGGGCTTCGGTTAGTAGGGGTTTTTTATGCCCGCGATAAATAAACACACCTTATTCCACCACCGCCTGCAAACGTAATAACGCCTCTTCCACCACCTCACCCGCAGCCAGACCAATACGCTTTGCCAGTCGGGCGCGTAAATCCATCATCCGCACCTGATTCACCAGCACCACGCCGTGCACATCGCCTTCTTCGCAATGTAAAGGAACGCTAAATCCGGCATAACGGGCAAAATTTCCGCCCTGCGTAATGGGGGCCACCAGCGTCATTCCCAGTTGATTAAAGGCTTGAACGGAGAGCACAAGCGCAGGTCGACCAGCACCTTGCTGTTCATGGCCGCTTGCTGGATCAAAGCCAACCAGCACAATGTCTCCCCGTTCAAATTCACTTTTCTTTACCATATTTCGTCACCCGCAGGGGTGGATTTACCCCAGACATCCTGCTCGCTAAGTTCCGTGGCGTTCATGTCACACTGTGCCAGCAGTTCATCAAGCGAGTAGCGCCTGGAGATGGGTGTCAGAATCAGTTGATTGTTGCTCACTTGCGCCTCCACGCTCTGCCCCGGCCGTAAGTTAAGTTCTTTCATCACAACATTAGGAATGACCATACCTGAACTGTTCCCCCATCTTTTTATGGTAATACGCATCTGCACCTCCTTAAGTTATACAAAGTATAACTCACGGTGCTACAGGAAACGTTTTACCCCTGCGCATTTGTGAACGCCAGCAGAGTTTTTTATGCGTTAACAGATATGGAAAGCGGCTCGGAGAGAAAAGCAAAAGGTGAGGGAATTACAAAACAGAATGCGAGTCGTCTCGCAAAAAACAACGCCACCCGAAGGTGGCGTATGCGTATGGTTACTTATCCCTGTCTAACCAGTCGCCGCTTTCAATTAGCTTTAATCCATCGACGGGTCGTTGATAAACGTACATCCATGCACTCCCGTACGGCGTCTGAATCAACTGGCGCGCGTATTCACCGCCCCTGGTGCGCAAGGCATCAAGTTCGGCCAGCGTGGCGTTGTCAATACGATAAACTTCACCGTGTACTGTTCCGTTCCCCGGAACTGCGCCTGGATAGTGGCCCAGGCTATACAACTGGTAGTTATCGATACTGAAATCGCCCAGTAACTGGGCATTGGTCATCCAGTGACTGTTGCCTTGTTTGTGGCGTAAACTGCCGTAGACAAATATTCGCATTGCTAAAACTCGAACTGATAGAGCAAATCCAGTGCCTGGTCTACACCAGACACAGCTTCCAGATATAGCTTAGGCATCAGGCGATAACGTAACGTGAGTGTTGCTATAGAGTCAAATATACCCACGCCGTATTTCACTTGCAGACCTGGCAATACATAGCCGCTGACCACCACCTGGGAGGAGTCGCCTACTCCCTGGGTGTCGAGCGCTAAATTGCTTACGCCAAACGTCTCGCCGATTTTACCCACAATCTGACCACTTTGTGCAACCCCCAGACCAATCAGCATTGAGGTCATCGCCGCACTGTCGCTCTGATCGCTCTCCAGCCCTTGTCCACGTAGCAAATAAGACAAGGCAGCCTGTTGCGACATGGCCGGGTCAGAGAAAATCTCCGCTTTCGGTTCGTCCGCCAGACCAGTAACGCGAACTCCGGCGATTACATCGTCTTCTGTAGCATCCGGGTTACGAATAGCTTCGATGTTAAGATATGGTTGATCCGGCGGACCAGAGAACAGTAACTCACCCTTACGCACAATCAGATCCTGACCATATGCATGGAAGCGCCCTTCAGGGATGTTGATCTGCCCGTTCAGGCCCAGCCCCTGTTTGTCCTGCACGACGTTGAGATCGCCCGTCAGCCGCGCTTTCAGGCCAAAGGCGTCAATGCGAACATTGTTGCCAACGTGGACAGTCAGGTTACTGTTAATCGGAATCGACGCCGTTTTCGGCTCTTCCGGTTGCAGGTTATCGTTAAGCATCACCACATCGCTGGAAACGCCTACTGCGCTTTCCGGCAGATCGTGCACCACGATGCGCGCCCACGGAACATCCACGCGACCATCAAGGGTAAACAGGTTTGGTGTAGCCTCGAATACAACATCTGGTGATACATCCATTCGTACCATCGGCGGCACGGTGATACGCACTTTACTGCCCTTCGCTGTTACCCGCGCCCGCCAGTTTTCAATCTGGCTCCAGTCGGCGTCGCCGTTCAGGTAGATCTCACCCTGCTGGGTCCGTACTGTACCGGCAAGCGTCGAGCGCATACCGTTAAAGTTGACCGCAAGCTGGCTCGGCTGCATATCAAACGGCATAAAGTTGCCGTCGATATCCACACCCGTAACCTGTAGCTGCCCAAACAACTGCGGGCTTTGCACATCACCACCCAGACGTAAGTTGGCACTTACCATCCCCGCTGCTTTTTCCCCACGGGTAAAGATAGGGTTTATCATCGCAAGGTTGAAGTTACGGATATTGACGTTGCCACCAAGATTACGGCGGCCTTGCGGATCGGTCACCTGCACCTGTCCATCAAACTGGCCGTTATTGGTCAGGCGGATGGTCCAGCCCAATTCGGCACGGTTGTTACGCAATTCCGCCGTCAGATTCAGCGTCTGAAACGCCACGGGCAGCGCCGCATCGTTGACGGTTTGCGTTACCTGCACGTTACGCCCCGAAAGGGTGATACTGCCCTGCGGCAGCCCCTCTTTCGTGGTGTCCCAGGCAACGTCCGCTTTACCCGTGAAGATACCGCTGGCCTGAGTGGTTTCTGGCATAAACGGTTTCAGCATGGCGAGGTCGAAGCGGTTGAGATTCACCACCGCACGCCCTTCGGCCCCCGCATCGATAGTTTGCGGCACGCACAGTTCCGCATTCGGGTTAAGCCAACAGTGTGGCCCGATGCTGATTTTTTGCTCCTTATTGCGGTAATCCAGCGCAATATCGCGGGTCAGCGACCACGGGCCGACCGGCGTCTGGAAGCGGGTATTGCTAAGAGTTCCCTTCCAGCGTTCTTCTTTGCGATCAAAACTTCCTGCCAGATTAAGCTGCCCGGAAACCGGCTCGCCCTGAATCCGCAACTGTAACTCGTGCTGTTTTTCGCTGCCTTTGGCATTCAGGGTGACGAGGTTGATACTCACATCGGGCTGCGAGATTTGCTCAACGCGTACGTCAAGTATACCCGCAATCTGGTCGGTGGATTTGATATCGCCTTCCACACGAACCTGCGCCACGGAAAGTTCCTGCCAGCGCAGGCCGCGCGCGGTGATGTCCGCCAGTAGTTGTGGCGCTTCCACCGTGCCGCGTACTTTCACCAGCCCTTTCGCTGTACCGCCAAGCCCCGGCAGCGCGTTATCCAGCCCCGGCGCGTTGATGGTGGCATCAAGATTGAGATCTTTTACCCCCAGCTCGCCTTTCACTTCAGCACTGTTTGGCCCCAGTTCCAGATGAAGCCCTGGGATCATCCACTGCATATAACTGTTGCCTTTCAGCGTGCCGTCAACGTTCACTTTGTTCTGTTTGACGTTACCGGTCAGCTTCAGTTCTGGCACCTCCATCTGCCAGGTGCCGCCGTAAAGGCTACCGCGGGTTTTAATCAAGCCATTGAGTTTCGACGGCCACTCCGGGAACTCTTTGGCGGTGTTAATGCCGTTAAGCGTTAGCTCACCGCGCCAGCTAATTGCCTGCTGCCAGTCGAGCAACGCTTTGAGTTCAGTTTTCCCTTCCAGCGCCGCGACGGTGAGTTTGTCGAGATTGACCTGCTGTTCATTACCTTTGGCATCAAGGGTAATGGTGGCTGGCGGGATCTCCTGTCCCTTCACTGCCGTTCGCATAGAGAGCGTGTAATCGGTCATTTTACCGGTGAGTTTCAGTTTCAGATCATCCGCCTGATACTGCTTCTCACCAGTGAACGGCCAGTAAAGCTGTTTGCTGTTCACTTCCACGTTGAGCGGCAATCCGGCTTCCGCCAGTCGCGTCTGGGCGCGTAAATCCATATCCACCGGACCGGAAAGGTTTACGCCAATCTCCAGCTGTTCGCGCAGCGCGCCGCCCACTTTCAGCTTCACCTTTTCACCTTTCAACGGCTCCACGTTCAGTGTGCTGTTGAGGGTAATATCCACCGGCCAGTTGTCTGACAGCTGCGCCGTGCCGCTGGCGTTGACGATCCCTTGACTGGAGTCGATATCCAGGGCGTCCAGTTTAGTATTACCGTCGATGCTGCTCACTTTCAGCAGCATGGTGCTCACGGTGATGTCCGTGTCACCCGTCACGCGCAGCTGCTCGCCCTTAAACTCTTCAATGTTCAGGTTAAGCGGCAAATGCACGTCGGTCATTTCCGGCAATACCGGGCGAGAAAAGAGATCTTTCAGCGTTTCGCCGAGCGGTTTTTCATCAGGCTGCGGATTTTCAATCTTCGGTTCGACCACTTCTTCCTGCGCCACGTCCGCCACCTTCGGCAAGGCAATCAGCAAGCCTTTCAGCGACGTCGGTTTCAGGGTCAGGGTTTTCTCCTGCCAGTTCAGGCCGGAGGTGAAGTCCATCACCGATACCGTGGTGTCATCAATCTTGATGTTGACGTTGTCCAGCGCCACCCGTGTCAGGGTAATGGGATACGGCGTGGAGAGATCCAGCGGGCCGCTATCTTCCTCTTCTTCAACCTGTTCAGAAGGAGGCATTTTTTTACTGTCGATGTTGACCTGAATGTCTTTCAGCGCCAGATCATTAATACAAACGCTACTGTTCCACAGGCACTCAAGCCCGACCGCCAGATGCAGATTGCCCGCTTTTACCGCCACGCCTGGCTGCTCATAACGAACGTCAGACAAGGTGAGATCGCGCCAGCCGCCGGTGACCTTGCCAATATCCAGTCCTGGCACCCAGCGATCCGCCGCTTTAAATACCAGATGCAGGCCGCTAGTGGTGCCTACCAGAAACGCCACCGATCCCAGCAATAGTAAGATAACGATAACCACGCCGAGGCTGATTTTTTTCCATAAACTCATAATTCTGGCCCCAGACCGATGTAAAACTGTAACCCGTGCTCGTCTTTATCCGCGACCGGTACGGCAAAATCGAGCTTGATTGGCCCGACCGGCGATTCCCAGCGCACGCCGACCCCGGTACCGGTTTTAAAGTCGCTGCGGCGAATATCGCTTACCGCTTCGCCACTATCGACAAACACCGCGCCCCACCATTTTCCGGTCACGTTGTACTGGTACTCCAGCGATCCGGTTATCAACTTCGAGGCCCCTTTCAGGTCACCGTTGGCGTATTTCGGAGCGATTGATTTGTATTTGTAGCCGCGAATACTGCGATCGCCCCCGGCGAAGAAACGCAGATCCGGCGGTACTTTGTCGAAATCACCCGTTTCAATCCAGCCCAGCGTGCCGCGTGTCACAAAACGATGGCGATCGTACAGTGTGCGGATCCAGACGTTCTGCGCCTGGAAAACGGAGAAATCGACATCTGAGCCCCAGGCCGTGTTGGAGTAGTCGATAGAGTAGCGTTGCGAGTCGCCCCAGGTTGGCATCAGGCCACCGCGAGAACGCGTGCGGCTAATCATCACCCCAGGATAAAACAGCATCGTGGTGTTGGTAATTTCACCCTGGGTAAAGTGGTCGAGACTCCAGCGCAGGTTAATGGCACGCTGCCAGCCGCTGGAGAGATCCCAGTAGCGAGAAGCCACCAGCGTAGTGGAGTCAGACTCGGTATCGTTCAGGTCAGTGCGCTTAAAACCGCCCTGCACCAGATAATATTGTTCCAGTGGATTCTTCAACAGCGGCATTTTATAGCTGAAGTCGAGGATCTGTTCCGGCGCGGAAATACTGGTACTGGTGGTCAGACTGTGACCATAAGAGTTCATCCACGGCTTTTTCCACGTCGCTTTCACGCGCGGTCCCACGTCCGTAGAGTAACCGACGCCGGTTTCGATGGTGTTTTCTGTTCGCGGCGAAACCACGCCCGTCAATGGTAATACTTTCGTTTCGCGCGCTTTATCAAATTGTGGAGCCACCACCACCGAGTTAAACCAGCCGGTAGCAGAAAGTCGACGGTTCAGTTCTGCCAGATCTTTCGATTCGTACTCATCGCCTTCTTTAAACGGCACCAGATTTTGCAGGTATTCATCGCGGATTTGTGATCCTTCAAAGGTCACATGCCCAAAGCGGTAACGTTCGCCACTGTTATAATCAATATCCCAGAAGGCTTTATGCAGGCCGAGCGCAATGCCCAGCTGCGCTTTGGTAAATTCGCTATCGAAATAACCTTTACGCAACGCAATGCTGGTTAAGGACTTTTTGAAATTTTCATAATCGCCCTGGTTCAGTACCGTACCAATAGCCGGGCGAGTATCGAGCAATTTCAAATAGTCTTTATCGGTCCGCGCGCCGCCGCGCAATACCACATCGGTGCCGCCAATTAACACCGGCACGCCTGGCGTGACTTTGGCGATCAATACCTGACGCCCTTTCTTTGGCGGTGGACGGAGATCAAATTCAATGGTCGGCTGGTAATAACCCAGCGCTTTCAGACCTTCGCGGATGGCATCATCGACGCGTGCGCGAAAGCGACGGTCTGGCGTCACTTCATCACTTTCAATCGTAGAAAGCTGCGCACGAACGTTCTTTTCCAGCTGTCCCGATAACCCCTCGACCTGTAGACGGACGTTCGCGGCGACGGCAGATCCGCTTAAGCAGAGTAAGCTTACACAGCATAACTGTCGGATATAGCGCACATTTTCTCCTGAATATCCTTTTTTCCTGCCCCTGGAACGCCGTTAAACGGCTTAACAAAAATCCAGTAATATGGATTAAAAAGCAGACTAAACCCCAAATATTTCTTATGTTTTACTTTAGACCTATTCACAGCGGTTATTGTGTGCAAATACGCCTCTTGTTACAACCTTAACCCCAATGACCGATTTTCGGGAGAGCGACACCATGAGTTTATTTGATAAAAAGCATCTGGTTTCCCCCGCCGATGCCCTGCCTGGACGTAACACCCCGATGCCCGTAGCCACGCTGCATGCGGTCAACGGTCACTCAATGACCAATGTACCTGACGGAATGGAGATTGCCATTTTTGCGATGGGTTGTTTCTGGGGGGTGGAGCGTCTGTTCTGGCAGTTACCCGGCGTTTACAGCACCGCCGCAGGCTATACCGGCGGCTATACGCCAAATCCGACTTATCGGGAAGTGTGCTCCGGCGATACTGGCCATGCCGAAGCGGTGCGCATTGTTTACGATCCATCCGTCATCAGCTATGAGCAGTTGCTACAAGTATTTTGGGAGAATCACGATCCCGCCCAGGGAATGCGTCAGGGCAATGACCACGGTACGCAGTATCGTTCAGCGATTTATCCTCTGACCCCAGAACAGGATGCCGCCGCTCGCGCCAGTCTGGAACGTTTTCAGGCGGCGATGCTTGCCGCCGATGACGATCGTCGCATCACCACGGAAATCGCTAACGCCACACCGTTTTATTATGCCGAAGATGACCACCAGCAATATCTGCATAAAAACCCGTATGGTTACTGTGGAATTGGCGGAATTGGCGTCTGTCTGCCGCCGGAAGCATAGCGTTACGGGTACAAATGTAGATTGTTGATAAAGTGCTATTTGTCTATGCCGGATGCGGCGTAAACGCCTTGCCAGGCCTACAAAATCGTCCAAAATCAATAAATTGTGGGGACTGCGTAGGCCTGTTCGGCATAGCGCATCAGCCAGTTTTTCATTTTTCAGCTGTCTGAATTTTAACCCTCTGGCGGCTTTACAGTACCTTACGCTATACTAGCCACTGAAAATGCCGGTTCACTTTCTTCGAATCGGCTTTCAATGTGTATTTCACACAAATTAATCAACTTCCCCTTCCGAGGATCTGGCCTAAAAGGTCGGATAAGATATGTTAAACAGTATTTTAGTCATACTCTGTTTGATCGCTGTAAGTGCGTTCTTCTCGATGTCCGAGATCTCGCTTGCCGCCTCACGCAAAATCAAACTTAAACTGCTGGCTGATGAAGGCAATATAAATGCCCAACGCGTTCTGAATATGCAGGAAAATCCCGGCATGTTCTTTACCGTGGTCCAAATCGGTCTGAACGCAGTGGCGATTCTCGGCGGTATCGTCGGTGATGCGGCATTTTCTCCAGCTTTTCACAGCCTGTTCTCCCGCTATATGTCGGCAGAACTCTCTGAGCAACTGAGCTTTATTCTCTCTTTCTCGTTAGTGACTGGCATGTTTATCCTGTTTGCGGATTTAACCCCGAAACGCATCGGTATGATTGCGCCAGAAGCTGTGGCTTTGCGTATCATCAACCCGATGCGCTTCTGCCTGTACGTTTGCACCCCGCTGGTGTGGTTCTTCAACGGACTGGCGAACATAATCTTCCGTATTTTCAAACTGCCAATGGTACGTAAAGATGACATCACTTCTGATGACATCTACGCGGTAGTGGAAGCCGGTGCGCTGGCAGGCGTGTTACGTAAACAGGAACACGAGCTGATTGAAAACGTCTTTGAGCTGGAATCCCGTACCGTTCCGTCTTCAATGACACCGCGTGAAAACGTGATTTGGTTTGATCTCCACGAAGATGAGCAAAGTCTGAAGAATAAGGTGGCGGAACATCCGCACTCTAAGTTTCTCGTCTGTAATGAAGATATTGACCACATCATCGGATATGTCGATTCTAAAGACCTGCTGAACCGCGTGCTGGCTAACCAAAGCCTGGCACTGAACAGCGGCGTACAAATTCGCAACACGCTGATTGTGCCGGATACGTTAACCCTTTCAGAAGCGTTGGAAAGTTTTAAAACCGCAGGTGAAGACTTCGCGGTGATCATGAACGAGTACGCGCTGGTAGTGGGGATCATCACCCTCAACGACGTGATGACCACGCTGATGGGCGATCTGGTCGGTCAGGGGCTGGAAGAGCAGATTGTCGCCCGTGATGAGAACTCATGGCTGATTGACGGCGGCACCCCGATTGACGACGTCATGCGCGTGCTGGATATTGACGAGTTCCCGCAGTCGGGCAACTACGAAACCATCGGCGGCTTTATGATGTTTATGCTGCGTAAGATCCCGAAACGCACCGATTCGGTGAAATTCGCCGGCTACAAATTTGAAGTTGTGGATATCGATAACTACCGCATCGACCAGCTGCTGGTGACCCGAATCGACAGCAAGGCCACCGCCCTTTCGCCAAAACTGCCTGACGCTAAAGATAAAGAAGAAAGCGTCGCGTAACCCCAGAAACATCAACGGCTCCCGAATCAGGAGCCGTCTTATTACTGCATAGCACTTTGGTTAAGCCATCTCTGTTTGCAGACGCATAACCTGACGGTTAACTTCGGACATCACTGACAAATGCAGCTTATCCTTCACTTTTGGGATAAGAATCTTACCCTTATCAAATTCAAAAGCGCCAACGTCCTTGATGTATAACCGTCCACGGAACAGGATCTTTACGTACTTCGCCACCTGAAGTGGGTTGTACCGTTGGAAAATTTTCATTGTTATCTCCTGCTGAGTATTACGCCTGTGCGGTGCCACAATCGGCCCAACGATTATGAGGCGCAAATTTTAATGCCTAGTGACTATAGACTATCCGGGCAATGTTTCCACCGCGTATAACTTTTTTTACCTAAAGGTTACAATTATTCAGAATTATCTTTTTACCGAAGCGCGGTCTTCAGTATAAGCATTCATTTTTCATATGATTTGTGCGCTTGACCGCAAACTGGCATCACACTTGCGGGAAATTCGATAAATAGCACATATGATTAAAACTCAGACCCAAGTGGTCGGATCACCTGCATATCATAAGAAGGAAACACCATGACCCTACGCAAGATTCTGGCACTCACCTGCCTGCTGTTGCCGATGATGGCTTCCGCACATCAGTTCGAAACCGGTCAGCGAGTGCCGCCGATTGGCATCACCGATCGTGGCGAGTTGGTGCTTGATAAAGATCAGTTTAGCTACAAAACCTGGAACAGCGCGCAGTTAGTGGGAAAAGTGCGAGTACTGCAACATATTGCTGGTCGCACCTCTGCAAAAGAGAAAAACGCGACGCTGATTGAAGCGATTAAATCAGCGAAGTTACCGCACGATCGTTACCAGACCACCACCATTGTTAACACCGACGACGCAATTCCGGGTTCCGGCATGTTTGTGCGCAGCAGTCTGGAGAGTAATAAAAAGCTTTATCCCTGGTCGCAGTTTATTGTTGATAGCAATGGCGTCGCACGCGGTGCCTGGCAGCTGGATGAAAAAAGTTCCGCTGTAGTGGTGCTGGATAAAGACGGTCGCGTGCAATGGGCCAAAGACGGGGCGCTTACTCAGGAAGAGGTGCAGCAAGTGATGGACCTGCTGCATAAATTAATTAATAAATAGACACTCTGAACCCCGGATTCAGGAACGACTCGCGCGGAGTGTAATCCAGCGGTTTACCCTGCCAGTCGTGAACGTGCGCTCCGGCAGCCGCAGCCACAGCATGACCAGCGGCGGTATCCCAAATATTCGTTGGCCCGAAACGCGGGTACAGCTGCGCCTGTCCTTCCGCCACCAGGCAGAATTTCAGCGAAGAGCCGATGGACGTGGTCTGATGTTCGCCAAGCTGTTGCAGATACTCTTTCAGCTCCGCATCTGCATGGGAACGGCTGATCACCACCAGCGGCGGGCGCGCATCACGGACCTGAATCTGCTTGCGCACGCCGCACTCTTCTTTCCACGCTTTGCCTTCTGCCGCGCTGTACATTACGTTCATTACCGGCGCATACACCACACCTAAAATCGGTTTGCCGTGGTCGATGAGCGCAATGTTAACGGTAAATTCGCCATTACGTTTAATAAACTCTTTAGTACCATCCAGCGGGTCTACCAGCCAGTAACGCTGCCAGTGCTGACGGACTTCCCAACCGGGAGGATCTTCTTCAGAAAGGACCGGAATATCCGGTGTCAGCGTACGTAAACCGTCCATGATAACGGTGTGTGCGGCAATATCCGCTGCCGTTACCGGAGAATTGTCCGCTTTGCTGACGACGTCCATCGGTTTCGTCCCGTCGTAGACCTGCATAATGGCATCGCCTGCATTCCGTGCAAGCTGGCATACTTGATCTAACATTTCTCCACCTCGTCTCTGTGAGCGGTGTTAACTTATTGTTTTACTTATACCCTATCGTTAATGAATGCGCCAACTGTGATAGTGTCATCATTTTCAAAGCGTAAAATTGTGGCATTCTTCACTGTTCTATAAGTAAGACGTTTATTCTCCCTTTTCTTTCGTATTCCCGATGATAAAAGGATGTCCCTGATGATTAAGTTTAGCGCAACGCTCCTGGCCACGCTGATTGCCGCCAGTGTGAATGCAGCGACGGTCGATCTGCGTATCATGGAAACCACTGATCTGCATAGCAACATGATGGATTTCGATTATTACAAAGACACCGCCACGGAAAAATTCGGACTGGTACGTACGGCAAGCCTGATTAACGATGCCCGCAATGAAGTGAAAAACAGCGTACTGGTCGATAACGGCGATTTGATTCAGGGGAGTCCGCTGGCAGATTACATGTCGGCGAAAGGATTAAAAGCAGGTGATATTCACCCAGTGTATAAGGCATTAAATACGCTGGACTATACCGTCGGCACGCTTGGCAACCATGAGTTTAACTACGGTCTGGATTACCTGAAAAATGCGCTGGCGGGAGCGAAATTCCCTTATGTAAATGCCAACGTCATTGACGCCAGAACCAAACAGCCAATGTTTACGCCGTATTTAATTAAAGACACCGAAGTGGTCGATAAAGACGGAAAAAAACAGACGCTGAAGATTGGCTATATTGGCGTCGTACCGCCGCAAATCATGGGCTGGGATAAAGCTAATTTATCCGGGAAAGTGACGGTGAATGATATTACCGAAACCGTGCGCAAATACGTGCCTGAAATGCGCGAGAAAGGTGCCGATGTCGTTGTCGTTCTGGCGCATTCCGGGCTGTCTGCCGATCCGTATAAAGTGATGGCGGAAAACTCAGTTTATTACCTCAGTGAAATTCCGGGCGTTAACGCCATTATGTTTGGCCATGCTCACGCCGTTTTCCCAGGTAAAGATTTTGCTGATATCGAAGGAGCTGATATCGCGAAAGGCACGCTGAATGGTGTTCCGGCGGTAATGCCAGGCATGTGGGGCGATCATCTTGGTGTGGTCGACTTACAACTCAGTAATGACAGCGGTAAATGGCAGGTAACACAGGCGAAAGCGGAAGCACGACCGATTTACGACATCGCTAATAAAAAATCCCTCGCGGCGGAAGACAGCAAGCTGGTAGAAACACTCAAAGCCGATCACGATGCCACACGCCAGTTCGTCAGCAAGCCAATCGGTAAATCTGCCGACAATATGTATAGCTATCTGGCACTGGTGCAGGACGATCCGACCGTGCAGGTGGTGAACAACGCGCAAAAAGCGTATGTCGAGCATTACATTCAGGGCGATCCGGATCTGGCAAAACTGCCAGTGCTTTCAGCTGCCGCACCGTTTAAAGTTGGTGGTCGCAAAAATGACCCGGCAAGCTATGTGGAGGTGGAAAAAGGCCAGTTGACCTTCCGTAATGCCGCCGATCTTTATCTCTATCCCAATACGCTGATTGTGGTGAAAGCCAGCGGTAAAGAGGTGAAAGAGTGGCTGGAATGCTCTGCCGGACAGTTTAACCAGATTGATCCTAACAGCACGAAACCACAGTCACTCATCAACTGGGATGGTTTCCGCACCTATAACTTTGATGTTATTGATGGTGTGAATTATCAGATTGATGTTACCCAGCCTGCCCGTTATGACGGCGAGTGCCAGATGGTTAATGCCAATGCGGAAAGGATTAAGAACCTGACCTTTAATGGCAAGCCGATTGATCCGAACGCCATGTTCCTCGTTGCCACCAATAACTATCGCGCTTACGGTGGCAAATTTGCCGGTACGGGCGACAGCCATATCGCTTTTGCTTCACCGGATGAGAACCGCTCGGTGCTGGCAGCGTGGATTGCTGAAGAGTCGAAACGTGCGGGGGAAATTCACCCGGCGGCAGATAACAACTGGCGTTTAGCACCGATAGCTGGCGATAAGAAACTGGATATCCGTTTCGAAACCTCTCCGTCAGATAAAGCCGCAGCGTTTATTAAAGAGAAAGGGCAATATCCGATGAATAAAGTCGCGACCGATGATATCGGGTTTGCAATTTATCAGGTGGATTTGAGTAAGTAATACACTTCTTTTTCGGCCTATAAATCATCAACCGCATCCGGCACTTTTGTCGGATGCGATGCTGACGCATCTTATCCGCCCTACAAGCCATGAACCGTAGTCCGGATAAGCGCAGCGCATCCGGCAGTTATGCCGCACGTTCATCCCGCACCGCTAACACCTTGGGCAAATTCAACTCAATCCAGTCCGCCAGTGCAGCAACCTTTTCGCTCACCTGCTCGCCCAGCGGCGTGAGGCTATATTCCACATGCGGCGGCACCACCGGATACGCGATACGGTTAAGAAAACCATCCTGTTCTAATGCCTGTAACGACTGCGCAAGCATCTTTTCACTCACCCCGCCCATTTTGCGCCGCAGGTCGCTAAAGCGATGAGTACCTTCGCGTAGCGCCACCAGAATCAACACCCCCCAACGGCTGGTGACGTGTTTCAACACCTCGCGCGACGGGCACTGTTCCGCAAAGAGATTTCCCTCTTTCAGTTGTTGCGACAGGCTAACCTGACTCATTTCATACTTACCTTTTTGTGCGTACTTACTAAAAGTAAGTTTAAGTGTTAGCGTATTTAAACACAAGACAAAACGATGGAGACTTCCCATGATCGCTATTACTGGTGCCACTGGCCAACTTGGTCACTATGTTATTGAATCCTTGATGAAAACGGTTCCTGCCAGCCAAATAGTGGCTATCGTTCGTAATCCGGCAAAAGCCCAGGCCCTGGCAGCACAAGGCATTACCGTGCGTCAGGCTGACTACAGCTATGAAGCCGCACTGACATCTGCACTTCAGGGAGTGGAAAAACTACTGCTGATCTCTTCCAGCGAAGTGGGTCAACGTGCCCCGCAGCATCGTAATGTTATTAATGCCGCAAAGGCGGCTGGCGTGAAATTTATCGCTTATACCAGCCTGCTACATGCAGATACCTCCCCGCTCGGCCTCGCCGATGAGCACATCGAGACGGAGAAAATGCTGGCTGATTCTGGCATCGTTTACACCCTGCTGCGCAACGGCTGGTACAGCGAAAACTACCTCGCCAGCGCCCCGGCAGCACTGGAACACGGCGTATTTATCGGTGCGGCGGGCGATGGCAAAATCGCCTCAGCAACGCGGGCAGATTATGCGGCAGCTGCGGCACGCGTGATTAGCGAAGCCGGTCACGAAGGCAAGGTTTACGAACTGGCGGGCGATAGTGCCTGGACGTTGACACAGTTAGCGGCAGAGCTGACCAAACAGAGCGGAAAATCCGTTACCTATCAAAATCTGAGCGAAGCCGATTTCGCCGCGGCACTGAAAAGCGTCGGACTGCCCGACGGACTGGCGGATATGCTGGCGAATTCTGACGTTGGCGCATCGAAAGGCGGTCTGTTTGATAACAGCAAAACGCTTAGCAAACTGATTGGCCGCCCAACGACAACGTTAGCCGAAAGCGTAAGCCATCTTTTTAATGTTAATAACTAGTTAATTAAAGTGGCATCCTCCCGCATCCTCTCTGATAATGACGGGATGCCGGGAGCAATCATGTCTGCTTCCTGAACTTTCTTCTGACAGATCAATGGATGCCAGTAATGATTAGCGGCGTGTTGTACGCCCTGTTAGCAGGGTTGATGTGGGGGCTTATTTTTGTCGGGCCGTTGATCGTACCGGAATACCCGGCGATGTTGCAGTCGATGGGGCGTTATCTGGCGTTAGGGTTAATTGCGCTGCCCATTGCCTGGCTGGGACGCGTGCGTCTGCGTCAGTTGGCGCGTCGCGACTGGCTTACCGCCTTGATGCTCACCATGATGGGCAACCTTATCTATTACTTCTGCCTTGCAAGTGCCATTCAACGTACTGGCGCGCCTGTTTCCACGATGATTATCGGCACCCTGCCGGTGGTGATTCCCGTTTTTGCCAATCTGCTTTATAGCCAGCGCGACGGCAAACTCGCATGGGGAAAACTCGCCCCGGCACTGGTTTGTATTGGCATCGGCCTGGCGTGTGTGAATATTGCTGAGTTAAACCACGGACTCCCCGATTTTGACTTGGCACGTTATACCTCTGGCATCGTGCTGGCGTTAGTTTCCGTGGTCTGCTGGGCATGGTATGCCCTGCGCAACGCCCGCTGGCTGCGGGAAAATCCCGACAAACATCCGATGATGTGGGCGACGGCGCAGGCGCTGGTCACGCTGCCGGTTTCTCTCATCGGCTATCTCGTCGCCTGTTACTGGCTGAATATGCAAACGCCGGACTTCTCCTTACCCTTTGGCCCCCGTCCGCTGGTGTTTATTAGTCTGATGGTTGCGATAGCCGTGCTTTGCTCATGGGTTGGCGCACTCTGCTGGAACGTCGCCAGCCAGCGATTACCGACAGTGATTCTCGGGCCGCTGATTGTTTTCGAAACGCTGGCAGGTTTGCTGTACACCTTTTTACTCCGCCAGCAAATGCCGCCGCTAATGACGCTGAGCGGTATCGCGCTGTTAGTGATTGGCGTGGTCATCGCGGTCAGAGCAAAACCAGAAAAACCTTTAACTGAATCTGTCTCAGAAAGTTGACACGCTGGCAGTGAGTTAAATAAGCCTCTGCTACGTAAGGGTTATAGCTTTTGCCTTAAAGATGCATTTAAAATGCATCTTATCTTATTAAGAATGAGGTATCAGCTATGGCTTATCGCGACCAACCTTTAGGTGAACTGGCGCTCTCTATTCCTCGCGCTTCGGCTCTGTTTCGTAAATATGATATGGATTACTGCTGTGGCGGTAAGCAGACGCTGGCGCGCGCGGCGGCACGTAAAGAACTGGATGTTGAGGTCATTGAAGCCGAACTGGCAAAGCTTGCTGAACAACCGATTGAGAAAGACTGGCGTAGCGCCCCGCTGGCGGAAATCATCGACCACATTATTGTGCGCTATCACGATCGCCATCGCGAGCAGCTGCCGGAGCTGATTCTGCAAGCGACTAAAGTCGAGCGCGTTCACGCCGACAAACCGAGCGTGCCAAAAGGGCTGACAAAATACCTGACTATGCTGCATGAAGAGCTTTCCAGCCACATGATGAAAGAAGAGCAGATCCTCTTCCCGATGATCAAACAAGGCATGGGCAGCCAGGCAATGGGGCCAATCAGCGTAATGGAAAGCGAGCACGATGAAGCGGGTGAACTGCTGGAAGTAATCAAACACACTACCAATAACGTCACACCGCCGCCGGAAGCCTGCACCACCTGGAAAGCGATGTATAACGGCATTAATGAACTGATTGATGACCTGATGGAGCACATCAGCCTGGAAAATAATGTGCTGTTCCCGCGCGCACTGGCGGGTGAGTGATCTAAAAGCTGGATGGCATTGCGCCATCCAGCATGATAATGCGGTTATTTCCGCAGTTCAGCAGCCCGCTTCTTACCAATAAACAACCAGCCCAACCCCAGCGCGATAAACCACAGCGGGGTAACCAGCAGCGCCTGGCGAGTGTCATCTTCCAGTGTCAGCAACACGACCACGAACACAAAGAACGCCATACATACCCAGCACATCAGCTTGCCGAGCGGCATCTTATAGATCGACTTCTCATGCAGATGAGGACGCTGTTTGCGGTACACCAGGTACGAGCAAAGGATAATCGTCCAGACGAACATAAACAGAATCGCGGAAACGGTCGTGATCATCGTGAACGCGCCAATCACGCTGGGATTCACATACAGCATCACCACGCCGCCGAGCAGACAGATGCAGGAGAAGGTCAGCCCTTTCGCGGGTACTGCGCGCTTAGAGAGTTTAGCGAACGCTTTCGGTGCCACACCTTCCTGGGCCAGACCAAACAGCATACGGCTGGTAGAGAAGACACCGCTGTTAGCGGAAGAAGCGGCAGAGGTCAGCACCACAAAGTTAATCACGCTGGCGGCAGCAGGCAGACCCACCAACACGAACAGTTCAACAAACGGGCTTTTCTCCGGGACTACCGAACTCCACGGCGTCACGGACATAATCACAATCAGCGCGAAGACGTAGAACATAATGATACGGATCGGAATGGAGTTAATCGCGCGTGGCAGTGATTTCTCTGGATCTTTGGTTTCCGCAGCGGTGGTACCTACCAGCTCAATCCCTACGAAAGCGAAAACCGCTATCTGGAATCCGGCAAAGAAGCCACTTAAACCTTTCGGGAACCAGCCGCCATCATTCCACAAATGCGCGAATGACGCTTCCACACCGGTCGGTGACTGAAAGTGCATCGCCACCATGACCAGGCCGACGACTATCAGCGACACAATGGCGACGATTTTGATCATCGCAAACCAGAACTCCATCTCACCGAACATTTTCACGGTGGCGAGGTTAAGCGTCAGCAGCAGCACTATCACCGCCAGCGAGGCGACCCAGTCGGAGAGATCGGGGAACCAGAACTGAGCATAAGCCGTGATCGCCACCACGTCTGCCATACCGGTTACAACCCAGCAGAACCAGTAAGTCCAGCCGGTGAAATATCCTGCCCACGGCCCGAGTAAATCGGAAGCGAAGTCACTAAAAGATTTGTATTCCAGATTCGAAAGCAGCAATTCCCCCATTGCCCGCATCACGAAAAAGAGCATAAAACCGATGATCATATAAACGAAAATGATCGACGGCCCGGCAAGGCTAATCGTTTTGCCGGACCCCATAAACAACCCTGTACCAATGGCACCGCCAATGGCAATAAGCTGAATATGTCGGTTTGTGAGATTGCGCCGTAGCGACTGTTCAGCCGGAGCCTGATCATCGGCAACGACTTTTACCTGATCTACCATGTTTTTTTCTTCCTGTACCTGTCTGTGTTGTTCAGGCTCTACGGCCTTTAGTCAGTCTATGATACGACGAATCTGTATCGGGACTCATCGATATTAGGTAACAATACGCGGGATGAATACTAAGATTTAGATCTAATGTTAATTTTATGTTTAAAGTGAGTGTCATATCACGGTGATAACGCGAAACAGCTCACAAAAATACACGCTTACAGGGTCTTTGCAACATAAAATAGCGCCGTTTGGCAAACTGAAGGAGTTATTGCTGAATGCCTGCTCCCCTCTGGTTCGAAGGGAACAGAATGCGCTGCTTAGAGGATTTCCAGCAGTTCGACTTCAAACACCAGGGTGCTGAACGGAGGGATGGACGCGCCAGCGCCGCGCTCGCCATATGCCAGTTCCTGCGGGATAGTCAGTTCCCATTTAGAACCTACCGGCATCAGAGTCAGTGCTTCAATCCAGCCAGGGATCACACCATTAACCGGGAATTCAGCTGGCTCGCCGCGAGCAACGGAGCTGTCAAACACGGTGCCGTCGATCAGTTTTCCGGTGTAATGAACACGAACGCGGTCGGTACGTGCCGGAATTGCGCCTTCGCCCTGGTTGATCACGCGGAATTGCAGGCCAGATTCGGTGCTATTTACACCTTCTTTTTTGGCGTTTTCTTCCAGGTATTTCACACCTTCAGCAGCCATCGCCTGGAAACGCTGACGACGAACGGCATCGGCGCGTTCGTGGATTTCACGCAGCGCGCGGTGCACCACATCAACCGGAACAGCCGGATGTTTGCCTTCCAGCGCATCGGCAATGCCTGCAACCAGTGCTTCTGGCAGCAGCCCTTCCAGGCCAGATTCACTCAGTTGTTGCCCTACCTGCAAACCAATGCCGTAGCTTGCTTGCGCTTCGATGGTGTCAAAAGTTGGGGTGGTCATCGTATTTCCTTTCTTAGGGTATAAAGTAGCGGGCAGCATATCAGCCACACTTCTTTGGGTAAAACTTTGTCGCGGGAATGATGACAAATCCCGGGGAAAAAGAAACAATAGCAATATCCCGTATGAATATAATAAAGGCGGGTTTACCACGGACATCATAGCGTTAGCTTATTCATAGGCTATGATTGAGGAACAAGACGCGGAGCAGGAGGAAACCATGCCCGGGCGCTTTGAACTAAAACCAACCCTGGAGAAAGTCTGGCACGCGCCGGACAATTTTCGCTTCATGGACCCGCTGCCGCCGATGCATCGTCGGGGGATCATTATTGCCGCCATTGTATTGGTAGTCGGATTTCTGCTTCCATCTGATGATACGCCCAACGCGCCAGTGGTGACGCGTGAAGCGCAGTTAGATATTCAGTCGCAATCACAACCACCGACAGAAGAACAGCTGCGGGCGCAATTAGTCACGCCACAAAATGATCCTGATCAGGTGGCTCCGGTCGCTCCAGAACCAATACAGGAAGGCCAGCCAGAAGAGCAGCCGCAAACCACCCATACGCAACCATTCCAGCCAGATAGCGGAATTGATAATCAATGGCGCTCCTATCGTGTCGAACCCGGTAAAACGATGGCGCAGCTGTTCCGCGACCACGGACTGCCCGCTACCGATGTCTATGCCATGGCGCAGGTAGAAGGCGCGGGTAAGCCGCTGAGTAATTTGCAAAACGGGCAGATGGTGAAAATCCGCCAGAACGCCAGCGGCGTGGTGACGGGCTTAACCATTGATACGGGGAATAATCAACAGGTCCTGTTTACCCGCCAGCCGGATGGCAGTTTTATTCGTGCGCGGTAGATGAAGGGTCAACCAAAAGCCAGCTAAGGATTGTCTCTTTGATGACCTTACGTCTGGCTTCCAGTGCCTGGGGTGAAACCATACTGATGTGATAAACCAGGCCAAGCGTATGCTGGTTGATCAAATAATATCCCCCAAGCGCAGCAATATTAATATTCACCTGCAATGGGTCGATATCTGGCTTAAAAATATTGTGTTTCTTCCCTTCATCCAATAAGGATTCCATTAACTGCAAGTGCGCATGGTTAATTTCTAAAAGACGCTGTGACTTTGCATAATGCACACCCTTACTTTGATTTTCACTATGCACAATTTTTAAAAACCAGGGATTAGAAATATAATAATCCCATGTAAAATCGATTATTTTCTCAATGGCTTTCTGTGGCGGAAGATCTGAGAAATCAAGGGCCTTTTCTTTTTGTCGAATATCGTTCCAGGTATATTCCAGTACTTCGATAAATAAATTTTCTTTATTACCAAAGTGGTGATAAACCGTCTGTTTACTGCACCCTGCTGCCTTGACAATATTATCGACTCTGGCCCCTTCGTAACCATATTCGGCAAATTCATTAACCGCGCATAACAGCAGCTTTTCTTTCAGGCTCTGTACGTTGCTGGTATCAAGATACATAACGCTTCCCCACGACCTCTTCGTGGTGACTATCATAACCTGATTTGATTTCAGCTTCAGAAAAAAGGGCAAAAACTTGTACTTTCATCAGGTTATCAAATGTCCTGTGATCGCCATCGCATATCAACCAACTAGATGGTTGATCTTTTTATCATCCAGTCGCAAGCTAATCATCACCAAGGAAACAAAATTCAAAAAAAGAGAGCTATTGTATGAAATCCACTCGTCCTGTTGCCGTGATTACCGGAGCCGCTCGTGGTATTGGAAAGGGCTGTGCGCTGGAGCTTGCGCGTGGCGGATTTAATCTGCTGATTAATGATCGTCCGGATGCGGATAGCGTAGAAAAATTACATGCCACACAACAAGAATGTCTGGCGGAAGGCGTGGAAGTGATTTGCTTCCCTGCTGATGTGGGCGATCTCTCCCTTCATGAAGAGATGCTCGACGCGGCGCAAAACCAGTGGGGACGTCTGGACTGTCTACTCAACAACGCAGGCATTTCAGTGAAAAAACGCGGTGACCTCCTCGACCTCGAACCAGACAGCTTCGATCAAAACATTGCCATTAACACCCGCGCGCCGTTCTTCCTTGCTCAGGCATTCAGTAAGCGCTTACTGGCACAGCCGAAACCGGAAGCAGAACTGCCGCACCGCTCGATTATTTTTGTCAGTTCCATCAACGCCATCATGCTGGCGATGAATCGCGGCGAATATACCATTGCCAAAACTGCCGTCTCCGCCGCAGCTCGTCTGTTTGCCGCTCGCCTTTGCAATGAACAAATTGGCGTTTATGAAGTGCGCCCTGGTCTCATCAAAACTGATATGACTATTCCGGCAACGGCTTATTACGACGAACTGATTGCCAAAGGTCTGGTGCCGTGGGGACGTTGGGGTTATCCGGCTGATATTGCTTCCACTGTCCGCGCGATGGCGGAAGGTAAACTGATTTACACCTGCGGTCAGGCGGTTGCCATCGACGGCGGCTTAAGTATGCCGCGCTTCTGAGGCTGAATCATGAGAGATCTGTTACAACGCCCGGATTTATTCAGTATCAATACCGCAACACTGGGCTATAAAACGCCGCTACCCGCCATTATTGATGCCTGCGCCGCACGCGGTATTGGCGCAATTGCCCCCTGGCGCAGGGAGTTGCAGGGTGAAGATCTCCAGCAAATCGCCCGCCAGCTTGCTGCCAGTAACATAAACGTTTCCGGTTTGTGCCGTAGCACCTACTACACCGCACCGACGCTGGCGGAGCGCAAACTGGCGATTGACGATAACCGCCGGGCGCTGGACGACGCCGCTGTACTGAACGCTGCCTGTTATATGCAGGTGGTTGGCGGTCTGCCAATGGGAACAAAAGATCTGTACGAAGCGCGGGAACAGGTGAAACAAGGGATTCGCCAGTTGCTGCCACATTCGAAAGATGTCGGTGTGCCAATTGCACTGGAGCCACTGCACCCGATGACTGCTGCCGATCGTTCTTGTCTGTGCACGTTACGTCAGGCGCTGGACTGGTGTGATGAACTCGATCCCGATGGCGAATTTGGCCTCGGCGTGGCGGTAGATGTCTACCATGTCTGGTGGGATCCGGATCTCGCCAGTCAGATCCTGCGTGCCGGAAAACGCATCCTCGCGTTTCATGTTTCCGACTGGTTAGTGCCGACCACCGATCTGGTCAATGACCGTGGAATGCCGGGAGATGGTGTCATCAATATTCCGTCAATTCGTCGGCTGGTTGAAAACGCCGGATTTAATGGCGCTATTGAACTGGAAATATTCTCACCGTATTGGTGGCAGCAAGATATTGACAGCACACTGGATATTAGCGTCGATCGCATCGCGCATTATTGCTAAGGAATAATCATGAGTGACCAACCCGTTCTGTTCAGCAGAGCGGCGGCTTCTTGCCGCCTGACATTGAACCGTGAAGATAAATGTCATGCTATTAATGAAGAAATGATCGAATCTCTCGACCATTATTTAAATGAAATTGAAAATGACACGGCATTACGCTTAGTCGAATTAACGGCAACCGGCGATAAATTCTTTTGTGCGGGCGGCGATATTAAATCGTGGTCGGCCTATTCGCCATTAGATATGGGCAGAAAATGGATTAAACGCGGTAACGAGGTTTTTAATCGCCTGCGCAATTTACCCCAATTAACGGTTGCAAATCTCAACGGTCATACCATTGGCGGTGGGATTGAACTCGCCTTGTGCTGCGATATTCGTATTGCCCGCCCCGGCGCGAAATTCTCTAACCCGGAAGTGATGCTCGGCATGGTGCCTGGCTGGATGGGCATTGAACGCGTGCTTAATCAGGTTGGCCCGGTGGTCGGTCGCCAGATGCTGATGCTGGGTAAACGCCTGACGGCGCAGGAAGCTCAGGCGGCGAATTTAATTGATGAAGTGGTAGAAAAAGAACAGGTGGAAAGCTGGATGGCGAATCAGTTAGCGCAGCTGGAAAAATGCGGTCCGGTGGCGCTCGCACATATCAAGCAACTGATTCTGGCACTGGAAAATAAACATGCTGATTACCCGCACCAGTTACTGGCTGGATTAATGTCCGCCACTCAGGATTGCCAGCAGGCGACGCGCGCCTTTGCCGAAAAAAGTAGCGTGAGCTTCCAAAATAAATAAGGAAATTGTATGCGTAAGATAACAACCACCGAGACACTGGCGGCGCAAATTCAGGACGGCGCAACCATTGCCATTAGCGGTAATGGCGGCGGAATGGTGGAAGCGGACCATATTCTGGCTGCTATTGAAGCGCGTTTCCTGCAAACCGGACACCCGCGCGATCTGACATTAATCCACTCGCTGGGCATTGGCGATCGCGACTGCAAAGGCACTAACCGCTTCGCTCATGCAGATATGCTCAAACGCATCATTGCCGGGCACTTTACCTGGTCGCCCAAAATGCAGGCGCTGGTAAAAAATAACACGATTGAAGCCTACTGCTTTCCTGGTGGCGTGATTCAGGCACTGCTACGGGAGATCGGCGCCGGACGTCCGGGGCTTTTTACCCACGTTGGGCTGGGATCGTTTGTTGATCCACGCAATGGCGGCGGTAAGTCGAATGAATGCACGACCGACGACCTGGTAGAACTGATTGAAATCGATGGTGAAACCAAACTTCGTTATCGCCCTTTCAAAGTGGATTACGCGATTTTGCGTGGCACTTATGCCGATCCACGAGGCAACGTCAGCCTCGAAGAAGAGGCGATTGATATGGATAGCTATTCGATGGCGCTGGCAGCACACAACAGCGGCGGCAAAG
Source organism: Escherichia sp. WS3063 (assembly GCF_046486595.1). Lineage (NCBI taxonomy): Bacteria > Pseudomonadati > Pseudomonadota > Gammaproteobacteria > Enterobacterales > Enterobacteriaceae > Escherichia > Escherichia sp. WS3063. Next base: position 253,215 of record NZ_JBJQKY010000002.1, read on the forward strand.
TGTTCGTACAGGTACGCGATGTGCTGGAAGCTGGCGCGATTGAACCACGCCGGGTCAAATTACCGGGCATTCTGGTTGATGGCATCGTTGAACACCGCGAACAACCGCAAACCTATCTTGGCGGTTACGACCTGACCATTAGCGGTCAACATCGCCGTCTGAGTTCTAACGACGCTATTGAACTGGTTAGTCATCCAGTACGCCGCCTGATTGCCCGTCGGGCAGCACGCGAACTGGTGGCTGGCGCTTCAACCAACTTTGGCTTTGGTATTCCTGGCGGTATTCCAGGCGTAGCGCTGCGCGAAGGCGTTCCTTACCAAAGTTTATGGCTGAGCGTCGAGCAAGGTGTACATAACGGCATGATGCTGGATGATGCGTTCTTCGGCTGCGCCCGCAACGCCGACGCCATTATTCCATCACTCGATCAATTTGAGTTCTACAGTGGCGGAGGGATCGATATCACCTTCCTCGGCATGGGAGAGATGGATCAGTACGGTAACGTCAACGTCTCCCATCTCAATGGCAATCTGATTGGCCCCGGCGGATTTCTCGAAATTGCGCAAAACGCCCGTAAAGTGGTGTTCTGCGGCACGTTCGACGCCAAAGGTAGCAAGATCGATGTAACGCCAGATGGCTTGCATATCGCCCAGTCAGGTCAAATCCCTAAACTGGTTACCCAGGTGGAAAAAATCACTTTTAGCGCCGCCTACGCACAGCAAAGCGGTCAGGAAGTGTTGTATATCACTGAACGTGCAGTATTCCAGTTAACGGCAGAAGGCGTTGAATTAATTGAAATCGCACCGGGTGTGGAGATTGAGCGCGACATTCTGCCGTATATGGCTTTCCGTCCAATTATCAAGCACCCACGCCTGATGGAAAGTAGCCTGTTTACGCCGATGGAGGATGCATGAGCCAGCTTGATGACACCCTCCTTGATGCGCTGACACACGTCACTTTCCCAAAGGGTTTTGTGTCAGCAGAGCCAGCGTCAATTGTCACGGTTGAAGATGTCGATTACCCGATCTGGCAAGTTGATGCGCTAGTCGTTGGTAGCGGCGCAGCAGGATTACGTGCGGCAGTTGAACTTAAACGCCGCCAGCAAAATGTGCTGATCGCCACCGCCGGGTTATATATGGGGACATCGGCATGTTCTGGCTCTGATAAACAGACGCTGTTTACCGCCGCTACCGCGGGCAACGGCGATAACTTCGCCAAACTGGCGGAAGCACTGGCGAGCGGTGGGGCGATGGATCATGACACCGCTTATGTCGAAGCGGTAGGTTCTCTGCACACTCTTGGCGGGTTGCAATATCTTGGTCTGGAATTACCGGAAGATCGCTATGGCGCGATTCTTCGTTATCAAACCGACCATGACGAAGCCGGGCGTGCAACCTCGTGTGGGCCGCGTACCTCAAGGTTAATGGTGAAAGTGCTGTTGGAAGAAGTACAGCGCCTCGCCATTCCAGTGTTGACCAGTGCAACAGTGATTAAACTGCTGCATCAGCGTGACGAAAACGGCGAAGACCGTGTGGCGGGGGCAATCCTCGCGACCGGTCATCGCGCCCTTAACCCATGGGGGCTGGCAATTGTGACTGCGCCCAATGTGGTACTGGCAACAGGAGGGCCTGGCGAGCTTTATCGCGACAGTGTGTACCCACACAAATGTTTTGGCTCGCTGGGGCTGGCGCTGGAGGAAGGCCTGACACTAACTAATCTGACCGAAAGCCAGTTTGGTATAGGCACGCCGCGCAGCACGTTTCCGTGGAATTTGTCCGGCACCTATGTGCAGGTGATCCCATATATCTATTCCGTGGATGCTGAGGGTAACGAGTATAACTTCCTCGCGGATTACTATCGCACCACCCAGGAGCTGGCTTCAAACATCTTCCGTAAAGGCTATCAGTGGCCGTTCCACGCCACGCGGGTAATGGATTTTGGCTCCAGCTTGTTAGATATGGCGGTGGCGCAAGAGCAGCAATCAGGGCGTCAGGTATTTATGGATTTCAATCGTAATCCTGTAGCGGTGCCTGGTGATTTGCCCTTCTCATTAGATCGACTGGACGACGACGTTCGCGCGTATCTGGAAAATAACGACGCTCTGGCACCATCGCCCATCGAACGACTGCAACGAATGAATCCGCTGTCTATCTCGCTGTATAAGATGCACGGTTACGATCTCACCACGCAGCCATTGCAGTTTGCCATGAATAATCAGCACATGAATGGCGGCATTGAAGTCGATATCTGGGGACAAACATCTCTGCCCGGTTGTTTTGCAGTGGGGGAAGTTGCTGGCACACACGGCGTCACCCGACCTGGCGGCGCGGCGTTGAATGCCGGGCAGGTTTTTGCTGTTCGTCTGGCGCGCTTTATTGGTTGCACGCAAAAGCGGAATATTGATGGAGATATTGCACAGCTGGCAGCTCCGGCACTGGCTTCTATAAGAGAGATCATTACTCAGGCGCACGATAACGGGACCGGGATGCCGTTGTCGATTGTGAGAGAAAAAATTCAGGCACGAATGTCTGACTATGCGGGATTTATTTGCCATGCCGATAAAGTTCGACGTGCCACTCGTGATGCCCTGCTATTGAGTGAATTTGTCCAACAGCATGGATTGGCAATCAAACATGTGGGCGAAGTTGCCGAGCTGTTTATGTGGCGGCATATGGCACTGACTTCTGCCGCCGTATTAACGCAATTGACGCATTATATTGACGCAGGTGGTGGTAGCCGGGGAGCACGTATTATTCTCGACAGTGATGGAAATTCTATTCCGCAAACACGAAATGGTTTTTGTGATGCCTGGCGCTTTCGTTCAGAGCGTACTGAGGATAAAAAAGATAAACTACTTATTCATTATTGCAACGGTATCTTTCACGTCAGAGAAACACCTGTTCGTGAGTTTCCTATTATCCGAGGTATTTGGTTTGAAAAAAACTGGCCTGGTTTTCTTAATGGGACAATTTACCAGCCACAGGATGAATGATATTGCAAAGGTTAATCACTATGCGAAATATAATTAGATCTATTAATGCTCTACTTGCAGCATTGAACATTACCATTTTGGCGATCATCGTGGCATGTGTGACGTGGCAGGTGGCTGCACGATTTATATTTACTAGTCCCAGTATTTTTACAGATGAACTCAGCCGTTTGCTCTTTATTTGTCTTGGACTTTTTGGTGGGGCATACACCGCAGGGCAAAACCGGCATCTGGCGATTGACCTGATACCTATGATGCTGAAAGGAAAAGCCCGACGTCATTTATTTTTGTGTATTCAGATTATCGTTATTATCTTCGCTACCATCATTATGGTATATGGTGGTGGGCTATTAACGATGGATACATTCGATTCAGGTCAGACCTCGCCCGCTTTAGGCTGGCAAATGGGATATATCTATATGAGCATCCCGATGAGTGGTGTACTTATTATTATATACACCATAGATATGGTTTTAACCGAACTTAAACAACCACTCTAAAGATAACAAACAACAACCAACCATAGTAGGAATGGAGAAATTATGGATTACTGGTTACCGATTATTGTGTTATTTGGTGCCTTCTTTTTTATGTTGGCATTAGGTGTACCTATTGTTTATGCCATTGGTTTATCGACACTGGCATCAATTTCCACACAACTCGATTTCAACTCAGCATTGAGTGTGGTTTCCCAAAAGTTAGCCTCCGGGTTAGATAGTTTTACGTTGTTGGCAATCCCATTTTTTATCTTGTCTGGCAACATTATGAATCATGGAGGAATAGCGCGACGATTAATCAACTTTGCCCGTATTCTCGGCGGTCGTCTGCCAGGCTCACTTGCCCACTGTAATATTCTCGCCAATATGCTGTTCGGGGCAATTTCTGGTTCAGCCGTGGCTTCGGCGGCTGCGATGGGCGGCGTCATGCATCCGCAACAGGTTAAAGAGGGCTACGACCCGGCATTCAGTACTGCGGTTAACGTTGCCTCTGCCCCGACGGGTTTGCTTATTCCACCAAGTAATACGTTAATCGTCTATTCACTGGTCAGTGGTGGTACTTCTATTGCCGCACTGTTTCTGGCGGGTTATGTTCCGGGAATTTTGCTGGGTCTGGCACTGATGGTAATAGCCGGTATTATCGCGGTACGTCGCGGTTATCCAAAGCCAGAACGCCCGACTTTACGCCAGGCTGGCGTTGCGATATGGATGGCTATCCCCAGTATTTTCCTGATTATTTTAATTATGGGGGGTGTATTAAGTGGTATTTTTACCCCGACAGAGGCCTCCGCAATTGCAGTAATTTATACCCTTTTCCTTGCACTGGTTCTTTATCGTGAAATCTCAGTTAAAGATTTACCTAAAATATTTCTGGAATCCGTTATTACCACTGCAATTGTCTTGTTATTAATTGGTTCTTCGATGGGAATGTCATGGGCGATGTCAAACGCTGACGTTCCCTTCCTGATTCTCGATTTGCTTAACACTATTTCTGACAACCCAATAATAATCCTGCTTATTATCAATATTATCCTGTTGATTATCGGCACTTTTATGGATATGACACCGGCGGTACTGATTTTTACGCCGATATTTTTACCGGTTGTCACCGAACTGGGCATGGACCCGATTCACTTTGGTATTGTCATGGTACTGAACATGTGTATCGGTATTTGTACTCCGCCTGTAGGCAGTGTGTTATTTGTCGGTTGTAGTGTATCTAAATTACCGATTAATAAAATTATCAAACCTATGCTGCCATTTTATGCCGTGATGGTATTGGTGCTGGCAATGGTGACCTATATTCCGCAAATCAGTATGGCATTGCCAAGAGCACTGGGTTACTGATGCGCATTCACTGGCGGCACCTGCCGCCATATTTATTAGAAAAGGAACATCTATGAAAATAAAAGTATCCGCTGGCATTATCGGTGCTGTTCTTATGTTATCCGCAAGCCAGTCCTGGGCAGTGACATTAAAACTGAGTCATAATCAGGATAAGTCTCATCCTGTTCATAAAGCGATGGAGTTCTTTGCGAAAAAGAGCAAAGAGTACTCTAACGGTGATATTACTATTCGTATTTATCCAAATGGAACATTGGGTACTCAACGAGAAACAATGGAGCTGATTCGTTCTGGCGCTATTCCACTGGTAAAAACCAACGCGGCAGAAATGGAAGCATTTGAAAATTCCTATAAATTATTTAGCCTGCCTTATTTGTTCCGCGATCGTGATCATTATTATCAGGTCATGCAGGGCGATATCGGGAGAAAAATCCTCGACTCAACGAAAAGCAAAGGTTATTTCGGGCTGACTTTTTATGATGGAGGCGCCCGCAGTTTCTACGGCAATAAACCAGTACTGAAACCAGACGATCTCAAAGGCATGAAAGTCCGTGTCCAGCCAAGTCCTGGCGCAGTTGAAATGATCAAAGTCATGGGCGGTAACCCGACGCCACTGGATTACGGCGAGTTGTATACAGCCTTACAGCAGGGTGTGGTCGATATGGCAGAAAACAGCGTGATGGCGCTGACCACCATGCGTCACGGTGAAGTGGCAAAATCCTTCAGCCTTGACGAACACACTATGGTTCCCGATGTGGTTCTGATGAGCAATGCTGCGTTTGATAAACTTAGCCCGGAAAATCAGGCAGTTATATTAAAAGCAGCTAAAGAATCAATGAGCTACATGAAAGACTTGTGGAGCGAGGAAGAGAAACAAGAATTTGCAAAACTGGATAAAATGGGCGTGAAAGTCTACCAGGTAGATAAAGCTCCGTTTATCGAGAAAGTACAGCCAATGTACGCAAACTTCGCTAAGGACAACCCAGCCCTTGCCCCAATGCTGGCTGATATTCAGGCAGCTAAGTAATTATCTTCGTAGGGCTGCTTATTGTGGCCCTTATCGATATCTGCAAGTGCTCGCTACAAAAGCAAAACGCCGACCAATGGTCGGCGTTTTTACGTCTCGTTGAATAACGAATTATTCAGCTACTACGTTTACGATCACTTTCGCGAATACTTCGCTGTGAACCTGGAAGCTCACTTCGTGTTCGCCAGTGGTACGCAGAACGCCGTTCGGCAGACGAACTTCGCTCTTAGCCACTTCAACGCCAGCTGCAGTTAAAGCGTCAGCGATGTCGCGAGTACCGATGGAACCGAACAGTTTACCTTCGTCGCCAGCTTTAGACGCGATGGTAACAGTTTCCAGTGCATTGATTTTCTCAGCGCGAGCATTAGCAGCTGCCAGAACTTCAGCCAGTTTAGCTTCCAGTTCAGCGCGACGTGCTTCGAAGAATTCAATGTTTTTCTTGGTAGCTGGAACAGCTTTACCCTGCGGTACCAGGAAGTTACGAGCATAGCCCGCTTTAACGTTTACCTGATCACCCAGGCTACCCAGGTTTGCTACTTTATCAAGCAGAATAACTTGCATTACCTTATCCTCTCAAAGTCGTATTAATGGACCGTGACCGATTACTGATGGCGATCAGTGTACGGCAGCAGGGACAGGTAGCGAGCGCGTTTGATAGCGCGAGCCAGCTGACGCTGGTATTTTGCACGGGTACCGGTGATACGGCTTGGGACAATCTTACCGCTTTCGGTGATGTAGTTTTTCAGCGTAGCGATATCTTTATAGTCGATCTCTTGAACGCCTTCCGCGGTGAAACGGCAGAACTTGCGACGACGGAAATAACGTGCCATATGGCTAGTCTCCAGAATCTATCAATTCAATCTGCTCGGCATGCAAAACCATTTTGCTCAGTCCGTTCTTTGCCTTGTGGCATGAAATGAACCCCTGAACGGTTATGCGACTGCCGACCGTTATACTGTGAGTAATGGCCTGGTTTTCGTGTCCGCTAACAATAACGGGCATTTGACACCACGCCTGCCGGTGAAAGCCGGCTTCCTCCTGCACAGAACGATGCTCAAGCACGAACTGGCAGTGAGGAATTCCTGATGGACTGACCTTTCGAAGGGGAGTCCTGCACACGGTGCCGGACAACACCAGACGGTTGGTCATCAGAAATTACTCTTCAGAATCCCCAGCTTCAGCATCATCAGCGGTTTCGTTTGCGAAATCATCGCGACGCTCACGGCGCTCGTCTTTCGCTTTAACCATCGGAGATGCTTCGGTAACAGCGTGCTTGGTACGCATAACCATGCTGCGGATAACGGCATCGTTGAAGCGGAAGGTAGTTTCCAGCTCATCGATCACTTCCTGCGGAGCTTCAACGTTCATCAGAACGTAGTGTGCTTTGTGCAGTTTGTTGATCGGGTAAGCCAGCTGACGGCGACCCCAGTCTTCCAGACGGTGGATCTTGCCTTCTGCACCAGTGATGGCAGCAGTGTAGCGCTCGATCATGCCCGGAACCTGTTCGCTCTGGTCAGGATGGACCATAAAAACGATTTCGTAATGACGCATCGAATTGCTCCTTACGGATTATTCAGCCTCCTGTCTGGGTCAGCCGAATCCCGGGGAGGCAAGGAACGTGTTAAAGGTCGGCTGAAAAATGACGCGTTATAGTACTGACATACCCCGCTAAACTCAAGGGCAGAGCCGAAATAAATCTCCCCTTTCGCAAATAACCTCTAAACCGCTGATTTGGAGTTCATCACACTTCATCATGGTGTTTTTTTGAACAACTGCATCAGAAATGGTCACCATCAACTTCTTTATCATTGATTAAAATTAAATCAGAAGATCATCACAGAGGAGAGCACACAAAGTCAGCCGTCGAGGAGGTATCTATGTTCAGTCGTGTTTTAGCCCTTCTGGCTGTGCTTTTGCTAAGTGCAAATACATGGGCAGCCATTGAAATTAATAACCACCAGGCCAGAAATATGGACGATGTGCAAAGCTTAGGCGTGATTTATATCAACCATAACTTCGCCACTGAAAGTGAAGCACGTCAGGCATTAAATGAAGAGACAGATGCGCAGGGCGCAACGTACTACCACGTGATTCTGATGCGGGAACCGGGAAGTAACGGCAATATGCACGCCAGCGCGGATATTTATCGCTAGCACCAGGTATAACCAACGAAACATTGCCATAGTTTGCTTTGCCCCCTTCGCAGGGGGCTTTTTTTGAAAAACGGCTGCGGAATTAGACCAGTTATCTCCCGAAGAAGGAAATTTCCGCAGCGCGTGTTTTACTTCTGCCCGTAATAAGCGTTGGGACCATGCTTACGCATGAAGTGTTTATTCATAAGATAGCTGTCGATGTGATTCAGTTGCGGGTTTATACTGCGCGCAATCCACGCCATTTTCGCCACTTCTTCCATCACCACCGCGTTATGCACCGCATCGTGGGCATCTTTCCCCCAGGCAAACGGCCCGTGCTGATACACCACAATTCCCGGCGTATGCAGCGGTTCAGCGCCACCCAGCGTTTCGATAATCACTTTGCCGGTGTTCAGTTCATACTCGCCCTGCACCTCTTCTTCGCTTAACCCACGCGTACACGGGATGTCGCCAAAGAAGTAGTCGGCGTGCGTGGTGCCTAACGCCGGGATCGCCAGCCCCGCCTGCGCCCATGCGGTGGCATGAGTGGAGTGGGTATGGACAATGCCGCCAAGCGACGGGTAACGACGGTAGAGTTCGAGATGCGTCGCAGTATCGGAAGACGGGCGATACGCCCCTTCCACCACCTTGCCGCTCATATCAACCACCACCATATCGTCTGCTTTCATGGTTTCGTAGGCGACGCCGCTGGGCTTGATCACCACCAGCCCGCGTTCGCGGTCAATGGCGCTGACGTTGCCCCAGGTAAAGGTCACCAGCCCGTAGCGCGGCAGATCCATGTTGGCTTCAAACACCTGCTGTTTTAGCTTTTGCATTATGCCGCCTCCACCATGCCTGCTTTGGCCATGCGCGCTTTCACCCAATCACGCGCTTTCGCCACTTCTGCCGCCGGGTCTTCCGCCGTTTCGCTCCACATCTCAATCAGGTACGGCCCGCAATAGCCACTCTGCTTGAGCGTTTCAAAGCAACGTTCGAAATCCACTACGCCTTCGCCAAACGGCACATTTTTGAAGACGCCTGGTTTGGTGTCTTTCACATGCACCGCGACGATATGCCCAATTCCGGCCTGCAATTCCATCTGCACGTCGTTGTCCCACGCCGACAGGTTGCCGATATCCGGGTAGAGCTGGAACCACGGGTTGTTGAGATAGTGCGCGTAGCCCAGCGCCTTGCTGATGGAGTTCATCAACGGATAATCCATGATCTCCATCGCCAGCGTCACCTGCGCACGGCTTGCCATCTCAACGCTCTCTTTCAGGCCGTCACGGAAACGACGACGCGTTTCGTTATTGGCTTCCTGATAATAAACGTCATAGCCCGCCAGCTGGATCACGCGAATACCAACGTCCTGGGCGAACTGGATAGCTTTATGCATAATCTCCAGCCCCTGCGCCCGTACCGCGTCATCTTCGCTGCCCAGCGGGAAACGACGATGAGCAGAAAGGCACATGGAGGGCACGCGCACGCCGGTTTCAACAATCGCATTCACCAGCGCCAGACGCTGCTCGCGGCTCCAGTCGAGGCGCGACAGGCGATCGTCCGTTTCATCTACCGACATCTCGACAAAATCGAAGCCTAACGTTTTTGCCAGTTGCAGCCGTTCCAGCCAGCACTCCCCGGCGGGGAGCGCTTTTTCATAGATGCCAAGCGGGATTTGTTTGGACAACATATCCGCTCCTTAACCCCACAGTTCGGCGATGGAACGTTTGAACTGACGTGCGGCTTCCACCGGAGAAGCGGCATCACGGATACTACGGCCCGCGATAAAGACGTGAATCGGAATGCCTTTGAACAGCGGCAGATCTTCCAGCGCCAGGCCACCAGTGACGGTCACTTTGAAGCCCATATCGGAAAGACGTTTGATCGCGGTAATGTCCGCTTCGCCCCACGCTACGCCTGCGGCCTGTGCGTCACGGCTGCGGTGATAAACCACCTGCTGAATGCCTGCGTCGCGCCACTGCTGCGCCTGTTCCCAGGTCCAGTAACCGGTCAGTTCGATCTGCACGTCGCCGTTAAACTCTTTTGCCACGTCCAGCGCACCTTTGGCGGTGTTGATATCCGCACAGCAAATCACGGTCACCCAGTCAGCGTTGGCTTCGAAGCACATACGAGAAAGGATTTTGCCCGCATCGGCAATTTTGGCGTCTGCCAGTACGATTTTGTGCGGGTAAAGCGCTTTCAGGTCACGAACCGCACGCACGCCTTCGCCCACGCACAGAATGGTGCCCACTTCAATAATGTCGACTTCTTCGGCAATCAGGCGAGTGGTTTCGTAGGCGCTATCCATAGTCTGGTTGTCCAGCGCGACTTGCAACATCGGTAATGACATCTTCAATTCCTTCTTAAGCTGCCGCGTTGGTGCGGTCAATGAGATCCAGTACTTCCTGCTCGGTACGGCAGGCACGTAAACGGTCGAAATTCTCTTCATCTTCAAACAGGTTGACGATCTGCATGATGCCCACTTCCTGGTGGGTGTTGGCATCAACCGCCGCCATAGTGATGAGGATATCCACCGGGTCGTTATCTTCGTGGTTGAACTCCAGCGGCTTTTTCAGCGTCACCAGCGCAAAACCGGTTTTCTTAACACCCTCTTCCGGGCGACCGTGCGGCATTGCCAGGCCTGGTGCGAGCACAAAGTACGGACCGTGCTGTTCAACCGCATCCAGAATCGCCTGGTAGTAACGCGGCTCGACAACATCCGCCGCCACCAGCAGGTCAACGCCGATTTTCACTGCGTCCTGCCATGTCTCAGCTTCAGCCTGCAGACGGATAGATTTATTCTCCGCCAGCGAATCACGTAATTTCATAGCGCGCCCTTACTTCACGTCCTGCGGGAAATGCGCTTTGATCACTTCCAGCAGTTTCGGGCCAAAGTCAGCAGGAGAGAGCATGTTGCGCACGCCAACCACATATTTGTTGCCGGTCACGGTGATTTCGCCCGCAATGTGCGTAGAAGCGATGATGATATCCGCGCCGCTCAACTCGCTTTTGTATTCGCCAACCGCGCAGCTGTTTACCGTGTGGTCAATGTTCGACTGGGTTAAAAACTGGTCCACTTTCATCTTCATGATCATGGAACTGCCTTGTCCGTTGCCACACACAGCCAGAATACGTACGGTCATAATCAAAACTCCTTATTAAGCAGACTGTTCTGCCAGTTGTTTTTCTGCATCTTCTTCTGCGCGCAGTGCGCGGCCAGCGAAGAACATATAAGCCAGTGCAATTACAATGATGACAGCCATAAAGGCGATACCGATGGAGAAGAAGCCCTGCATCATCGGCGGTGCCAGAATCGACCAGTCCGCCATACCCATCCAGGCACTCATACCGGTAAGTTTCACCGCCCAGACGCAACCAAAGATTTCGATCATCCCCATCACCAGACAAATCTTCAGCGCCGCACGCCAGCCGCCGAAGTGGTTAGCGAACACGCCAATAGTGGCGTTGGAGAAGAACATCGGGATAAAGCCTGGGATAATCAGGATCGAGGAACCGCAGGCGACCAGGATGCCAACCGCAATCAGCTGACCGATGGTGCCCCACATAAAGCCCCAGACTACGGCGTTCGGCGCGAAGCTATAAATAGCCGCACAGTCAATCGCCAGGACCGCACCAGGGATCAGGCGCTGGGAGATACCGTTAAACGCTTCAGAGAGTTCCGCCACAAACATGCGCACACCCTGAGTGATGATGAAGATCGCCACCGCAAAGGAGAAACCGGTTTGCAGGATGTACACCGTCCAGTTCACTTTACCTGCCATCGCCTGCACGGTGTCGATACCGAAGGAGAGCAAAATGGCACCAAAGAAGATGGTCATGACAATCGCCGTGGAGACGATGTTGTCGTGGAAAATATTCAGCCAGCCTGGCAGTTTGAGGTCTTCAACGCTTTCCTCTTTTTTGCCGAGGAACGGCGCAACTTTATAGGCAATCCATGATGCAAACTGTTGCTGGTGACCGATGGAGAAACCGCAGCCGTCCGTCACTTCCTGAGTCGGTTTGTACATCATGTTGGAGGTTATGCCCCAGTAGAGCGAAACCAGAATCGCCGTGCAGATAATGGTCGTCCACATGGAGTAGCCGAAAATAAACAACGTAACGGCAATCAGTCCCGCCTGCTGGAACATGATGTGTCCAGTCAGCATGATGGTACGAATACCGGTAATGCGACGCAGCAGCACGTAACAGATGTTCAGCGCCAGCGCTAACAACACCGCGTAACCTACCCAGCTATAGGCATCGCCCATGCGGTCGATGGTTGCCATCATCGACGCGTAAGTATCGGAAATTGCGCCGTTAATGCCGTAGACTTCGGACATTTTCGCCACCACCGGTTTGAAGGTGCTGGTGAGGATGCCGGACCCTGCCTGCAACAACATGAAACCAATTATGGTTTTAATCGTGCCTTTAATAATAACGCTGACACTTTTGCGCAGTAGGATGTAGCCCAGACAGGTCACAATACCCAGCAACAACGGGGCATTGGTCATGACCTGGTTAAAAAACACGGTAAAGATGTTGTAGAGGATCTCCATAACGATCTCCTGAAGAAGAGGTAACCGGGTATTCCACACACCCGGAATGTTGTGCACTCACTCTAATTTTCAAAAGTAATCACAACAAGATTATTTATGATTAAATGTGACGCGACCCGCAAATAATTCCACATGGATAGAGTGGGATTCACACAACGAAACGATTATTCATTTAAATTCATTTAGTTAATTGAATTACACATTCCATTAAATCTTTCCATACTCAAAATCAACAACAACTTCCCTGGCAAAAAGTCAAAAAATGGTCATTGCCTTCCTGAAAAAATAGTGTCAGGATTAATCAAAACCAATCACATATTGATTCGAATTGAACTATCATGAAGGTAAATGGCGATGAGTAAAGTGAAAAGTATCACCCGAGAATCCTGGATCCTGAGCACTTTCCCGGAGTGGGGTAGCTGGCTGAATGAAGAAATTGAACAAGAGCAGGTCGCCCCTGGCACATTTGCGATGTGGTGGCTAGGCTGCACCGGGATCTGGCTAAAATCAGAAGGTGGCACCAACGTTTGCGTTGATTTCTGGTGCGGCACTGGCAAACAAAGTCACGGTAACCCGTTAATGAAACAGGGTCACCAGATGCAGCGCATGGCTGGCGTGAAAAAACTGCAGCCAAACCTGCGCACCACCCCGTTTGTTCTTGATCCGTTTGCGATTCGCCAGATCGACGCGGTACTGGCGACTCACGATCACAACGATCATATCGACGTTAACGTCGCTGCTGCCGTGATGCAGAACTGTGCTGATGACGTACCGTTCATTGGACCGAAAACCTGCGTTGATTTGTGGATTGGCTGGGGTGTGCCGAAAGAACGTTGCATCGTGGTCAAACCAGGCGATGTCGTTAAAGTGAAAGACATTGAAATTCATGCGCTTGACGCTTTCGACCGTACTGCACTGATCACCCTACCTGCCGATCAAAAAGCGGCTGGCGTACTGCCAGATGGCATGGACGATCGCGCAGTAAACTACCTGTTCAAAACCCCTGGCGGTTCCCTGTATCACAGTGGCGATTCCCACTACTCTAACTATTATGCGAAGCACGGTAACGAACATCAGATCGATGTGGCGTTAGGATCGTACGGTGAGAACCCACGCGGTATTACCGACAAAATGACCAGCGCCGATATGCTGCGTATGGGTGAAGCCCTGAATGCGAAAGTGGTTATCCCGTTCCACCACGACATCTGGTCAAACTTCCAGGCCGATCCGCAAGAAATCCGCGTGCTGTGGGAGATGAAAAAAGATCGTCTGAAGTATGGCTTCAAGCCGTTTATCTGGCAGGTGGGCGGCAAATTTACCTGGCCGCTGGATAAAGACAACTTCGAGTACCACTATCCGCGTGGTTTCGATGATTGCTTCACTATTGAACCGGATCTGCCGTTCAAGTCGTTCCTGTAATCTGTCGTTTATACCGGATAGCGTGGAGTAGTTCGCGCTATCCGGCGTAGTATTTCCTGGCTATTTCAAATATCATCTAAAAAAATCAAATTTTATCGGAATAGCTCATGACTGAAGCACAAAGACATCAAATCCTCCTGGAAATGCTCGCACAATTGGGCTTTGTGACCGTTGAGAAAGTCGTTGAGCGTCTGGGAATTTCGCCTGCCACTGCACGACGCGATATCAATAAACTTGACGAAAGCGGCAAACTGAAAAAAGTGCGCAATGGCGCAGAAGCTATTACCCAGCAGCGCCCACGCTGGACGCCGATGAATCTGCATCAGGCGCAGAATCACGATGAAAAAGTACGTATTGCTAAAGCGGCCTCGCAGCTGGTTAATCCGGGCGAAAGCGTAGTCATCAACTGCGGCTCCACCGCGTTTCTGCTTGGGCGGGAAATGTGTGGCAAGCCAGTGCAAATCATCACTAATTATCTACCGCTGGCAAATTACCTGATCGATCAGGAGCATGACAGCGTGATCATTATGGGCGGACAGTACAACAAAAGTCAGTCCATCACTTTAAGCCCGCAGGGCAGCGAAAACAGTCTCTATGCCGGGCACTGGATGTTTACCAGCGGCAAAGGGCTGACAGCAGAAGGGTTGTATAAAACCGATATGTTGACGGCAATGGCAGAGCAGAAGATGCTGAGCGTGGTAGGGAAACTGGTGGTACTGGTTGATAGCAGTAAGATTGGCGAACGCGCGGGAATGCTTTTTAGCCGTGCCGATCAAATCGATATGCTGATCACCGGCAAAAATGCTAACCCGGAAATCCTGCAACAGCTGGAAGCGCAAGGGGTCAGCATTCTGCGTGTTTAAAGATGCTGGCGGAAAAATGTCACGGCAGCATCTAATGCCTCAGGCGTAATGCGGTGACGCACGCCAGGCTGCCATGAACAGGTTAGCAGTTTATCCCGTCCCGTCTCGCTTAAGGCCTGCTGCAAACGTAGTGATTCGTCGGCAGGCACGACGTCGTCGTCAAGGCCATGCCACAGCAGTAGAGGTCTGTCAGCAAGTTGTTCCTGGTGGTTTGTCGCTTCCCACTCTGCCAGCGGCGCGACAATGTTATTGAATTCATTCTGCTGTGCTGCCGTTTCAGGTATCAGCG
Organism: Escherichia sp. WS3063; assembly: GCF_046486595.1. Classification (NCBI taxonomy): domain Bacteria; kingdom Pseudomonadati; phylum Pseudomonadota; class Gammaproteobacteria; order Enterobacterales; family Enterobacteriaceae; genus Escherichia; species Escherichia sp. WS3063. Next base: position 268,328 of record NZ_JBJQKY010000002.1, read on the forward strand.
GTGGAAACAGTGAACGGGCGAGCGATGTAAAATAGCCCGATCCCATCATGCTGGCGGTACATTTCACCGTGGGGTGGCGAGCGGTAATTCCCAGTGCCGTCATCGCGCCCATCGACGCGCCACCGACTGCCAGACGGTCATCACGCAGCCAGTTTTCTTCGGCTATTGCCGCACGTAAGGTAGTGAATTCCTGCATACTTTGTAGCAAGATTTGCCAGAATTGATTTAACCGCCGCGCTGCGTCGCCACTAAAACGGCTACCGTGATCGGGCGCATCCGGCATGATCACCCGCAAACCAGCCTGCGCCAGCGCAACGGCAAAATAGCTATACACCAGACTGGACGAAGTAAAGCCGTGATAAAAAATCACACACGGTAACGGGGTATCTTTTTGCCCGACAGGATAAGCATGAAGAACGGGAGTATCTGCCAGCTCGCGTGATTCTATTTCAATCATCTGTCTCTCCTTTTTGTCTGGTATGACATGAAGAAATCCTTAGCACAAGTTTCTGCTGGCGGTATTAGTTCATAATGTTGAGATGTGGGTTACGCTTTCGTCACGTTTTCATTCGAAAATCGCGTACCAGGTAACAATTCGGGAACATTCCCCCAAAGTTAAATTAATAAGGCACTACACTATGGTTAGCAGGAAACGTAATAGCGTTATTTACCGGTTTGCCAGTTTATTATTGGTGTTGATGTTAAGTGCCTGTAGCGCACTGCAAGGTACGCCACAGCCAGCACCGCCAGTAACCGACCATCCGCAAGAGATTCGCCGCGACCAGACGCAAGGGTTACAGCGAATAGGTAGCGTAAGCACGATGGTTCGGGGTTCTCCGGATGACGCATTAGCAGAAATCAGAGCGAAAGCTGTCGCTGCAAAAGCTGATTATTACGTTGTCGTCATGGTGGACGAAACCATCGTGACAGGACAGTGGTATTCACAAGCCATTTTGTACCGTAAATAAATCAGACAACTTACATAGTCAGCTTTACATTGCTTTGCGTCCCTATGCGTTTACCTGTGCACAATAAATTACCGGCTGGAAGCTCGGGCGTTTATTACCGCGATGGAATGCCCTGCAACATGTGGGGAAACGAAAAATGGAGCTGACGATGAAACAATTACTTGCCTCACCCTCGCTGCAATTAGTGACTTATCCTGCGAGCGCCACGGCACAGTCTGCAGAATTCGCCAGTGCTGACTGCGTGACGGGCCTGAATGAAATAGGTCAGATCTCAGTTAGCAATATTTCAGGGGATCCGCAGGACGTGGAACGTATCGTGGCGTTAAAGGCCGATGAACAAGGTGCGTCATGGTACCGCATTATTACCATGTACGAAGACCAGCAGCCTGATAACTGGCGCGTACAGGCGATACTGTATGCGTGAGTATCATCTACTGCAAATGAACAATGCCGGATGCGGCGCGAGCGCCTTGTCCGGCCTACAATTTTAAAATATTTCATTTAGTTAATCGAAACCAGCGTCGCATCAGTCGTATACGCTTACAAACACACTCCTCCCGTCGCCCGCAGCAATAAATCATTCTGGATCTGCTCTGACAACCGTACGCCGCCGCGCGTATCTAACATCACCTGACACCACGCCTGCGCCATTGGCGGAGAGGCATATTTCAACATTTGCGCACCACAGCCCAGCAGGAATAGCTGATGAGTAATCTCTCGCCCCAGTTCTTCAGCAGGCTTACGCAGCTGCTGCTGTAAACGACGAACCGCGCGATCAAAATAGCGATCCTGTCCTTTCACTTCCACAAATGCTTCCGACAATAAGTCGTATACGCCCGCTTGCTTATTGAGCACGCGCAGCACATCCAGGCACATAATGTTGCCGGAACCTTCCCAGATACTATTTACCGGCATCTCCCGGTAAAGCCGCGGCAGCTCGCTCTCCTCGCAATAACCAATGCCGCCCAGCACCTCCATCGCTTCGGCCATAAACGGCATACCTCGTTTGCAGATCACAAATTTCGCCGCAGGCGTAAATAAACGCGCCCACAGGGCTTCTTTGGCATCAGCACGCCGGTCCCACGCTCGCGCAAGACGAAACAGCAACGCCGTTTGACCTTCAAGCTGAAGCGCCATGCGACTTAAGACATGACGCATAAGGGGCTGTTGGATCAATGGATTACCAAAAACATGGCGTTGATGTGCATGATAAATCGCCAGCGAAAATGCACGGCGCATCATGGCATGGCTACCCAGGGCGCAATCAAAACGCGTCATCCCTCCCATTTTCAGGATCAGACGAGTTCCTTCCCCTTCCTGCCCTAACAACCAGCCAATGGCATCCTGAAACTCCACTTCGCAACTGGCGTTAGAGCGATTACCCAGCTTATCTTTCAGCCGCTCGAGGCGAATCGCGTTGCGTTGCCCGTCAGGCAAAAAGCGCGGCACAAAAAAGCAGGACAAACCGCCCGTAGTCTGCGCCAGCACCAGATGCGCATCGCTTTGCGGCACCGAGAAAAACCATTTATGCCCCACCAGCCGATAAGAGCCATCTTCCAGGCGCTCTGCGCGGGTGGTGTTGCTCATGACATCGGAACCGCCCTGCTTTTCCGTCATTCCCATGCCAATCAACAAACCGCGTTTTTGCCCACCTGGCAATAAGTGAGAATCGTAGCGATCGCTCAACAGCGGCGTGGTCCAGTCCTGAAACGGCGCGGGTAACATCTGTAACAGCAATGGCGTGGCGGCAAAGGTCATGGTTATCGGACATAACGACCCAGCCTCAACCTGCGCATGTAACATAAAACGCGCCGCGCGCGCCACAAATGCGCCGGAGCGAGCGTCTTCTTCCCAGGCAAGATTGTGCACCCGATTGGTACATAGCGCCTGCATCAGCAGGTGCCAGGCGGGGTGAAAACGCACATCGTCCAGACGGCGTCCTTGCGCATCGTAGCGCAATAATTCAGGCGGATTCACATTCGCCAGCCGCCCCAGTTCAAGGGATTCAGCCGTCCCTAACTGCTGACCAATACTGGCTAGAAAATCGCTATCCCAGCCAGCACCTTCACGCGTTACCGCTTCGCAGAGCGCGCCATCAGACAGGTATAAATTGCTGTTATTTAATGGTATAGGTTGATTAAAAACGGTGTGAGTTTGCCAGTGCACTGTGTCTCCCTCCATCAATGGCAGTCACCATTAGTATGGTCACTGCCATGGATTCATGACAGAAAGAGATTGCTAAAACATTCTTATCCAGCAATGTAATGCGGAACGAAACGTGAGGTGTCTTTGGTGATCAGCGTGTTATCTTCACGGATCCCCATTCCGCACGCTTCATCATCGACAATCCAGCTACCGATGAGTGTGTAGCTATCGCCAAATCGCGGCAGAGGTTGAAACGCCTGGTAGATCATCGGTTCATCGGCGTAATCACCATCAGCGTGGTCAACGACGTTATTCTGACCGTCGAAAATGGTGACGTTGCCGCCTTCGCGCGAGTAGATCGGTTTACGCACATAGCTTTCGCCAGCGGCAATCTGCGATTTTTCACCCTCAAACCAGGATGCAAGAAGGTTAGGATGACCAGGGAAGAAGCGCCAAAGCAGCGGCATTAGCCCTTTATTACTCAAGATACTTTTCCATAACGGCTCCACCCATTGCTCGCGACGCTTGCGCAGCAGCGGACCGTTATCGTCACGCATCATCCACTCCAGCGGATACAGCTTAAATGCACGCTGGATGACATTATCATCAAGATCGGTCAGTACGCCGCCGACGCCCAAACCGAGATCTTCAATGTAGATAAACCGCGACTCCTGCCCTGCCTGCTGGGCGCAGTCCTGCAAGTACAGCACGGTACTCCTGTCTTCATCGGTGTCCTGACAGCAGCAAAAATAAAACGGTTCCCGACTGTAAAGCTCACTAAAGCGCGAAATCAGGCGTTCCTGAATGGCATTGTACTGATCGGCATCACGCGGAACAATGCCGCTGCGCCGGGCATCTTCCAGCCACAGCCACTGGAAATAAGCCGACTCGTACAATGAAGTTGGCGTATCGGCGTTGTACTCCAGCAGCTTCACCGGCGCATTACCACACCAGGCAAAATCCATCCGGCCATACAACGAAGGATCGCGTGCGCGCCAGCTTTCGGCGATCACATCCCAGTACAACGGCGGGATCGCCAGTTGCGTCAGGATCTCTTCATCTTTAACCGCGCGATCCACCACCTCAAGGCACATCTGATGCAGTTCCGCAGTCGGTTTTTCGATCTGCTCTTCAATCTGGCGCAGAGTAAAACGGTAAGCCCGACTCTCGTCCCAATAGATTTCATTGTCGATGATATGAAAGTCAAATCCGTTATCGGCGGCAATCCGGTCCAGATCCCGCCGCACAGGAACATTGTGTCTCAGCATGATTAGCCTCCCCAATGCCCACGGGCGCTGGAAGAACGACCATAGCCGCCGCGAGAAACGGTTGACGCTTTTTTGGTGGTAAAGCCGCCCGAAGAGTAAGACTCTTTTTTGCCAGAACCGGAGCGCCAGGAGTAATCACCGGAAGTGTTGCGCCAGACGGGGCGGGAAGCAAATGAGGATCCGCCGCTGTTATAGACGAACGGCTCATCGCGATCTTTACGAATAACCCGGCTTAACAAAAATCCAGAAACGACCGGGATCCAACTCTGTTCAACATTGTCGTAGTAACAATTTTCATACTTAGACTGACAATTCTGCTGAGTCATATTCTTCGGAACATCGGCATAAAACGCCGCTTTGGCGTTGTTCCAGCCATGAGCACAGATATCTGAATTATTACCGTCATCAATACAATCCTGCACAGTCGAGTAAAACGTTCCGTCGCCGTCGTTATCGACATCGCCACTATCGCCACAACCTTTCAATACGAAAAAAGCGGCACCGCCCATTAGCGCCAACGTTAAGTATTTTTGTGCGTAGCGATTGCGACGCGGTTCAAAAGGATTATTCGGTCTGCCAATGCGACTGATCGCTCCGTGACCAATTTTACTGTTATTTCTTGATTTGCGTTTTCTGGCCATGATCGTCCATTACCATGTCATACAAGCTGCGTTAAAAATACCACCAGCCAGTGCGGCGGTTCCCATAAACATTCCTGCTGCGGTATTGTGATTAATAATTTTTTCGCTTAATGCGGGCATATAAAGTCTGACGCCAGCAAAAACGAGTAACTGAATCACCAGTGCAATCCCGCCCCAGGCGAAATAATCCGGAATACTCACCGCATTGATTGCCGCACTGGATAAGGGGATCACGTAACCCAACAATGTACCGCTGAATGCCAGTGACGCCGCGGTATTATTGTTTTTGATTAATTGCCATTCGTTGTGCGGTGTAATTTTGGAGTAGATAAACAGAAAAATAATCACCATAGCCACGCCAATAAAAAAATAGGCGCTAAAGGCAAGAAGTGAATCCAGTATATGCATCGTAAACGTCCTTGTAATTAACCAATAATATGAAGTGATGTCAGCGGGATATCGACACCCAGCGCGCGCGAAAATAACCACTCTGGCTCGCCGAGATCGTTAAAAGATTCCTCACCATTTAGCAGCAAATATTCGTAAGTATCTTCGGTTACTTGCCGTTGGTAGCCCATGGTAAAATTATGCACTTCCCATTTGGCATGGTTTTGATTTTCTACTTTTTCCAGCATGTAGACGGGTTCGATATTTCCCGGTTCTTCGCTGTTAAAAAATCGCTGCCAGCGTTTTTCCTGCCAGTTTAAGGTCATTGCCCCCATCGCTTTGGCATTGATCGTCTCGCGCCAGTGACTCTCTTTACTGATACCGTAGCTCTCTTCATAGACAAAGAGCTTGATATCATCAATGTCATCAATATTTTCGCCGCCGGTGGTATTGATTTGCAGAAACTCATCGCCTGAAGTGTAGTAGCGGAAAATCTGGCTACCGCCGCCCAGATCGATGCGGCTGACGGCGGCTACCGTAAATTCCTCACCCGGCAGCGCAATCAGCAATTCATCTTCCAGCAAACGAAACGCTAACGTGTCGAGCGTAAAGCCACTATTGAGATGAAGTCCCAGCGGACCACGAGCGATAGCAGGCTTATTATCCTTGCCAAACAGACGCTGGAAAAAACCAGACATATTTTATCCTTATAATAGTTGCCAGCCTTGCAGTGAGGCTGGCAAAAAATTACTCGCCCTGTTGGCGTTGCAGTCTTGCTAATACATCCTGGGCGCTACTTTTATTGCTACCGCCAATTCCGGCTTCCGCCAGCTTTTCATCGAGATCGCGACCGTCTGCGACTTTTTCCAACTGTGCGGCAGCATCCAGGCGAGCCTGACGTTCGGCCTGACGCGTTTGCAGGCGTTTTAAGGATTCTGCCGCTGTCGAAACGCTGGAAGATGCGCCAACGGTAGAGGTCGTTACAGCCTGTTGTGCACGCTGCATGGCTTCAGTGGCTTTAACGACTTCCATTTGCTGCTCAAACTGAGCGATACGCTGCGCTGTCGCTGTAACTGCTTTTTCCACGCCATCACGAGAGACTTCCAGATTCGACAACACTTGCTCTTCAGCGGTAATGAGATTCTCAAGGCGCGCGATTTCTTCAGCAACTTCGTTAATCAACGACGGATTCACGTTCTTGCTTAACGCTTCCAGCGCACGAGCTTCCAGACTGGCTTTGCGCTCACGTAAATCTTTCAGCTTATCGTGACTTAATTTCACTCGCGCCAGCAGATCAACGCGAGATTTTCCGGCTTTATCGAGTTCAGCTTTAGCGTCACGAATATGCTGTTCCAGCATGCGCACGCCCTGGGTTTCTTCAATGGACTCTTCCGCCTGGGAGATAAACGATTTCCCCAGCGTAAATAAACTTTTTAAAATCCCCATAAATACCCGTCCTTGTAATTAGTGTGAATATTCTTCTGTAATTTCAGCCAGATCCAATGCGTTATCTACCAGCGAGGTTATCTCAAGCAGAATATCTTCAAGAGAAGATTTAAGCGATAACGCACCGAAAACAATGTAATACTCTTCCTGTTGCACGCTGGAGATCCCTACCGATGACAACGGCATCATCTTCTGATTTCTTAATAAGAAGGTATTAAATTCATCTGGATTGCTGATACTACTTACCGGACAAATAAAGGTTTCGATAATCATTTGGCGGGAAGTAAATAGAATATTGATTTGCAAATCGCCATAATCATTCATTTTAATAATTAATGCGTTCTCGCTATTTGTTACATCAATATTTTGTTCAGGTACAGTTTGCAGCGCCGTCGCCAGCGCCAACGGATTCCATGTCATATATTATTCCATATAAATTAAGTTTAAATATTAATAAAATGAATATTTGCAGTACGTAATTATCTTACCAGCTATAGACAAAAAAAAACCATCCAAATCTGGATGGCTTTTCATAATTCCGAGAAATTAGCTACGCTGGCGTACCGCTTCAAATAAGCAAATGCCTGTCGCCACAGAAACGTTCAGCGAAGAAACACTTCCTGCCATGGGGATGCTGATCAACTCATCGCAATGTTCACGGGTCAGGCGACGCATGCCTTCACCTTCTGCGCCCATCACCAGTGCCAGCCGTCCGGTCATTTTGCTCTGATAGAGTGTATGATCCGCCTCGCCTGCCGTACCGACGATCCAGATATTCTCTTCCTGCAACATACGCATGGTGCGCGCCAGATTAGTCACCCGAATCAGCGGAACGCTTTCTGCCGCACCACAGGCCACTTTTTTCGCCGTGGCGTTGAGCTGTGCGGAGCGATCTTTCGGCACAATCACCGCATGAACACCAGCGGCGTCCGCGCTACGCAGGCACGCGCCGAGGTTGTGCGGATCGGTTACGCCGTCGAGGATCAGCAGGAACGGTTGATCGAGCGAAGCGATCAGATCCGGCAGATCGTTTTCCTGATACTGCCGTCCTGGCTTCACACGAGCGATAATGCCCTGATGCACGGCACCGTCGCTTTTCTCGTCGAGATATTGGCGGTTTGCCAGCTGGATAACCACGCCCTGGGACTCAAGGGCGTGAATCAGCGGCAACAGACGTTTATCTTCACGGCCTTTTAAAATAAAGACTTCCTGAAAACGTTCAGGGGCGCGCTCCAGCAGGGCCTGCACTGCGTGGATGCCGTAAATCATTTCGCTCATTAATGTACTCGTTGTTTACGTTTTGCCGGGAGCGCCACGCTTGCCCGGCCTACGGATAATTCACCCTCTTCTGTTTGAAGAGGGTAATGATCACTCTGCCACTTTTTTCTTCGCCGCACGCTTCGCTTTGGTCGCTGCGGCTATTTTCTGCGTTTTCGCCGATGGCTTTTTCGCTTTTCTCGCGTCTTTCTTCGCCGCTTTCGGCTTCAGTTTTTTCTCGCCGCGGAAGGCGCTGTCTGGCTCAAAGTTTACCTTTTTACCGACCTGACGACGCTTGCCGCCTTTTTTGCCTGCATCGCCTTTTTTCGCTTTCTCGCGCGCCGTTTTACCGACGTTGCGCGGTGCGCGTTCGCTGGAGATCAGGCTAAAGTCGATTTTACGCTCGTCCATATTAACCGCTTCGACGCGAACTTCCACGCGATCGCCCAGGCGATAAGTCTGGCCGCTGGATTCACCCATCAGGCGTTGCCCTACCTGGTCAAAGCGATAGTAGTCATTGTCCAGCGAAGAGACATGGACCAGACCATCAATGAACAAGTCGTCCAGACGGACGAAGAAGCCAAAGCCAGTGACGCTGGAAATTACGCCTTTAAAGACGTTACCTACCTGGTCGAGCATGAAGTCACACTTCAGCCAGTCAGCTACATCGCGTGTTGCTTCGTCGGCACGACGTTCCGCCATCGAACAGTGCTGACCCAGTTGCAGCATCTCTTCCATCGAATAATGGTAGCCGCCGGTTTCAGTGGTGTTGCCCTGATGCCCCTGCTCTTTCGCCAGCAGATATTTAATGGCGCGGTGCAGCGTCAGGTCAGGATAACGACGAATCGGCGAAGTAAAGTGCGCATAGGACTGCAATGCCAGACCGAAGTGACCACGGTTTTCCGGATCGTAAATCGCCTGTTTCATCGAGCGCAGCAGCATGGTTTGCAGCATTTCTGCGTCAGGACGATCGGCAACCGACTCCAGCAACTCCGCGTAATCACGCGGTTCCGGCTTGTTACCGCCCGGCAGTTCCAGCCCCAGCTCCGCCAGCACTGAACGGAAAGAGGTAATCGCTTCGGTGCTCGGCTTATCGTGAATACGGAATAGTGCTGGTTCTTTGGCTTTCTCAACGAAACGCGCCGCCGAGATATTCGCCAGAATCATGCATTCTTCAATTAACTTGTGGGCGTCGTTACGCTGAGTCTGTTCGATACGTTCAATACGGCGTTCAGCGTTGAAAATGAACTTCGCTTCTTCGCTCTCAAATGAGATCCCACCGCGTTCTTCACGGGCTTTATCCAGCACTTTATAGAGGTTATGCAACTCTTCGAGATGCTTAACCAGCGGGGCGTACTGCTCGCGCAGATCCTGATCGCCCTGCAGAATATGCCAGACTTTGGTGTAGGTCAGACGTGCGTGAGAGCTCATTACCGCTTCATAGAATTTGTAGCCAGTCAGGCGGCCTTTCGACGAAACCGTCATCTCGCACACCATACACAGGCGGTCTACCTGCGGGTTGAGCGAGCACAGGCCGTTAGAGAGCACTTCCGGCAGCATCGGGATAACCTGCGAAGGGAAGTACACCGACGTACCACGGTTACGCGCTTCTCTGTCCAGCGGTGTTGGCGGACGCACATAGTAGCTGACGTCGGCAATCGCGACCCATAAACGCCAGCCGCCGCCGCGTTTTTTCTCACAGTAAACTGCATCGTCAAAGTCACGGGCGTCTTCGCCATCAATGGTGACCAGCGGTAAATCGCGCAAATCGACACGGCCCGCTTTTGCTTCTTCCGGCACTTCTTCTTTCAGCCCGGCAACTTGTTGCTCAACAGCCTGCGGCCAGATATACGGAATTTCATGGGTACGCAGAGCGATATCAACCGCCATGCCGGTGCCCATATTGTCGCCAAGTACTTCGACGATTTTACCCACCGCTTTGGTACGGCGAGTCGGGCGTTGGGTCAGTTCAACCACCACCACAAAGCCCATCCGCGCGCCCATGATCTGATCGGGCGGGATTAAGATATCGAAGCTCAAACGACTGTCGTCAGGAACCACAAAGCCGACGCCCGCTTCGGTAAAGTAGCGACCAACAATCTGGCTGGTTTTTGGCACCAGTACGCGGACAATACGCGCTTCACGACGACCTTTACGGTCAGCGCCCAGCGGCTGCGCCAGCACCTGATCGCCATGAATGCAGGTTTTCATCTGCTCGCTGGAGAGATACAAATCATCTTTACGCCCTTCAACCCGCAGAAAGCCGTAGCCATCACGGTGGCCAATAACGGTACCTTTCACCAGGTCGAGGCGTTCCGGCAGCGCATAGCACTGACGACGAGTGAAGACCAGTTGACCATCGCGCTCCATCGCGCGCAGGCGGCGACGCAGGCCTTCAAGCTGCTCTTCGCCTTCAATGTGCAGTTCTACCGCCAGCTCATCACGGCTGGCCGGTTTTTCACGTTTGGTTAAATGTTCGAGGATAAATTCCCGACTAGGGATGGGATTCGCGTATTTTTCAGCTTCGCGTTCCTGGAAAGGATCTTGTGACATCTCGGTTCCTCCGTTGTCATCTCTGATGAAGATTTTCGTCACTCCACCAGCAATAATTTATAAAGCGGTTGATTCTCTTCAACCAAATCGGCAAGCGTGTAGTTATCCAGTTCCGTAAGAAAACTTTGCACGGCCTTAGAAAGCGCCTGTTTCAACCGACAGGCAGGTGTAATGTGGCAAAACTCACTGCTGCAATTCACCAGCGATAAGGGCTCCAGCTCGCGCACCACATCACCAATACGTATCGCACTCGCCGGTTTACCCAGACGAATGCCGCCATTTTTTCCACGAACAGCAGTCACGTAGCCGGCACGACTAAGTTGATTGATTATTTTGACCATATGATTACGGGAGACGCCGTAGACGTCAGTCACTTCAGAAATACTGGTCATCCGCCCTTCAGGCAATGACGCCATGTAGATCAGCGCACGTAATCCGTAATCAGTGAAACTCGTTAACTGCACATCAACCTCAAAAGGGAAATCGGGAAAAAATACATTTATATTGATGATAAACCAGCCACAAGCTGTGTCGCTAATTTATTTCAGTTCGGGGAAGGAAAAAAGCGAGGATTTAACACTGTGTCGGAAAGCGTAATGGCTTAACCGACACAGCAATGTATCACACTGTTAGCCCGGCAGGCAAAATATCTGCCAGGCGTACCAGAATTACGCGTCGAACGGGTCGCGCAGAATCATGGTTTCAGTACGATCCGGACCGGTAGAGATGATATCGATCGGCACACCGGTCAGCTCTTCAATACGCTTGATGTAGTTCAGTGCCGCCTGCGGCAGGCCACTACGATCTTTCACGCCGAAGGTGGATTCAGACCAGCCCGGCATGGTTTCGTAAATCGGCTCTACACCTTTCCAGTCGTCAGCTGCCAGCGGAGTGGTAGTCACTTCACGACCATCCGGCATACGGTAAGCCACGCAGAGTTTAACCTCTTTCAGGCCATCCAGAACGTCCAGTTTAGTCAGGCAGAAGCCAGACAGGGAGTTCAGCTGTACCGCACGACGAACGGCAACGGTGTCCAGCCAGCCGGTACGGCGACGACGACCTGTAGTTGCGCCAAATTCGTTACCCTGCTTGCAGAGGAACTCGCCAGTTTCATCAAACAGTTCGGTCGGGAACGGACCTGCCCCCACACGAGTGGAGTAAGCTTTGAGGATACCCAGAACGTAATCAACATAACGCGGGCCCAGGCCGGAACCGGTCGCCACGCCACCAGCAGTGGTGTTGGAAGAAGTTACGTACGGATATGTACCGTGGTCGATATCCAGCAGCGTACCCTGCGCACCTTCAAACATGACGAAATCGCCACGCTGACGCGCCTGGTCGAGCAGGTCAGAAACGTCAACCACCATAGAAGTCAGGATGTCGGCAACAGCCATCGTATCATCCAGAACTTTCTGGTAATCAACCGCTTCAGCTTTGTAGTAGTTAACCAACTGGAAGTTGTGATATTCCATCACTTCTTTCAGTTTTTCAGCGAAGGTTTCTTTGTCGAAAAGGTCGCCAACACGCAGACCGCGACGTGCCACTTTATCTTCATAAGCAGGCCCGATACCACGACCGGTAGTGCCGATCGCTTTCGCGCCACGCGCTTTCTCACGCGCGTTATCCAGCGCAACGTGATAATCAAGGATCAGCGGACATGCTTCAGACAGCAGCAGACGCTCACGAACGGGGATGCCACGGTCTTCCAGTTCTTTCATCTCTTTCATCAGCGCGGCCGGAGACAGCACAACACCGTTACCGATGATGCTGGTTACATTCTCGCGGAGAATACCTGATGGAATAAGATGGAGAACGGTTTTTTCACCGTTGATTACGAGAGTATGGCCTGCGTTGTGACCGCCCTGGTAGCGTACAACATATTTAGCCCGTTCAGTCAGAAGATCGACGATCTTACCTTTACCTTCGTCACCCCATTGGGTGCCCAGTACGACGACGTTGTTACCCATTTTTCAAAATCACCGTTTGCTTAAAAATGGATTCTACCATCGCTTTTTCAGAGTTACAGCACTTTTTGCACTCAAAAATGACCTCGATCAGTCTGTTTTTTGTTCAGCCAATCGTTTTCCTCAACATGTAGTAGACCACAACGCCCGCAACCACAAGTCCACCGCCAAAACGACGTAAAATATTATCGGGCAAATTGGTCATCGCAGAGATCATCTTCTTCCATGCCTTCGGGTAAAGCATCGGCCCTAAACCTTCCAGCACCAAAACCAGGGCAAGCGCCAGCCAGATTGTCGAATTCATTGATTATCCTTATAGAAAAAGAAAACCACCGACATCCCTGAGGATGCGGTGGCTTTATTGACCTGTACCGCAGTCGTTATATTAACGCGTTGCGGAAGTCGGCGTCTTCATGTAGCGGAAGAAATCGCTATCCGGGCTCATGACCATCACGTCCTGATTGCCAGAGAAGCTGTTCTCATAAGCACGCAGGCTACGGATGAATGCGTAGAAGTCTGGATCTTTACTGAATGCATCAGCAAACAGTTTGGCTGCTTCGGCATCGCCTTCACCACGCATGATGCGGCCCTGACGCTCAGCTTCTGCCAGCGTTCTGGTCACTTCATAGTCGGCAGTTGCACGCAGTTTTTCCGCTTCTTCCTGACCTTGTGAACGGTGACGACGCGCTACCGCTTCACGCTCGGCGCGCATACGGTTGTAGATCGCTTCAGACACTTCGGTCGGCAGGTTGATCTGCTTAATTCGCACATCGACAACTTCAATACCCAGCGCCGCCATACTGTTCGGGTTGATGACCGGAACTTTGCCCTTCGTCTCAGCCGTTACGCGCTCTGCCGCTTCGGCAATGGCGTTATCTGCCGCCGGGGTAGTAACTTCATCTTCTGTACCCGCAGAACCGGAGTTCAGCGCGTCACGTACTTCGAGGGTCAGACGACCACGGGAATCGGTGACGATGTCTTTCACGTCCAGGCGACCAATTTCAGAACGCAGACGGTCAGAGAACTTACGTTTCAACAGCACTTCCGCTTGCGAAATGTCGCCACCGCCCGTTGCCAGGTAGTAACGGCTGAAATCGCTGATGCGCCATTTGATGTAAGAGTCGACGATCAGGTCTTTCTTCTCTTTGGTCACAAAGCGGTCGGCCTGGTTGTCCATGGTCTGAATACGTGCGTCGAGCATTTTCACCGTTTCAATGAACGGTATCTTGAAATGCAGACCCGGCTCATAAACCAGAGGTTTGTTGTCATCGTCACGCAGTACCTTACCAAAACGCAGCGTAATACCGCGCTCACCTTCTTTGACGACAAAGACAGACATGTAAAGCACTACCAGCACGATGATGATAATCGCGATAACTGACTTACGCATCGTTATTCCCCCTGACGCTGGTAGTCGTTACGCTGCGCGTTGGCGCGGCGTTGGTCCATAATATCGCCCTGACTGGTGGACGACGTGTTGCTTGCTCCACTGGTTGTGGAGGAAGAGGCTGGCGGCAGACGCAGCAGATTGCTGGCACCGTTATCGCTCTTCGCTGCAGGGGCGTTACCACCTTTCAGCATCTGGTCTAACGGCAGAACCATCAGGTTGCCACCTTTGTCGTTAACCAGCACTTTGCGGGTGTTACCCAACACTTTTTCCATCGTCTCGATATACAGACGCTCGCGAGTAATTTCCGGCGCAGCTTTATATTCCGGCAGAAGTTTAGCAAAGCGCGCCACTTCACCCTGAGCTTCCAGGATGGTCTGGGCCTTGTACGCACGCGCCTCTTCGAGGATACGTTGCGCCTGACCGTTCGCACGCGGCTGAACTTCGTTGGTATACGCTTCTGCTTCACGAATGTATTGCTGTTCGTTTTCACGCGCGGCAATCGCATCGTCAAACGCCGCTTTTACTTCTTCCGGCGGACGAGCTGCCTGGAAGTTGACGTCCAGCAGAGTGATACCCATATCATACGGACGAATCGTCTCTTCCAGTTCGCGCTGGGTATCGCTACGAATCACGGTACGACCTTCCGTCAGAATGCGGTCCATGGTGTATTTACCGATAACCCCGCGCAGGGCGCTGTCGGTAGCCTGACGCAGACTGTCATCCGGGCTGGTCACGCTATACAGATATTTTTCCGGATCGGTGACGCGGTACTGCACGTTCATCTCAACGCGCACTACGTTCTCGTCCGACGTCAGCATCACACCAGAAGCTGCCAGTTCACGCACGGCTTCCACGTTCACCGGTTTGACTTCGTCGATAAACGTCGGTTTCCAGTTCAGACCCGGCTCAACCAGATGGCTGAATTTACCAAAGCGTGTTACCACGCCACGTTCGGCTTCTTTAATGGTATAGAAACCACTGGCCGCCCAGATAATGACAATCGCTGCCGCTGCGATGGTAACGACACGACCGCCAAGCTGCGGGCGTGGGCCTTGCGATGAACTGCCACCGCCAGATCCGGTGCCTTTACCGCCGCCCAGACCACCGAGCTTTTTGCTCAGCTTGCGGAAGATATCATCTAAATCAGGTGGCCCTTGATCGCGACCGCCTTTGTTTCCATTTCCCTCAGAGTTGCCGCCAGGTTTGCTGCTTCCCCACGGGTCGCGGTCTTGTCCGTTATTACCGGGCTGATTCCACGCCATGTTTGTGCTCCATATTTGTTATGCGGTGATCCCTGTTGTCTTTCGACGCCAGAGGATATGACTCCACGCTTCAGACGCTACGCCGTTAGATCAAGTAATCGATCAACGCCGGTTCTTGTTTGCAGAGGCGACGCCAGTCAACGATCGGCATACGAACTTGCAGACTTACGCTGCCGTCCTCCTCCATCCACTCTTTTTCTATTGCCTGAAGCTGATAAAAACGACTTCTCAGACGCCCTTCCTGCGGTGGCAGACGCAATGTATGCTGCGCCACCTCGCCGGAAAGCCGCTCCGTCAAAGCCTGAAAAAGCTGTGGTATCCCCGCTCCGGTCTGTGCGGAAAGCCAGACACGGATCGGTTTGTTCTCTTCGTCCCGATCAATACGCGGTTCGAAATCTTCCAGCATATCGATCTTGTTCATCACCAGCAGGGTTGGGATCTCGTGAGCGTCGATCTCTTCAAGAACCGTATTCACCGCTTCGATGTTTTCTTGTACACGCACATCCGCCGCGTCAATGACGTGCAGCAGTAATGTGGCTTGCCGCGTCTCTTGTAACGTGGCTTTAAATGCCGCCACCAGATCGTGCGGCAGGTGGCGAATAAACCCTACGGTATCTGCAAGTACGGTTTCACCGACATCCGCGACGTCAATACGCCGCAACGTCGGGTCGAGGGTGGCAAACAACTGGTCTGCCGCGTAGACCCGCGCTTCGGTGATGCGATTGAAAAGGGTAGATTTACCGGCGTTGGTATATCCCACCAGCGAAACAGTAGGAACGTCGGCTTTGATACGCGATTGCCGCCCCTGCTCACGCTGCTTTTCAACTCTTTCCAGGCGCGACTGTATCTGCACGATGCGATTACGCAACAAACGACGGTCGGTTTCGAGCTGGGTTTCACCCGGACCACGCAAACCTATCCCGCCTTTCTGTCTTTCAAGGTGGGTCCAGCCACGCACCAGGCGCGTAGCCAGATGGCGCAACTGCGCCAGCTCAACCTGCAACTTACCCTCATGGGTACGCGCACGTTGGGCGAAAATATCTAAAATAAGGCCGGTGCGGTCGATAACACGACACTCGCACAAACGCTCCAGGTTACGCTCTTGCGCCGGGCTCAGGGCATGGTCAAAAAGAACGACCGAAGCACCCGTCGCTTTGACAGCTTCCGCAATTTCAACTGCTTTACCTTCACCTACAAAATACTTTGGGTGCGGCGCTTTACGGCTACCGGTAATCACCTGCAATGCTTCGACACCGGCGGAAGAGACCAGAGATTCAAACTCCTGGAGGTCTTCCATATCTTTGTCTTGCGTAAAATAGATGTGTACCAGTACCGCCTGCTCACCAGCATCATAACGGTCAAACAAGCGTATAACCCTCTAAATAGATCAGCGGGGAACGCAGGATCGCTGGCTCCCCGTGTAAAAAAAACAGCCCGAAACCTTATTCGGTTTCTTCGCTGTCCTGTTGCGCGGAAGTATTCTGCGCGCTGCTACCATGATGGTAGTTACTGCTGGTACCGCCACCGGTGTTGTTACTGTGATGAGAAACCGGGCGAGACGGGACAACAGTAGAAATCGCGTGCTTGTAAACCATCTGGCTGACCGTGTTTTTCAACAGGATCACGAACTGATCAAAAGACTCGATTTGCCCTTGCAGCTTAATACCATTCACCAAATAAATAGAAACTGGAACACGTTCCCGACGCAGTGCGTTCAGGAACGGATCTTGTAAAGATTGCCCCTTAGCCATTCTCTCTTTTCCTTATATGCTTATTTGTACTTTGAACCTTTCGATTCTGAAAAAATTGCGCACGATACGTCTCAATTGTACACATTCAGCCTGCGATAGCACCAACAACCTGTAATACTTCGTCACGCGCTTGTTCTGGTTTTTCACTGTCAAGCCAGTGAACCCCTTCCCAACCACGCAGCCAGGTTATCTGCCGCTTCGCCAACTGTCTCGTGGCGCAAACACCTCGATAAACCATTTCATCGTATGAGATTTCGCCTTCAAGGTAAGACCACATCTGGCGATAACCCACGCAACGAATGGAAGGCAAGTCCGTATGCAAATCTCCTCGGGCAAAAAGCGCCCGGACTTCTGCTTCAAAACCTGAAGCCAACATCTGATGAAAACGCTGCTCAATTCGTTGATGGAGCAGTTCACGACTCGCCGGGGCGATGGCGAACTGATGCACCTGATACGGTAGAGCGTCTCCTGACGTTTGCGTCAGTTCCGTTAAAGTTTTACCCGAAATGAAAAAAACTTCCAGTGCCCGGGAAAGCCTTTGTGGATCATTTGGATGAATCCTTGCTGCCGCAACCGGATCGATCTCCTGAAGTTGACGATGCAATGACTCCCAACCTTGCTCTGCCGCCTGTTGCTCAATTCTGGCCCGCACTTCCGGGTCTGCCGACGGTAGCGGCGACAACCCTTCCAGCAATGCCTTGAAATACAACATCGTACCGCCCACTAACAGTGGGATCCGCCCCGCTGCGGTGATATCGGCCATTTCCGCCAGCGCATCGCGGCGAAAATCAGCAGCCGAGTAAGCCTGCGACGGATCGCGAATATCCAGCAATCGGTGCGGCGCGGCGAGTAACTCTTCAGCGTTCGGCTTCGCCGTCCCGATATCCATCCCTTTGTAAATAAGGGCAGAATCAACGCTTATCAACTCTACTGGTAAAATTTTACGCAGCTCAATGGCTAACGCCGTTTTACCGGAGGCCGTCGGCCCCATCAAAAAAATCGCCTTAGGCAGGCTCGCCTTACTGATATCACTCATCTTTCAGGGCTTTTATCGCCGGATGTAAATCAACAGATTGTAACAGACCACCCGGCGGCGTTTTCACAAGTTGCGGACATAACCGTTCCACGTCCGCCAGCAGGGTTATGGCCTGTGCCATTGACCACTGCGCATGTTCGCTCATCAGATTTCGTGCAATCCACTGCGCAATATTGCCAGGTTCGAATACGGACTGCTTCGCCAGGTAGCCTATCAGTTCAGGAATCAAGATTTGTAAATTTTGTTGGCGTAAGGGTAAAGGCACGGCCCTGATGGTCACATGCTGTGCATCGGACTGGAAATCAATACCCAATTCCGCCAGGGCAGACTGCGCTTTTTCTAATGCCGATTTTTCTTCGCCAGAAACTTTTAGCCGCAGCGGAATCAGCAACGGCTGGGCGCAAACTGGCGCTTCACCCGGCGTCAGTTGCGCCTGACGCAGCCAACGTTCTGCCACTGGCAAGGCTAAAAGTGAAATGTTGCCGTCGCGCTCCAGCAACGCACAGTCGGAATGGACGATAGTCAGTACCCGACCAAAACTCTGACTGTTCGCCGCAAGTGCAGGTTCCTGCGGTTCTGGCGCTTTTGGTTTTTGCATCGGCGCGGGCGTTTGCAAAAGCTGGCGATACACTTCACCTTGCTGTTTCTGGTAGCCTGGCTGCGCATTCGGCCAGGGGGCAGCCGGACGACTGCCTGAGGAGGGCGCAGGAGTGTAACGCGGAGCTACTGGCTCACGAACTGCCGGTTCAGCAAAATGATTGCGCCCCGCCGCCACGCGGTTTTCCGGAATAGCACGCGGTGCAGGTTGGGGTTCATCGTCCAGCGGTAGCGGTGTTTCCAGTTGCTGCTGTAACACGCTCAGCACGCCCTGATAGATAAAGTCATGCACCAGACGCGACTGATGAAAACGCACTTCGTGTTTGGCGGGGTGCACGTTGACGTCCACCTGATGTGGGTCGATCTCCAGATACAGCACAAATGCCGGTTGCTGATCGGCCCCCAGTTTGTCTTCGCAGGCCTGGCGGATCGCGTGATTGATCAGGCGATCGCGCATCATGCGACCATTCACGTAGCAATACTGAATTTCCGCCAGTGCGGGCGTAGTGTGATTTGGATCGGCCACCCAGCCGCGCAGCATGAGATCGCCGTGTTGCCATTCAATCGCCAGCGCTTGTTCGAGAAAAGCGGTGCCGCAAATCGCGCCTAAGCGCCGTTCTTTTTGCCCGCCTTCCG
This sequence comes from Escherichia sp. WS3063, assembly GCF_046486595.1. Taxonomy (NCBI): domain Bacteria; kingdom Pseudomonadati; phylum Pseudomonadota; class Gammaproteobacteria; order Enterobacterales; family Enterobacteriaceae; genus Escherichia; species Escherichia sp. WS3063. Next base: position 287,629 of record NZ_JBJQKY010000002.1, read on the forward strand.
GCACTGCGCGGTACTGACGCACAATTTTACCGTTATGCGACAGGTTGATCGTGACGTCGAAACGCGCCAGCGCAATGCGGCGAATAATTTCATCGATATGGTTAAATTCGGTTTTCTCGGTGCGCAGGAATTTGCGCCGCGCCGGGGTGTTGTAGAACAGATCCAGCACCTCCAGCGTCGTTCCCACCGGATGCGCCGCCGGTTTAACCGTCACGTCCATATCGCGCCCTTCGGCATAGGCCTGCCAGGCTTCCTGTTGTTCTGCGGTGCGTGAAGTGAGCGTCAGGCGGGAAACCGAACTGATACTCGCCAGCGCCTCACCGCGAAAGCCCAGGCTGATAATGGCTTCGAGATCGTCCAGAGAGGCGATTTTACTGGTGGCATGACGAGCCAGCGCCAGCGCCAGCTCATCTTTTTTGATACCGCAGCCGTTATCACGAATGCGGATAAGTTTCGCCCCACCGCGTTCGATATCAATATCGATACGCGTCGCACCTGCATCGAGGCTGTTTTCCACCAGTTCTTTGACTACCGACGCAGGTCGCTCGACCACCTCACCTGCGGCAATCTGGTTCGCCAGTTGTGGCGGTAAGACCTGAATTGGCATCAATCGTCCTTAGTTTGGCAGCGTGCGATCTGGCGTCGTCACCGTACTGGCCGTTTGTGCCGTTGCACCCTGCGGCGCAGATTGCATCGGATGCGCAAGGAAATAATTGCGCAGACCTTTATAAATGGCTTCTGCCAGCTGTTGTTGGTAATCGTCGCTCGCCAGCAAACGTTCTTCGCTGTTGTTGCTGATAAAACCGGTTTCGACCAGTACTGATGGGATATCCGGCGAACGCAGAACGCCAAGGCTGGCGTGTTCTGGTCGACGTTTATGAATTTCGCCAATGCGTTGCAACTGACTGATCATACTGGTCGCTACATCATACCCTACCCGCTGGGAATGACCGAACTGTAAATCCAGCACCGCCTGGCTTAAATAGGGGTCAGACTGACTGTTCGCCAGCACATCGCCCGCTCCGCCCAGTAGCTCCGACTGTTTCTCATGCTGTTCCAGCCAGCTTGCCATCTCGCTGTTTGCACGACGGTTAGAGAGCACCCATACGGAAGCGCCAGTCGCACTGCGGTTCGGTGCGGCATCAGCGTGAATCGACACGAGGAAATTGGCGTTTTGCTTACGTGCCACATCGCTGCGCCCCATCACCGAGATAAAGTAATCCCCGTCACGGGTTAAAACGCCTTTAAACATCGGATCGTCATTGAGCAAAGTACGCAATTTACGCGCGATGGCGATGGTGACATTTTTCTCCCGCGTACCACCGGGGCCGATAGCGCCAGGGTCCTGACCGCCGTGTCCGGCATCAATAGCGATGATAATTTTATCGCCTGTGTTAGCCGTCGCGCGCGTTGCCGGACGCGTTACCGTATTACTGCTGATAACCCCCGTAGTGCGGTTACTTTCGGTTTTAAACGGATTGCGCGCCGGTTCGCTGGCGCGCGGTGCGACAACCGCAGGCGTTTCAACGCGTTTCGCAACCACTGGCGGAGGCGGTGGCGGCGCATCGGCGTTAATCGTAAAGACAACAGTGTAATTGCTGCCATTCTGCCGCTTCACCGCTTCGGTTTTACCGTTTTCGGTGAGATCGACCACCAGCCGTAGCGTTTGTGCATCTTTAGGCGTTCCGGAGCGAATCGCCTTCACCAGATTATTGCCGCTAAACAACAACGGCAGCCCCTGAATTACCCCCGTTTGTTTGATATCGAGCGCCACGGTGCGTTTGCTTTGATGGCTAAACGCATAATCAGGATCGCCAATAAAACTCAACGTTATCCGCGCCTGTTGGTTGCCGTTAGAAACCTGAATATCAGAGAGCGTCGCGGCACCCACCTGCGCGCACAGCAGCAGCAACGTCGCTACCAACCAATTTCTGATGCGATACATCATCCCGCCACCTTTCAAAGGTTAACCGGCTAAACGCGCCAGCAACAATTCACCCGCAGAGGAAACCGCACTCACGCGCGCCTCACGGCCTTGTGCCTGATAATCAATGTGTATTTCGACATCCGGGTCAGGAAGAACACCTGTACCTTGTTGTGGCCACTCCACCAGGCAGATGGCATCGTTGGCAAAATAATCGCGGATCCCCATAAACTCCAGCTCCTCGGGATCGGCAAGGCGGTACAAATCAAAGTGATAAACCATTAAATTGTCGAGCGTATAGGGTTCGACCAGCGTATAAGTGGGGCTTTTGACATTACCCTGATGACCCAGAGCCTGTAAAAAGCCCCGGCTAAAGGTGGTTTTACCTGCGCCTAAATCGCCATACAGATAGATTACGGTTGCGCCATCGCAGGCTTTCGCTACCCGCTCGCCCAGGTCTAATGTTGCCTGCTCATCAGGGAGCGGAATTACTCGATTCATCATGGTTTTTATCAGTCACTTCCGGGTTAACAATACGCTGTAGCGTGGAAAAGAGATCGGTTGCCAGCATCCCGCGCGTTCCAAAACGCGCCGCCAGTACGTCAGCTGCCGCACCGTGCGCGACACAGCCTGCACAGGCGGCATCATACGGCGACAGTTTTTGCCCAAGCAATGCGCCAATAATACCAGAGAGCACATCGCCCATGCCGCCGCTCGCCATGCCTGCATTTCCGGCATCAATAATGCTTAAAGCGTCAGGATGGGCGGCGACCACGGTTCCGGCACCTTTCAGCACCGCTACGCCGCCATAACGTTGTACCAGACGTTTGGCGCAATGTAAGCGGTCACTTTCAATTTCTGCTACGGAACAGCCTAACAACCGTGCGGCCTCGCCAGGATGCGGCGTGATCACGCGATTGTGACGCTTATCGGGATTGATTGCCAGCAGGTTCAATGCATCGGCATCCCACAACATCGGTTTGCGAAAATTCTCAACTTTTTGCAGGGCTTTTTTCCCCCACTCTTGCTGGCCCAGACCGGGACCAATCACCACCACATCGGCCCATTCCAGGCTTTCGGTAAGAGAGTCCATAGTCAGTTCATGCACCATCAATTCTGGTCGTGCAGTCAGCAGCGGCGCAATGTTCTCACTGCGGGTCAGTACTCGGACTAAACCAGCACCAGCACGCAGCGCCGCTTCCCCCGTCATACGAATAGCCCCCGCCGTGCCGTGATCGCCACCGATAATCACCAGCCGCCCGTGATCGCCTTTATGCGAAGTCGGGCGACGCGGTTTCAGCCAGTGAGAAAGTTGTTCTGCCGAAAACCGCTGAATTTTCGTCTCCTGACCTGCCAGCCAGCTATCCAGCCCCAGTGAGTCAAAATGCAGTTGTCCTGTAACATCCCGCGCTTTTCCAGTGAGCAAGCCTGGTTTCAGCGCAATAAAAGTGATGGTGTGATCGGCGTTAATCACCGCGCCTGGCGTAGCGCCAGTTTCAGCCAGCAGGCCGGAAGGGATATCAACCGCCACAATCGGCGCAGGATGGGAATTAGCGTGGTCGATTAACTGGCTAATGGATTCACGAGGCGCTTGCTGCAAGCCGGTGCCGAGCAGCGCATCAACAATCAGATCTACCGATTCGGGCCAGACAATATTCGAAGCATGGATCTCGCCTCCCGCGTTTAACCATGCTTCGCGTGCCAGCGCGGCCTCTTCCGGCAACGGTTTGTCACTTTCCTGGGCCAGCAGCGTGACATCAATACCGACCGCTTTGGCCAGTCGCGCGACCACGTAGCCATCGCCGCCGTTATTACCATGACCGCACAGCACCAGCCAGTGGCGGGCGTCAGGATAAGCCGAACGACACACCTGGAATGCGGCTTCGCCAGCGCGAAGCATCAGCTCATAGAGTGTGAGCCCCAGCGCATCTGCCGCCTCGCGTTCTCCGCGGCGGATATCGTCGGCGTACCAGACGGTGTGTGGTATACTTATGGGGTTTTTCTTCATTGTATGGTCCGTCATGTCAGAGCCCCTCGATCTCAATCAGTTAGCGCAAAAAATTAAACAGTGGGGGCTGGAACTGGGCTTTCAGCAGGTAGGTATTACCGATACCGATCTCAGCGCGTCCGAGCCCAAACTGCAAGCATGGCTGGACAAACAATACCACGGCGAAATGGACTGGATGGCGCGTCACGGTATGCTGCGTGCTCGTCCTCACGAATTATTGCCCGGTACGCTGCGCGTGATCAGCGTGCGGATGAATTACCTTCCTGCTAACGCCGCATTTGCCAGCACGCTGAAAAATCCCAAACTCGGCTATGTTAGCCGTTATGCGCTGGGCCGTGACTATCACAAGCTTCTGCGCAACCGACTCAAAAAGCTGGGCGAGATGATTCAGCAACATTGTGTTTCGCTGAATTTTAGACCGTTTGTCGATTCTGCGCCTATTCTCGAGCGCCCGTTAGCTGAAAAAGCAGGTCTTGGCTGGACAGGTAAGCACTCACTTATCCTCAATCGCGAGGCCGGTTCGTTCTTTTTTTTAGGCGAATTGCTGGTCGATATTCCGCTGCCCGTGGATCAACCAGTCGAGGAAGGATGCGGTAAATGCGTGGCCTGTATGACGATTTGCCCGACCGGTGCCATCGTCGAGCCATATACCGTCGATGCTCGCCGCTGTATCTCTTATCTCACCATCGAACTGGAAGGGGCGATCCCGGAAGAGTTGCGACCGTTAATGGGAAACCGTATTTACGGTTGCGATGACTGCCAGCTTATCTGCCCGTGGAATCGCTATTCGCAACTCACTACAGAAGACGATTTCAGCCCGCGTAAGCCGCTACACGCACCGGAACTCATTGAGTTATTCGCCTGGAGTGAAGAGAAGTTTTTAAAAGTCACGGAAGGTTCGGCGATTCGCCGTATAGGTCACCTGCGTTGGCTGCGTAATATTGCCGTAGCCTTAGGCAATGCGCCCTGGGATGAAACGATTCTGGCGGCGCTGGAAAGTCGTAAAGGTGAGCACCCACTTCTTGATGAGCACATAGCGTGGGCGATTGCGCAGCAAATCGAGAGGCGAAATGCGTGCGTGGTCGAAGTGCAATTACCGAAAAAACAGCGTCTGGTTCGGGTGATTGAAAAAGGGTTACCGCGTGACGCCTGATTCATCCACAGCTTGTGAATAAAAATAAAAACGCATTGCAATTCAAGCCGGAAAAAATCGTCAAGTGATCGATACGACAAAACGAAATCTTAATTTTTAACTTATCTATCAATAGGTTAAAAAAATACTATTCACCGTGCGAAGTTTCTTTGAAATTAAGATTACGGCCTGAGGCTGTGGATAACTCTGTTTACAAGAGTTTGTCAGAGACAACAAAAACCAGCAATACCGCATCGCGTCGCTGTGGATATTTTATTGAGAGAAGAATTTGGAGCGGGAAACGAGACTCGAACTCGCGACCCCGACCTTGGCAAGGTCGTGCTCTACCAACTGAGCTATTCCCGCTTGGGTGGTCTGTGCTTTACAGCACTTTCAAATTTTGGAGCGGGAAACGAGACTCGAACTCGCGACCCCGACCTTGGCAAGGTCGTGCTCTACCAACTGAGCTATTCCCGCTTGGGTGGTCTGTGCTTTGCAGCACTTTTCAAATTTTGGAGCGGGAAACGAGACTCGAACTCGCGACCCCGACCTTGGCAAGGTCGTGCTCTACCAACTGAGCTATTCCCGCGTACTACTTAATTTTGCTTTCGTAATTTTCGCATTTCTGCGTCGTTACGGGAGGCGCATTATACGAGAAATCTTTCCCTCTGCAACCCCCCTAAAAAATTTTTTTTGAGTTTTTATCTCAAGTGCTGAAATTATCAGCAAGACGTTCAATTTAGCGTCAAAATCACGCCGCCGCAAGTGGATTCCGGCGCTTACGTGACCAGGAAAAATTTTACAGCTTGATAAAATGCTCGCGGTAGTAAGCCAGCTCCGCCACCGATTCACGGATATCATCCATCGCCTGATGCGTCCCCTGCTTGGTAAAGCCGTCAAGAATTTCCGGCTTCCAGCGGCGCGCCAGCTCTTTCAGGGTGCTAACATCGAGATAGCGGTAGTGGAAGTAGGCTTCCAGCTCCGGCATGTATTTAAACAGGAAGCGACGGTCCTGACCGATGCTGTTACCACAAATCGGCGATTTTCCCGCAGGCACCCACTGTTTTAAGAATTCGAGCGTTGCCAGTTCAGCTTCACGATCGCCCATCGTGCTCGCTTTCACGCGCTCCACCAGCCCGCTGGCGGTATGGGTGCGCACGTTCCAGTCATCCATCAGCGCCAGCTGTTCATCGGACTGATGTACTGCAATGGTCGGCCCTTCTGCCAGAATATTCAGGTTGGCATCGGTCACCAGCGTGGCAATCTCAATAATGCGATCGCGCTCGGGATCCAGACCGGTCATCTCAAGATCGATCCAAATCAGGTTGTTTTCATTGGCACTCATGCTATTTTCCACCCATTCACAGTGACTATATTGATCCACAATTGCGTGTATCATAGATGTTTTGCCCATCAGGGGCGACCAGGAGTCTGTACGATTGAGTAAAAATAAACTCTCCAAAGGCCAGCAGCGCCGCGTGAACGCCAATCACCAGCGTCGTCTTAAAACGTCTAAGGAGAAGCCCGACTACGACGACAATCTGTTTGGCGAGCCTGATGAAGGTATCGTCATCAGCCGCTTTGGTATGCACGCTGATGTGGAATCCGCAGATGGCGACGTTCACCGCTGCAATATTCGCCGTACCATCCGTTCGCTGGTGACCGGCGACCGCGTAGTCTGGCGTCCGGGTAAACCGGCGGCGGAAGGAGTAAATGTCAAAGGGATCGTGGAAGCGGTGCATGAGCGCACCTCGGTGTTGACGCGTCCGGATTTCTACGACGGCGTGAAACCTATTGCCGCCAACATCGACCAGATTGTCATTGTCTCCGCCATTTTGCCGGAGCTGTCGCTCAATATTATCGACCGTTACCTGGTGGCCTGCGAAACCTTGCAGATTGAGCCGATTATTGTGCTCAACAAGATAGACCTGCTGGACGACGAAGGCATGGAGTTCGTCAACGAGCAGATGGATATCTACCGCAATATCGGTTATCGCGTATTGATGGTTTCCAGTCATACTCAGGATGGGCTGAAACCGCTGGAAGAGGCGTTGACCGGGCGCATCAGCATTTTTGCCGGGCAGTCTGGCGTCGGTAAATCCAGCCTGCTGAACGCGCTGCTGGGGCTGCAAAAAGAGATCCTGACCAACGATGTCTCTGACAACTCGGGTCTCGGTCAGCACACCACGACCGCCGCTCGGCTGTATCACTTCCCGCACGGCGGTGATGTGATTGACTCCCCAGGAGTGCGTGAGTTCGGCCTCTGGCACCTGGAGCCGGAACAAATCACTCAGGGCTTTGTCGAATTCCATGACTACTTAGGTCTGTGTAAATATCGCGATTGCAAACACGATACCGATCCGGGCTGCGCTATCCGGGAAGCGGTTGAGGAAGGGAAAATCGCGGAAACCCGTTTCGAAAACTATCACCGTATTCTGGAAAGCATGGCGCAGGTAAAAACGCGTAAAAACTTTTCTGATACGGATGACTGACAATTAAGCTAACCGTCGTTAGAATCGTCCCCTTTTTTCAGGATCCGGCATGTAGGCCGGATCAGGAACGACAAAACAATGGCCTGGAGGCTACCTTGTTAAATTCATTTAAACTTTCGCTACAGTACATTCTGCCGAAACTATGGCTTACTCGCCTGGCGGGTTGGGGCGCAAGCAAGCGGGCAGGATGGCTGACAAAACTGGTTATCGATCTGTTCGTTAAATACTACAAGGTCGACATGAAAGAGGCGCAAAAGCCGGATACCGCCAGCTACCGCACCTTTAACGAATTCTTTGTCCGTCCGCTGCGTGACGAAGTACGCCCAATCGATACCGATCCGAATGTACTGGTTATGCCTGCCGATGGCGTTATCAGCCAGTTGGGTAAAATCGAAGAAGATAAAATCCTGCAAGCCAAAGGCCACAACTACAGCCTCGAAGCCCTGCTGGCAGGCAACTATCTGATGGCGGACCTGTTCCGCAACGGTACGTTTGTGACCACTTACCTCTCCCCGCGTGACTACCACCGCGTACACATGCCGTGCAACGGTATTCTGCGTGAGATGATCTACGTGCCGGGCGATCTCTTTTCCGTTAACCATCTCACCGCTCAGAACGTGCCGAATCTGTTTGCCCGTAACGAACGCGTGATCTGCCTGTTCGATACCGAATTTGGCCCAATGGCGCAGATTCTGGTCGGGGCGACGATTGTAGGCAGCATTGAGACGGTCTGGGCGGGCACCATTACGCCGCCGCGCGAAGGTATCATCAAGCGCTGGACCTGGCCTGCCGGGGAAAACGACGGTTCTGTGGCACTGCTGAAAGGCCAGGAAATGGGTCGCTTTAAACTCGGTTCCACCGTTATCAACCTGTTTGCACCGGGTAAAGTGAATCTGGTTGAGCAACTGGAAAGCCTGTCTGTCACGAAAATTGGCCAGCCGCTGGCAGTATCTACCGAAACCTTTGTTACGCCAGACGCTGAACCCGCCCCGCTTCCTGCTGAAGAGATCGAAGCAGAACACGACGCCAGCCCATTGGTTGACGACAAAAAAGACCAGGTCTAATCCATCAAAGGAAACGCTGACGTGCGCCTGATTATCACTTTTCTGATGGCCTGGTGCCTCAGTTGGGGGGCGTACGCCGCGACGGCCCCCGATAGCAAACAAATCTCACAAGAACTGGAGCAGGCAAAAGCGGCGAAACCCGCGCAACCGGAAGTCGTAGAGGCGCTCCAGTCTGCCTTAAATGCGCTTGAGGAACGAAAAGGTTCCCTTGAGCGCATCAAGCAATATCAAGAAGTCATTGATAATTATCCGAAACTCTCCGCTACTCTGCGCGCGCAATTAAACAACATGCGTGACGAGCCGCGCAGCGTGTCACCGGGAATGTCTACCGACGCGCTGAATCAGGAAATTCTCCAGGTCAGCAGCCAGTTGCTGGATAAAAGCCGTCAGGCCCAGCAAGAGCAGGAACGCGCCCGCGAGATTGCCGATTCGCTGAATCAACTGCCGCAACAGCAAACCGATGCCCGCCGTCAGTTAAATGAAATCGAGCGCCGCCTGGGGACGCTTACCGGCAATTCCCCGCTCAATCAGGCACAAAATTTCGCGTTGCAGTCTGACTCCGCACGCCTGAAAGCGCTCGTCGATGAACTGGAACTGGCGCAGCTGTCCGCCAATAACCGCCAGGAATTAGCGCGTTTACGCTCAGAGCTGGCGGAAAAAGAGAGCCAGCAACTGGATGCATATTTGCAGGCCTTACGTAATCAGTTGAACAGCCAACGTCAGCTTGAGGCGGAGCGGGCGCTGGAAAGTACCGAATTACTGGCAGAAAACAGTGCCGATTTGCCGAAAGATATCGTCGCGCAATTCAAAATTAACCGCGAACTATCGGCAGCGCTGAATCAACAGGCGCAGCGGATGGATCTCGTTGCCTCGCAACAGCGTCAGGCTGCCAGCCAGACGTTACAGGTCCGGCAGGCGTTGAATACGCTGCGTGAACAGTCGCAATGGCTGGGCTCGTCCAACCTGCTCGGCGAAGCGTTGCGGGCGCAGGTGGCACGGCTGCCGGAAATGCCAAAACCACAACAACTTGATACCGAAATGGCGCAGTTGCGTGTGCAACGGTTACGTTATGAGGATCTGCTTAATAAACAGCCGCAGCTAAGGCAAATTCATCAGGCCGACGGTCAGCCGCTGACCGCCGAGCAAAACCGTATTCTGGAAGCACAGCTACGCACTCAGCGTGAGTTGCTGAACTCATTGTTGCAGGGTGGAGACACGCTACTGCTGGAACTGACCAAGCTGAAAGTCTCCAACGGGCAACTGGAGGATGCGCTGAAAGAGGTGAATGAAGCGACGCACCGCTATCTGTTCTGGACCTCTGACGTGCGCCCAATGACCATCGCCTGGCCGCTGGAAATCGCCCAGGATCTGCGTCGTCTCATTTCGCTGGACACCTTCAGTCAGTTGGGCAAAGCCAGTGTGATGATGCTGACCAGTAAAGAGACAATTTTACCGCTGTTTGGCGCGTTGATTCTGGTCGGTTGCAGTATTTACTCACGCCGCTATTTCACCCGTTTTCTTGAACGTTCGGCGGCGAAAGTCGGCAAAGTGACTCAGGATCACTTCTGGCTGACGTTACGCACTCTTTTCTGGTCGATTCTCGTCGCGTCACCGCTACCGGTGCTGTGGATGACGCTGGGTTACGGCTTGCGCGAGGCGTGGCCTTATCCGCTGGCGGTAGCGATTGGTGATGGCGTAACAGCCACCGTACCGCTGCTATGGGTAGTGATGATTTGCGCTACCTTTGCCCGCCCGAACGGCTTATTTATCGCTCATTTTGGCTGGCCGCGCGAACGGGTTTCCCGTGGGATGCGCTACTACCTGATGAGCATTGGGCTTATCGTGCCGCTGATTATGGCGCTGATGATGTTCGATAATCTCGACGACCGCGAGTTTTCCGGTTCGCTGGGACGGCTTTGCTTTATCCTCATTTGCGGTGCGCTGGCGGTGGTCACTCTCAGTCTGAAAAAGGCCGGGATCCCGCTGTATCTCAACAAAGAAGGCAGCGGTGACAACATTACCAACCATATGCTGTGGAACATGATGATTGGCGCACCGCTGGTTGCCATTCTGGCGTCGGCGGTGGGTTATCTGGCAACGGCGCAGGCACTGTTAGCGAGGCTTGAAACCTCGGTTGCCATCTGGTTCCTGCTACTAGTGGTTTATCACGTTATCCGCCGCTGGATGCTGATCCAGCGCCGCAGGCTGGCGTTTGACCGGGCGAAGCATCGCCGGGCAGAGATGTTAGCGCAACGTGCGCGTGGCGAAGAGGAAGCGCATCATCACAGTAGCCCGGAAGGGGCAATTGAAGTAGATGAAAGCGAAGTCGATCTCGATGCCATCAGTGCGCAATCCTTGCGGCTGGTGCGCTCAATTTTGATGTTGATCGCCCTGCTTTCGGTCATTGTGCTGTGGTCAGAAATCCATTCCGCTTTCGGCTTCCTCGAAAATATTTCGCTGTGGGATGTCACCTCCACGGTACAGGGCGTAGAAAGTCTGGAGCCGATTACCCTCGGTGCGGTGCTGATTGCCATTCTGGTGTTTATCATCACCACGCAGCTGGTGCGCAACCTGCCCGCGCTGCTGGAACTGGCGATTTTGCAGCACCTGGATTTAACGCCGGGTACGGGCTACGCCATCACCACCATCACCAAATATCTGCTGATGCTGATTGGCGGGCTGGTCGGCTTCTCAATGATTGGTATTGAGTGGTCGAAATTGCAGTGGCTGGTCGCCGCGCTCGGTGTTGGTCTCGGTTTTGGTTTGCAGGAAATTTTCGCCAACTTTATCTCTGGCCTGATCATCCTGTTCGAAAAACCGATTCGCATTGGCGATACGGTAACGATCCGCGATCTTACTGGTAGCGTGACGAAAATTAACACCCGCGCCACCACCATCAGCGACTGGGACCGTAAAGAGATAATCGTGCCGAACAAGGCGTTTATTACCGAGCAGTTTATCAACTGGTCGCTCTCTGACTCGGTCACGCGCGTGGTGTTGACGATTCCGGCCCCTGCCGATGCCAACAGTGAAGAAGTGACGGAAATCCTGCTCACCGCAGCGCGTCGCTGCTCGCTGGTGATCGACAACCCGGCACCGGAAGTCTTCCTGGTGGATCTGCAACAGGGGATTCAGATTTTCGAGCTGCGTATTTACGCCGCTGAGATGGGTCACCGTATGCCGCTACGCCATGAGATCCACCAGCTAATTCTGGCAGGCTTCCATGCCCACGGTATCGATATGCCATTCCCGCCCTTCCAGATGCGTCTGGAAAGCCTCAACGGTAAACAAACGGGGAGAACGCTGACGTCTGCGGGCAAAGGTCGTCAGGCGGGAAGTTTATAAGGTTTTGTAGCCGGATAGTCTCATCCGGCTCACCAACAAAACAGATAGCGCAGGGAAAACTGCCACAGCCAATAGAAGAGCATTATTGAAATAACAAAATATTGCCAAAGAGAGTGCTGTTTCTTCCAAATAACAGCATAAATATATGGGATGAATAATGGTAAGGTCATTATAATACCAACTGGGCGAATATCATCATTCTCAAGATATGTCATAACATCACAAACATTATTAATTCCTCTACCGTCGATAAACCACTCTTTGTCTTGAACAGATAAAAAATCTATCCAAAATATGCTTATAACAAACCAGATAAGGTTAAGGGAAAATGATTTCCAGTTCATCATAGATTATTCATTATTTTCATTAAAGCAGTTTTCTTTTCAAGAATACGTCGACCATATTCACTGTATTCTCTCTGATGGGATCCTTTCGGTGCTGCAATGGAGTCTATAATATCTTGTTTATTTCTTTCAATACCACGGTTGTATCGGGAGCCGACTACAATTAACTGCTCATCCGTTAAATTAGTGGTGTCACCTATTTCCGGATAGTCATAATGTATAAGGTCTCGTAAATGAAATGCTACCACTCTAATGTTGAAGCGGTCATTTAGTAAGCACTGGGAAAGTTGGAACTGCTCAAAGGATGACAAAAGATCTGGATGTATCCCTATAGTCCTGGCTGCAACGCCTAACTGTATTGCGACAGAACCGACTGAAGTAGAGTTTGAGTAGGTATTGCCTCCTCTCTTTGAAACGGCCTCTAGGATTATTTTTAATTGCAGCACCCCCACTGGTTTAAATCTTTCTGGCATTCCGCCAACCTCAGCAGCCGCAACGCCCGCAAGTAATAATAACGGGATTTGCGCCTCTTTGGCATATTGCCACAACATATCACGGTGATAAATCAACCATGATGTTTTATATAACCATAAGTGTGCAGTCCCCGTGCTGAATGTCCAATTAGTCGGAAGAAAACGCCATCGAAAATAATCAATGCCATTCCATTTAGGAAAGCCTAATTCATCAACTTCGCAAAAAATAAGATTATTCATTTAAAGTCCCTTATTAAAATCATTCCCAGAATGAAGAATAGTACTATCATCAGAAAAACTGATTTGTGATGGGACAGACAAAAAATATAAAAAAGGGTTCGACTTAAGATAATCAAGATAAAACATATATACCCAATAAACCTCAAGATGCGGGTGTGAGCACCTGAAAGTGATCGTTAATTCGGGATGTCAGAGAGTCCGCTATATCCGGCAGCGTCTGGTTAAAAAAGACAGAAAAACGGGATACATTATATTCATGAATGGTTTTATATTCGCAGATTAGCGGTGACGTCAGTGCTTTCAGATTCAGCGCCCCCATGATATTCAGGCGTGTGCGGCAGCCTGTTGTTTTTACTGCTTTTTTCTGGCCTTTACGTATCCAGCCATAGCTGATTTTAGTGGCCTGAGTCGGATGGACTCCATCAATAAAAAGAACCGGTTCATCACCCACAGTTATTTTCAGTTCCTCATAATATTCAATGAATTGCCTTTGTTTCTCTTCACTGAATTTATGGGGGACGCCTGACGGTTTTTTGTAGGTGAAACCATTACGATGCAGCCACTTATTCATCCCCGGAATGCTGAAAATGATGTTCCATGTCCGGGTGATAAACGCAATAACATCGCGGGTATGGTGAAATAAATTATCGGATAACTGGCTGATTAAAAGGCCGTTTGTTCAGCACTGAGTTTGCTGTCTGAGCCGCCGTTTTCGGGCTTCAGTTTTCCTTTATTCAGGAATTCGCTGATATGGTGATCAATCGTTGTCTGATGCAAGCGTAAAGCCTGAGCAATCATGGCAGAACTCCAGCCTTCGGAAACCAGAAGAATGGCTTTAATACGATCTCTGACTCGCCCGTCACGACTGGAATCATGAAGGCGTTCAAGTTCAGCTTTTTGTTGCTCAGTAATGAATATTTTCATGTTGGACAGCATGATCTTCTGTTGCTGAAAAATCAAGCATCTTCAATGATCACGGGTATATAAGGTGAATATTTATTGTTTTTAATATAAAAATCGCTTGCCCAACTTACAGAGTGACTGCAAGCTGGATAATATACTCGTCATACTTCAGAACGGTAAGCAAACGGGGTGAACGCTGACCTCTGCGGCTAAAGCGCGCCAGGACGGCGGTATATAAGGTTTTGTAGCAGGATGGTCTCATCCGGCTACAAACAAAACTGATAGCGCAGAAAAAACTGCCACAGCCAGTAGCCGAAAATCACAAGCGCGGTGGCATACATAAACCAGCCGCGTTTTTTTCGCCACAAAGCGAACCAGAGAAAAGGGAAAAAGAGCGGTAACGTCATTATCACACCGACATCGCGGGTATCATCATTTTCCAGATACTCCAGCACATGGCAGATATTTTTAACCCCACCTTCATCAATCATCCACTCTTTGTCCAGCGTGGAAGTGATGACTATCTAGGGGATCGCTACAACAAACCAGATGCAGCATAAGACAAACGTGCGCGCACTCATAAGATAACCCGTAGTTTAATTTCGCTATAGCGCATACGAAATCCCACTAATTCCCTGTCATTGCGCCCTATCGTCAGGCAGACGATAGGGCATCGGGTTATTCCACCGCCCACTGCGGATTTTTTGCCACTCTGCTGCAATAGTTCTGGTAAATCGCCATCGCTAACAGCGAGAAGAAGACAGGGCCGCCAATCATCCACAATGTGCTGTCCCAGTCTCCGGCTTCAACCACAGGTTGAAAGATGGTGAAGACGTTCGCAAATGTCACAACCAGTACGACAACCACCGTCGCAATCATTGCCGACATACGCGTTTTGAAAATCACAAACGGTCTGTCGAGATCCTGACGTGCTTTAAAGAATGGGAAAGCCAGCGCGAGGAACAAGTAAGGAAGCGTCATAGACACGTTCGCCATCAGAGTCAGTTTGTTAAAGAACGCCGATGCGGTGCCACCGCCAAACGAAACCAGCAGGATGAAGACAGTAACCAGCCCGCACTGCATCCACATGGCGATAGACGGCATACCCATCGTATTCAGGCGCGTCATCGGTTCCGGCCACAATGCTTTCGGCGTTCCCTGGATGATGGCTTTCAGCGGTGAATAGCAAAGCGTAAAGAACGCACCGGTATAAGCGAGGAACATCGAAAGCCCGGTAATACGCGCAAACCATACGCCCAGCGACAATGACGCTTCTGGTGACAAATGCAGTGCGTTACCCAGCGTCACCCCGAGGCTCTTCATCAGCACATAGGTAATATTGCCGAGGTTAACGGAACCATTACTTAATACCTGCTGCCAGTTTGTGCTGACGCCCCATAAAAATATTGCCAGCGAATAACCGATTGAAATAACAATAGCGGCAAAAACAATACCTTTGGCAAAGTTCTTTTCTGGATTTTCCGTTTTATCGACCAGACCACCAACCGCTTCAATTCCGCCATAGGCAAAAATAGCAAATACCACAAACGATAGCATTGCCAGACCGGACTGATAACCTGGATTCGGTGATGCAAGGAAATTAATATCCTGCGCGAAATGCCCACCATTTAATAACAAAATAGTAATGCTTACTAACAGCAATACTAAATTCAGACACATTACTGCAATACCGCCCACCGCAGTAATGCGGGCAATTTTATTAATCCCCTTTGAAGCAACGACGGTGACCAGAATCATCCATGCCACTGCCAGCAGACCAACCACCTGCGTAGGCTCCAGTCCGGCAATACGCCAGTGCTGGGTCATGTCGCTACCATAGAGGAATGTTGAGAACGGTACCCAAACTTTCGCGGAGGTACTCACCATCCAGATGATATAAGAGGAAAACCACATAAACGTACCAATGAAGGCAAAACGTGGTCCGACACTATTATTCATCCATGAATAGATACCGCCTTCTTCTTTGCGATAAGCAGCGCCCATTTCAGCCATCATTAAGGCGAATGGAATAAAGAATAACAATGCAGAAAATATATAAAAGGGAATCGCACTATAACCCATTAAGTAATAAGCCGATGGGCTATTGGCAAATCCAAATACGGAAGTAAAGATCATCAATATGAGTCCTATCAGACTCATCTTTTTTATCGTGTGAGGCATGAAACCATCCTTCATTTCAGCGCGTGTATAAAACGCGCCCACTGAACTGCACTGCCCAACATTGAGCGGGCAGCGTAAAAACCAATACAAAATTGATACCTGGATGATATCAAATATCCAGTCTTAAATTGTGGCCTTTAGCGGAAAAATGAAAACATATGCTACAGAATGGCGCTTATCACGCCATTCTTCGCGGTTAATTCAGTAATTTTTCAGAATTATGCCCGGTCAACGCTAAAGGCGATGACTTCAGCCAGTGTCTCCGCGCCCAGCGCCAACATCACCAGACGATCAACACCTAATGCCACGCCGGAACAGTCAGGCATACCGACTTTCAAGGCTTCAATCAGATTCTGGTCAATGGGGTGCTGCGGCAAACCGCGCGCCGCGCGCTTACGGTTATCTTGTTCAAAGCGTTGTTGCTGCTCACGGGCATCCGTCAATTCATGGAAACCATTCGCCAGCTCAATACCTTTATAATAAACCTCAAAGCGTTCAGCGACCCGATGATCTTCGGTACTGATTTGCGCCAGTGATGCCTGGCTGGCTGGAAAGTGGTACACAAAGGTCGGTTTTTCTTTACCAATATTTGGCTCTACGCCAAAGGTAAACAGCAATTGTAGCAACGTGTCGCGGTCTTCTTCAGTATCGGCAACGTTGCTCAAATCCAGTTTCGCTGCCACTTCCCGCAGTTGCGTTTTGTCGGCAGAGAGTGGGTCAATTTCCAGATAACGCAAGAAAGCTTGTTGATAAGAAAGGCTTTCTGCTGCCGGGCAGTCCAGCACCTGTTGCAAGAGATCGTCCACCTCGTTCATCAACCGGTACATATCATAGTGCGGTCGATACCACTCAAGCATAGTGAACTCAGGGTTGTGATAACGCCCCATCTCTTCATTACGGAAGCTGCGGCACAGCTGGAATACCGGCCCACAACCGGCAACCAGCAGGCGCTTCATATGGTATTCCGGGCTGGTCATTAACCAGAGATTCATCCCCTGCGAATGCCCGGGGCCAACGAAACGTGTCTCAAACGGGACCAAATGAATATCGGTTACCGTCGCCTGGCTCATACAAGGCGTCTCCACCTCCAGCACTCCACGATCGGCAAAGAAACGACGGATCTCCGCCATAATCGCCGCGCGTTTTAATAAGTTAGGAATGGATGCGCTCGGCTGCCAGGATGCCGTTTCGCTCATAGTTAAATCTCCAGTTTTTGACAAGGGCACGAAGTCTACTCGCAACGCGACGGCGAGACAAATTTTACGCAGGAATCAAACAACGGTGGGCAGTGACTAAAAAAAGCACGATCTGATGGTTTAGTAATTAAATTAATCATCTTCAGTGATAATTTAGCCCTCTTGCGCACTAAAAAAATCGATCTCGTCAAATTTCAGACTTATCCATCAGACTATACTGTTGTACCTATAAAGGAGCAGTGGAATAGCGTTCGCAGACCGTAACTTTCAGGCACTTACCCTGAAGTACGGGGCTGTGGGATAAAAACAATCTGGAGGAATGTCGTGCAAACCTTTCAAGCCGATCTTGCCATTGTAGGCGCCGGTGGCGCGGGATTACGTGCTGCAATTGCTGCCGCGCAGGCAAATCCAAATGCAAAAATCGCACTAATCTCAAAAGTATACCCGATGCGTAGCCATACCGTTGCTGCAGAAGGGGGCTCCGCCGCTGTCGCGCAGGATCATGACAGCTTCGAATATCACTTTCACGATACAGTAGCGGGTGGCGACTGGTTGTGTGAGCAGGATGTCGTGGATTATTTCGTCCACCACTGCCCAACCGAAATGACCCAACTGGAACTGTGGGGATGCCCATGGAGCCGTCGCCCGGATGGTAGCGTCAACGTACGTCGCTTCGGCGGCATGAAAATCGAGCGTACCTGGTTCGCCGCCGATAAGACCGGCTTCCATATGCTGCACACGCTGTTCCAGACCTCTCTGCAATTCCCGCAGATCCAGCGTTTTGACGAACATTTCGTGCTGGATATTCTGGTTGATGATGGTCATGTTCGCGGCCTGGTAGCAATGAACATGATGGAAGGCACGCTGGTGCAGATCCGTGCTAACGCGGTCGTTATGGCTACCGGCGGTGCGGGTCGCGTTTATCGTTACAACACCAACGGCGGCATCGTTACCGGTGACGGTATGGGTATGGCGCTAAGCCACGGCGTTCCGCTGCGTGACATGGAATTCGTTCAGTATCACCCAACCGGTCTGCCAGGTTCCGGTATCCTGATGACAGAAGGCTGCCGCGGTGAAGGTGGTATTCTGGTCAACAAAAATGGCTACCGTTATCTGCAAGATTACGGCATGGGCCCGGAAACTCCGCTGGGCGAGCCGAAAAACAAATATATGGAACTGGGTCCACGCGACAAAGTTTCTCAGGCCTTCTGGCACGAATGGCGTAAAGGCAACACTATCTCCACGCCGCGTGGCGATGTGGTTTATCTCGACCTGCGTCACCTCGGCGAGAAAAAACTGCATGAACGTCTGCCGTTCATCTGCGAACTGGCGAAAGCGTACGTTGGCGTCGATCCGGTTAAAGAACCGATTCCGGTACGTCCGACCGCGCACTACACCATGGGCGGTATCGAAACCGATCAGAACTGTGAAACCCGCATTAAAGGTCTGTTCGCCGTGGGTGAATGTTCCTCTGTTGGTCTGCACGGTGCGAACCGTCTGGGCTCCAACTCGCTGGCGGAACTGGTGGTCTTCGGTCGTCTGGCCGGTGAGCAAGCTATGGAACGCGCATCTACTGCCGGTAATGGCAACGATGCAGCAATCAATGCTCAGGTTGCTGGCGTTGAACAGCGCCTGAAAGATCTGGTTAACCAGGATGGCGGCGAAAACTGGGCTAAGATCCGCGACGAAATGGGCATGGCCATGGAAGAAGGCTGCGGTATCTACCGTACGCCAGAACTGATGCAGAAAACCATCGACAAGCTGGCAGAATTGCAGGAACGCTTCAAGCGCGTGCGCATCACCGACACTTCCAGCGTGTTCAACACCGACCTGCTCTACACCATTGAACTGGGTCACGGTCTGAACGTTGCTGAATGTATGGCGCACTCCGCAATGGCACGTAAAGAGTCCCGCGGCGCGCACCAGCGTCTGGACGAAGGTTGCACCGAGCGTGACGACGTCAACTTCCTCAAACACACCCTCGCCTTCCGCGATGCTGATGGCACGACTCGCCTGGAGTACAGCGACGTGAAGATTACTACGCTGCCGCCAGCTAAACGCGTTTACGGTGGCGAAGCGGATGCAGCCGATAAGGCGGAAGCAGCCAATAAGAAGGAGAAGGCGAATGGCTGAGATGAAAAACCTGAAAATTGAGGTGGTGCGCTATAACCCGGAAGTCGATACCGCACCGCATAGCGCATTCTATGAAGTGCCTTATGACGCAACTACCTCATTACTGGATGCGCTGGGCTACATCAAAGACAACCTGGCACCGGACCTGAGCTACCGCTGGTCCTGCCGTATGGCGATTTGTGGTTCCTGCGGCATGATGGTTAACAACGTGCCAAAACTGGCATGTAAAACCTTCCTGCGTGATTACACCGACGGTATGAAGGTTGAAGCGTTAGCTAACTTCCCGATTGAACGCGATCTGGTGGTCGATATGACCCACTTCATCGAAAGTCTGGAAGCGATCAAACCGTACATCATCGGCAACTCCCGCACCGCGGATCAGGGTACTAACATCCAGACCCCGGCGCAGATGGCGAAGTATCACCAGTTCTCCGGTTGCATCAACTGTGGTCTGTGCTACGCCGCGTGCCCGCAGTTTGGCCTGAACCCAGAGTTCATCGGTCCGGCTGCCATTACGCTGGCGCATCGTTATAACGAAGATAGCCGCGACCACGGTAAGAAGGAGCGTATGGCGCAGTTGAACAGCCAGAACGGCGTATGGAGCTGTACTTTCGTGGGCTACTGCTCCGAAGTCTGCCCGAAACACGTCGATCCGGCTGCGGCCATTCAGCAGGGCAAAGTAGAAAGTTCGAAAGACTTTCTTATCGCGACCCTGAAACCACGCTAAGGAGTGCAACATGACGACTAAACGTAAACCGTATGTACGGCCAATGACGTCCACCTGGTGGAAAAAATTGCCGTTTTATCGCTTTTACATGCTGCGCGAAGGCACGGCGGTTCCGGCTGTGTGGTTCAGCATTGAACTGATTTTCGGGCTGTTTGCCCTGAAAAATGGCCCGGAAGCCTGGGCGGGATTCGTCGACTTTTTACAAAACCCGGTTATCGTGATCATTAACCTGATCACTCTGGCGGCAGCCCTGCTGCACACCAAAACCTGGTTTGAGCTGGCACCAAAAGCAGCCAATATCATTGTAAAAGACGAAAAAATGGGACCAGAGCCAATTATCAAAAGTCTCTGGGCGGTAACTGTGGTTGCCACCATCGTAATCCTGTTTGTTGCCCTGTACTGGTAAGGAGCCTGAGATGATTAATCCAAATCCAAAGCGTTCTGACGAACCGGTATTCTGGGGCCTCTTCGGGGCCGGTGGTATGTGGAGCGCAATTATTGCGCCGGTGATGATCCTGCTGGTGGGTATTCTGCTGCCACTGGGGCTATTTCCGGGTGATGCGCTGAGCTACGAGCGCGTTCTGGCGTTCGCGCAGAGCTTCATTGGTCGCGTATTCCTGTTCCTGATGATCGTTCTGCCGCTGTGGTGTGGTTTACACCGTATGCACCACGCGATGCACGATCTGAAAATCCACGTACCTGCGGGTAAATGGGTTTTCTACGGTCTGGCTGCTATCCTGACAGTTGTCACACTGATTGGTGTCGTTACAATCTAACGCATCGCCAATGTAAATCCGGCCCGCCTATGGCGGGCCGTTTTGTATGGAAACCAGACCCTATGTTCAAAATGACGCTCTGCGCCTTATTAATTACCGCCTCTTGCTCCACATTTGCTGCCCCTCAACAAATCAACGATATTGTGCATCGCACAATTACCCCGCTTATAGAGCAACAAAAGATCCCCGGTATGGCGGTGGCGGTAATTTATCAGGGTAAACCTTATTACTTTACCTGGGGCTATGCGGACATCGCCAAAAAGCAGCCCGTCACACAGCAAACGTTGTTTGAGTTAGGTTCGGTCAGCAAAACATTTACGGGCGTACTTGGTGGCGACGCTATTGCTCGAGGGGAAATCAAGTTAAGCGATCCCGCGACAAAATACTGGCCTGAACTTACCGCTAAACAATGGAATGGGATCACACTATTACATCTTGCGACCTACACCGCTGGCGGCCTGCCATTGCAGGTGCCGGATGAGGTGAAATCCTAAAGCGACTTGCTGCGCTTCTATCAAAACTGGCAGCCTGCATGGGCTCCAGGAACACAACGTCTGTATGCCAACTCCAGTATCGGTTTGTTCGGCGCACTGGCTGTGAAGCCGTCTGGTTTGAGTTTTGAGCAGGCGATGCAAACTCGTGTCTTCCAGCCACTCAAACTCACTCATACGTGGATTAATGTGCCGTCCGCAGAAGAAAAGAATTACGCCTGGGGATATCGCGAAGGTAAGGCAGTGCATGTTTCGCCAGGGGCGTTAGATGCTGAAGCTTATGGTGTGAAGTCGACCATTGAAGATATGGCCCGCTGGGTGCAAAGCAATTTAAAACCCCTTGATATCACTGAGAAAACGCTTCAACAAGGGATACAACTGGCACAATCTCGCTACTGGCAAACCGGCGATATGTATCAGGGCCTGGGCTGGGAAATGCTGGACTGGCCGGTCAATCCTGACAGCATCATTAACGGCAGTGACAATAAAATTGCACTGGCAGCACGCCCGGTAAAAGCGATTAAGCCCCCAACTCCTGCAGTACGCGCATCATGGGTACATAAAACAGGGGCGACCGGCGGATTTGGAAGCTATGTCGCGTTTATTCCAGAAAAAGAGCTGGGTATCGTGATGCTGGCTAACAAAAACTATCCCAATCCAGCGAGAGTTACCGCCGCCTGGCAGATTCTCAACACTCTACAGTAAAATTTCATCGGGTCCGAATTTTCGGACCTTTTCTCCGCTTTTCCTTGCTGTCATCTACAATTAGAAAAAACCAGTAAGGAAACATTTATGCGCCTGCTCCCTCTCGTTGCCGCAGCGACAGCTGCATTTCTGGTCGTTGCCTGCAGTTCTCCTACGCCGCCGCGTGGCGTGACCGTAGTGAATAATTTCGACGCTAAACGCTATCTCGGCACCTGGTATGAGATTGCCCGTTTTGATCACCGCTTTGAACGTGGACTGGAAAAAGTCACCGCAACATACAGCCTGCGTGATGACGGCGGCCTGAATGTCATTAATAAAGGCTATAACCCTGACAGAGGAATGTGGCAGCAGAGTGAAGGGAAAGCGTACTTTACCGGCGCACCAACTCGCGCTGCGCTGAAAGTGTCATTCTTTGGTCCTTTCTATGGCGGTTATAACGTTATTGCACTCGATCGGGAATACCGCCATGCGCTGGTTTGCGGCCCGGACCGCGACTACCTGTGGATACTCTCCCGCACGCCAACCATTTCTGACGAAGTGAAACAGGAGATGCTGGCAGTCGCGACCCGGGAAGGGTTTGATGTCAGTAAGTTTATTTGGGTACAGCAGCCCGGTAGTTAATGAGTGCTGAGTTTCAGACCAATAATCCCCAATACGATTAACGCCAGACTCGCCAGGCGCATCGGGTTAGCGGACTCACCGAGCAGCACAATGCCGGTGATGGCCGCGCCGACTGCGCCAATACCCGTCCACACGGCATAAGCCGTCCCTACTGGTAACGATTTCATCGCCCAGGCAAGTAGCGCCATACTGACAATCATCGCCATCACGGTAATAACACTTGGCGTCAAACGACTAAAGCCGTGGGTATATTTCAGGCCAACGGCCCATACCACTTCCAGCAGACCAGCAATAACTAAGATAATCCAGGACATATCAGGCTCCGGAGAATTGGGGCCGTCCCCGGTGAAAAGAGGCGTTTGCAGGTCGTCCTGCAAAGCTGATGGTTGAACGGATATTTTGCCAGGTGGCAGGGGAATTTCAACTATTACCTTTGTGACTATCGCAGAAAAAACAAACGGCACGACATAACTGTCGTACCGTTATTGCTTACTGCTGCGCTTTCGTTGCTGCGCCAGAAATCGCGTTACCGCCATCAGAAATGTCTTCACCAACGCCACGCGTGGTGTTGCAGGCAGTTAATACTGTTGAAAGCACCAGAACAGAAAAGATCGCTGCAATTGTCTTCTTCACCATAACGTCTTCCTTTTAGGTAATGTTATTTATGTTTGCCTATAGCAAATTAATAATAGACAACATCACCAAAAATGATGGAAATCTGATGATTTTTCGGAAGAGAAGAAAAATTAGCTGGCAGCGCGGGAGATGGAATTACCGAGATGTTTGGTAATGACTCCAACTTATTGATAGTGTTTTATGTTCAGATAATGCCCGATGACTTTGTCATGCAGCTCCACCGATTTTGAGAACGACAGCGACTTCCGTCCCAGCCGTGCCAGGTGCTGCCTCAGATTCAGGTTATGCCGCTCAATTCGCTGCGTATATCGCTTGCTGATTACGTGCAGCTTTCCCTTCAGG